>CAXTCF010000015.1:34877-45274 GCA_964242945.1 uncultured Rhizobiaceae bacterium | reverse complement strand
CCCGCACCCTCCCCACAAGGGGGACGGGGTCGCCGGCGCCGTACCCGGTTCTGCATCATAGGTCATAAGTAATAGCCCTGGGCCAGCAGCGACGCTCGGCTGCAAGCGCAGACCACCAGCCTTTCCGCTCTCCACCAGGGTGCCCTTGACAAGCTGTTGAGCGGAACATCCGACCTTTTCTGTAGCCAGATGTCAGGTTGTCTGATAACCGGATAATCTCTTTGCTCTACGTAGGCGAATGCGATGTCCCAAGTGTTGGAACGGTCCCCGGTTCTGCGTCTCAACGCAAACGACAACGTCCTTGTGGCGCTCGACCGCTTGGCGGAGCGGATGGTTGTCGGCGGCGTCGAGCTTCGCGCTTCCATTCCGCGCGGCCACAAGTTCGCGGCCAAGCCGATCAAGGCAGGGCAGGTCATCCGCCGCTATGGCGAGGTGATCGGGTTTGCGGCGAGCGACATCGCCGCAGGCGATCACGTGCATACGCATAACTGCGTGCTGGGCGAGTTCGAGCGCGACTTCGCCCCGGCAACCGAGACGCGCCCCACCAACTACGTCAACGACCCCGCCTCGTTCCAGGGCTATGTCCGCGCGAACGGCAGCGTCGCCACCCGCAACTACATCGCGATCATCGCCTCGGTGAACTGCTCGTCGGGCACCGGGCGCTACATCGCGGAAGCCTTCCGCCGCAACCCGCTGACCGGCGAATCGCCGCTCGACGCCTATCCCAACGTCGATGGCGTCGTGGCGCTCGGCCACAAGACCGGCTGCGGCATGGCTTCCGAGGGCGAGGGGATGGACCTGCTTCGCCGCACCATCGCGGGCTATGCCCGGCACCCGAATTTTGGCGCGGTGATCATGGTCGGCCTCGGCTGCGAGGCGAACCAGGTTTCGTCGCTGCTGCGCGCCGAAGGGCTGGAGCCTTCGGAAAAGTTCAAGACGCTGGTGATTCAGGAAACCGGCGGCGCCCGCAAGACGGTCGAGGAGGGCATCAGGCGGGTCAGGGAGTTGCTGCCCCTGGTGGACCAGGCGCGGCGCGAGCCGGTGTCGGCCGCCCACATCAAGCTGGCGCTGCAATGCGGCGGCTCCGACAGCTTTTCCGGGCTGACGGCCAACCCGGCGCTGGGCTTTGCTGCCGACATGCTGGTGCGCCACGGCGGCACGGCGATCCTCACCGAAACGACCGAGATCTACGGCGCCGAGCACCTGCTCACCCGGCGCGCGGTCAACCCTGGCGTGGCCCAGAAGCTGCTCGACCGGATCGAGTGGTGGAAGGAGTACACGCGCGCCAATGGCGGCGAGATCGACAACAACCCCTCGCCCGGCAACAAGGCCGGCGGCCTGACCAACATCGTGGAAAAATCGCTCGGCGCGGTCGTCAAGGCGGGCAGCACCAACCTTGTGGACGTCGTGCGCTATGCGGAACCCGTGGAGGCGCGCGGCCTCGTGGTGATGGACGGGCCGGGCTTCGATCCGGTTTCCGCCACCGGCCAGGTCGCGGGCGGGGCGAACGTGCTCTGCTTCACGACGGGCCGCGGCTCGGTGTTCGGCTGCAAGCCGACGCCTTCGATCAAGCTCGCCACCAACACGCCCCTCTACAACCGCATGCCCGAAGACATGGACATCAACTGCGGCGGCATCGCCGACGGCAGTGACACGGTGGAAGCCTGCGGCGTCAGGATCTTCGAGAAGATTCTTGCGGTCGCCTCAGGCGAGCCTACGAAAAGCGAGTTGATGGGTTTCGGCGACGACGAGTTTGCGCCCTGGCAGATCGGCGCGACCGTATGAGCGGCGCGGCGGTGACAGGGCTGCCCGCGCGGCAGGAGCCGCTTTCCGCGCCAAGTCCCGCACGGACCGGGCGCCGGAACCTCGCCGAGGCGCGGAGCCAGGCCGGCATCTCGGCCGAGCGCATCCAGCCGATCGCGCGCGGCACGCTTCCGATGGAGATCGTCAACGCGATTGGCCACCTGATGATGCAGGGCGTCTGGCGTCCCGGCGACATGATCCCCTCGGAGAAGGAACTGGCGCAGCGTTTCGGCGTCGGCCGCTCGACGGTGCGCGAGGCCGTGAAGAGCCTGGTCGTGCTCGGCGCGCTGGAAGCCCGCGTCGGCGAAGGCTCTTTTGTGCGGGAGCCCACGGCCGGCATCCTCACCGGGGCTTTCCGCTGGGGCCTGCTGCTCGGCGAGCGCAACATGGGCGATCTGGTCGCGGTGCGCACCCTGGTCGAAACCGACTGCGCCGGCCGGGCTGCGGAAGCGCGGACGGAGGCAGACTTGGCGCGGCTGCTTGGGCTCAATGCCCGCATGGCGGGGAGCGGCGCCGACCACGGCGCGTTCATGGCGGCCGACAACGCATTCCACATCGAGATCGCGCGCATCGCCGGCAACGTGCTCCTGCAAAGCATCTCCTCGACGATCCAGACGATGGTGGGCATCTGGTACCCGCCGACCTACTACCAGCCGGACGTGAAAGGGGTGACGATCGCCGAGCACGCGGCAATCGCGGATGCCATCGGGAAGAGCGACGCCGCCGCCGCGGCCGAGGCGATGCGCACCCACATCGCGAACGCCGCCGAACGGCTGAAACGAGTCATGGGGTGAGCGGAGACGGGCGGCTTTCACCGTCCCGGCCAGCCGGCGAACCGTCGATCATTCTTATCTCTGGAGGAGCAAGCAGGTGATCAAGCAGGCTTTGGACCGCAGGCATGCGGCGGACCGGCCGATCCAGGTCGGTTTCATCGGCGCAGGCCGGATGGGCACGGGTGCGCTTTGCCAGATCGGGCTGATGCGCGGCATCCGCAACGCGATCATCTCTGACCTGTCGGTGGAGCGCGCCAGGCGCGCCTTTTCGCTGTGCGGCTATGATCCCGCCCAGGTGGTCGTGACCAACAATGCGGGCACCGCTGCCGACGCCATCCGCGCGCGCAAACCCGTAGTCACGGAGGACGCGCAACTCCTGCCGCGGCTTCCCGTGGATGTCGTGGTGGACGCAACGGGGAGCCCCGAACTCGGCGCCCGGATCGCGCTCGACTCGATCCAGTGCGGCAAGCACATCGTCATGCTCAACGTCGAGACCGACGTCGTGGTCGGGCCGGTCCTGCACCGCATGGCGGAGAGCGCCGGCGTCTGCTACACCGTGTCCTCCGGCGACGAGCCGGGGCTGATCGCCGAGTTCTACGACCGCTATGCCGCGCTCGGCTTCGAGATCGTCGCGGTCGGCAAGGCGCCCTCCTCCATCGCCCACTTTGACCGCTACGCCACGCCGGAAAGCCTGGCGGAAGAGGCCCGCGCACTCGGCGTCAACCCGCACTTCCTCACCACCTTCCGCGACGCCACCAAGACCATGATCGAGATGGCCTGCATCTCGAACTACACCGGCCTCGTCGCCGACATCCGCGGCATGCACGGGCCGGTCGCCGGCGTGAACGACATCGCCAAAGTGTTCCGGCCCAAGAGCGAAGGCGGCATCCTCAACCGGCGCGGCGTGGTGGACTATGCCAGGCCGATCAAGAAGCCGGACGGTGCAATCGACTTCGACCTTTCCGTGACGCCCGGCGTTTTCCTGTGCGTCTATACCGGCCACGAGCAGATCCGCGAGGACCTGAAATACCTCGATGTCACGGGGTCGGACGGCTACTACAACATGTACACCCCCTACCATCTGGTGACGAACGAGATCCCGCTTTCCATCGTCAACGCCGTGGAGTTCCGCCACCCCACCATCGTGCCGAAGCTCGGTCTTGTCACGGAAGTGTTCTCCGCCGCCAAGCGCACGCTCAAGGCCGGCGAAATCCTCGACGGCGGCGGCGGCTCCACCGTTTATGCGCTGAACGACGACTACGAGACCGCACGCGCGGAAGGAGCGGTGCCGCTCGGCCTGCTGCCGGGAGCCAAGCTCCTGCGCGACATCCCCGTCGATACGGTCGTCACCTACGACATGGTCGAACTGAAGACCGACAGCGTGCTCTACCAGCTGCGCAAGCTCCAGGAAGCCGGCTTCGGCAGCCGGGCCTCCGCGCTTCCGATGGCGGCGGAGTAGTAGCAACAATCCTAACCCTTCGCCACCTGCGCCGCCCCTCATCCGGCTGCCGCGTATCCTCAAATGTTAGGGCCGATGCCAGTGCGCGTTCGCGGCCCGTCAGGCGACGACTACGTCGAATCCAACGCGCGGGAAGTGGATGTTGATTTCGCCGACCCTCGGATGGGTCGAGCGGATGACCAGTTCCCGTGCGTCGGCGGCGACCAGCGTGTCCTGAACTGGATCGCGCCCCGTGTCGTCGGCCTTGACGATCACGTCCTGACCTGCCGCCAAGCCCGACGGATCGCCGTCGGCCGGCAAATCCGGCGTCTCCGGCTCCGCGTTCAAGGCAACGGCCAACGCCTCCTCCGCGCTCATCGGCGACGGAAACCCATGGCCGATCGCCTCAACCCTCCCCGCCCAGGCGCGCAACGGTTGGAGCGGCAGGCGCGCCTCTGCCTCAGCCCCGCCCTGGTCCTTAAGCACCCAGAGGAACGAATAAGCGGCAAGATCGGCGAGGCTTGGCGCATCCCCCAAGAGAAAAGAGCGCCCGTCCGACAGCATCGAGGCCAGCGTTCCGAGATGCGCGGCGCCTTGGGCAAGGTGGCGGTGGATCAGCGGGCGCACGTCCTCCTTTGCCAGCGGGAAGCCGAAGGCCTTCCGCTCGGCCGCGAAGTCGGCCGGGATCTTGTCGCTGATCGTATCGGCGAGCACGCCGAGCAGCGGCCACCACACCGCCTTGTCGGCCCACCACGTCAGCGCCGTGGCGACGCCCTCGCTGCCGCCGGGAAAGAGGCTGGGCTCCGGGCGCAGCGCTTCGATCCGGCGCAGGATGACGGCCGTGTCGCAAAAGACGTCCGCGCCGATCTGCATCACCGGCGTGCGCCGGTAGCCGCCGGTCAGCGGCAGGAGGTCCGGCTTCGGCATCATGCCGGGAATAGTGACGGAGCGCCAGGAAAGGCTCTTCAAGCCCAGGGCAAGGCGCACCCGCTCCGAGAAGACGGAAGTGGGGTAATGGTGCAGGATGATTTCGGGCAAGGCTATCTCCCGTCCGTCGCCCAGTGCCCGGCCGGAATGCGTTCGAACCGGCAGCGCCGATCAAAAAGCTGGAACGACCGTCATGGGCAGACGCGATACACTGTGTGAGCGCTAAGCCCGGCGGATGCGCTCGCCCGTTTCTCCGTCGAACAGGAACACGCGCGCCGGATCGAAGCTGAGCGTGATCGGCGTGTCCAGTTCCCTGCGGAAGTCGCGGTCGGCCTTGACTTCGATCATGCTGGCGCCGGCGCGCACCGAGAGGTAGGTCTGGTCGCCCGTCGGCTCCAGCCCGTAGAGCGAGCCGCGCACATGGGCTGCCTCTCCGCGCGCCAGCTGGACGTCCTCCGGCCGGATGCCGAGCACCACGCCGGCGCGGTCGCCGAGCCCCAGGCCGGGCACCTCGATCCCTTCCGATACGAAGCTTCCCGCCCGCGCCGCGCCCTTGATCAGGTTCATCGGCGGCGAGCCGATGAAGCCGGCGACGAAGGTGTTGACCGGATCGGAATAGATTTGGTCGGGCGTGCCGATCTGCTGGATGCGCCCGCCGCTCATGATGACGATGCGGTCGGCAAGCGTCATCGCTTCCACCTGGTCGTGGGTCACATAGACCGTGGTGATCTTGAGCTGGCGCTGCACGTGCTTCAATTGCACGCGCATCGTGTTTCGCAGCTTGGCGTCGAGGTTGGACAGCGGCTCGTCCATCAGGAACACGCGGGGGTGCCGCACGATGGCCCGCGCGAGTGCTGCGCGCTGCCGCTGGCCGCCGGAAAGCGCCCCTGGCTTGCGTTCGAGATAGGCGCCAAGCTCCACCAGTTCCGCCGCCTGCCGCACCAGCCGGTCGTGCTCCGCGTTCGGCACGCCGCGCATGCGCAGGGGGAAGCGGATGTTCTCGTAGATCGTCATGTTGGGGTAGAGCGCGTAGGACTGGAACACCATGGCGACGTCCCGGTCGCGCGCATCCACGTCGTTGACCAGCTCGTCGTCGATCCAGATCTCGCCGTCGGTCGGCTCGGACAGGCCGGCGATCATGCGCATGGTCGTGGTCTTGCCGCAGCCCGAAGGGCCGAGAAAGACGATGAACTCCTCGTCGGCGATGGAAAGGTTCACGCGGTCCACCGCGCGCACCTCGCCCCAGCCCTTGGAGATCTGCTTCAGTTCGATGCGCGCCATGCCTTGCCCCTTTTTATGCCTTCCGCCTTCAGCCCTTCACCGCGCCCATGGTCAGGCCGCGCGACAGGTGCCGCTGGATGGCGATCACCAGCCCAAGCACGGGCACGAAGGCGATAAAGGCGACCAGCGCGATGGCGTTGTAGATGATGCCGTCAGAGCCGCCGGTGAAGTTGGCGAGCGCCACCGACAGCGTATAGGCGTTCTTGGTGGAGGCGATCAGCAGCGTGAACAGGAACTCGTTGATGGCGAAGATCGTGGCGATCACCGCCGCCGTCACGATGCCGGGAAAGCACATCGGCACGATGATGGACACGAGGATGCGCGGGTCCGACGCGCCGTCGGTGCGCGCCGCGTCCTCGATCTCGTGCGGGATGTCGAGCATGTAGGAGCGCACGATCCAGGTCACGAGCGACAGGTTCATCGCGGCGTAGATCAGCATCAAGGCCCAGACCGTGTCGAGCAGGCCGAGCTTGCGGAACAGGAAGAAGATCGGAATCGCCACGATCGCCGGCGCCATCATCCGCGTGGACAGGATGTAGAAGCCGAGATCCTCGCGAAAACGGTAGTCGTAGCGCGAAAGCCCATAGGCGGCGGGTATGGCGAGGAGAAGGTCGATCACCACGCTGCCGGCGATGGCGGCGATCGAGTTGAAGATGTAGCTCCCCATCGGCCAGACCGACCAGATCATGTTCCAGGCGTCGAGCGAGAAACTCGGCCAATAGATCGGCTCGGCCGCGACGATCTCGGTGCGCGGCCGCAAGCCGATCGACAGGAACCACAGGATCGGCGCGAGGCAAAAGAGCGCCCAGGCGCCGAGGATGAGGTAGCGGAGCACAAGGCTCTCGCCGCGTCCGCGCTTTTTCTTGCCGGCTTTCGTGGAAGGGACGGCCAGAGAGGAGGTTGCAACGGCCATGGCTCAGGCCCTCTGCGAGCGGAAGAAGCGCTTGACGAAAAGCTGGGCGACCACCGTGGTCAGCGCCAGCATCACCACCGAAACGGCCGAGGCATAGCCGAAGTTGAAGGTCTTGAAGCCGATCCGGTAGATGAAATAGCTGATCGTCTCCGTCGTGCCGCCGGGCGTGCCGCCGGTGATGATGAAGACGGAAGCAAACATCGTCACGATGTCGATGGCCCGCAGCACCAAGGCCACGGAAAGCACGGGCATCATCAGCGGCAGCGAGATGTTCCAGAAGATTTTCGGCCACGAGGCGCCGTCGAGCCGTGCGGCCTCCTCCATCTCGGCGTCCTGGCCCTGAAGGGCTGCCACGAAGATGATGAACAGGAACGGCGTCCACTGCCACACATCGACTATGACCAGCGACAGGCGCGCCAGCCAGACCGAGCCCAGAAAGTCGAGGTTGCCGTCGATCAGCCCGATGCGGTCGAGCAGGTCGCTGATGATGCGCCCGTCGTTGAAGAGAAGCTTCCAGATGAAGGCCACGGCCGAAGGCATGAACAGCATCGGCATCAAAAAGATGATGCGCCAGGAGCGCACGAACGGGTCGCGGTAGGCGAAGGCGGCGAGCGCCAGCGCGATCACGCATTCGAGCGCGATCGCAGCAGTGCCGATGATCGCGGTGTTGCGCAGCGCCTGCCAGAACTCCGGGTCCGTCAGGAGCTTGTGATAGTTGGCGAGCCCGGCGAAAGTCCAGGAGTTGAACCGGACGAAGAAGAAGCTCTGATAGATGGCGTATATGCCGGGATAGAGCGTGATGCTGAGCAGGTAGAGAATGGCCGGCGCCACGAAGAGGTAGGGCTTGGCCCGGCGCAGCCACGCGCTGCGCCGCCGCCGCATGGCGGGACGAACGACCGGCGGCGCCCAACCCGCGGGCGTGCTTTGAACACTCGCCATGACCAAGCCCTCCCAGACTAGTGCGTGCCGATGCCTGAGCCTATCCGTGGATCACCGGACATGCGCCGCCCGCCGACTGTTTCGGCTGCAACAGACTCGATTGCACGCCGATTGCGGTTCGCCCCCCTCTGTCCTGCCGGACATCTCCCCCACGGGTGGGGAGATCGGCTAGTCGCAAAGGCTGAAGCTGCTGATCTCCCCCCTTGTGGGGGAGATGTCCGGCAGGACAGAGGGGGGGCGAACCGCGCTGCCGGAAACCGCAACTGATGTGTTGGGATCACACCGGCGGCGTCTTGCCCTTGCCGACCCAGGTGGCCGCTTCCACCGCGGAATAGGGGAAGGGTTCCTGGTCGGAGAAGAAGCCGTTCTTGGTCATGATCTCCTTCCAGGCCTTGGCGCCGTTGTCGAGGGCTTCCTTGGCGCTGGCCTGGCCGGAGATCGCCTTGTTGATCTCGTTGCCCAGCGCCTGCTCCATCTCGAACATGCCGGGAATGCGCGGCGCGCACCAGGCGTAGTCGAGCGACTCGCCCCAGATCTTCGCCGGCTGCGAGACCGACTGGAGCTTGGCGTTCGACAGCACCGACTTGTAACCGGGGGCGACGCCGTTGGCGTTGGCCTCGTTCATGGCCATGATCGAAGCGGTGGTGAGGAAGGCGAGCATCAGGAACGCGCCTTCCGGGTTCTGCGCCGACGCCGTGACGCAGGAGGTCGAGCCCGCGATGTTCGGCGGCGCGAAGGTGGCGCCTTCGATGGTCGCACGCGGCTCGTAGATGGTGAGCACGTCGTTCGGGATGCGGCTGAGATCGGGCCGCGTGCCCGAAGTGCCGTTGTCCTGCCAGGAAACGTTCATGGCAAGCTGCCCGCCCAGCCAGGCCGCGCGGTTTTCGCCCCAGCCCCAGCCCGCAACGCCCTCCGCGGAGGACTTTTGCAGCGCCAGGATGGTTTCCAGCCCCTTGACGCCGGCGTCGCCGTTGAAGATCGGCTCCCACTTCGCGTCGAAGAGCTGCATGCCGTACTGCGCGGCGACGTGCTCCCAGGTGTAGGTCGCCCAGAAGCCGCGGGCGCCCATCAGGCCGACGCCGGCCACGCCCTTCTCCACCTTGTTCAGTTCGGCGGCGAGCTTGATCATCTCCTCGTAGGTCGGCACCGAAGTCTTGACGTCGGCGTCCTTGCCGGTGACCTGCTTGATCAGCGAGGGCCGCACATGGACCATCTGCACGTCGCAGTCGAAGGGGATGCCGTAGAGGCCCTTGTCGCCGAAATAGCCGTAGTTCAGGCGGTAGGTGTCGTAGAAGTCGTCGAGCGGCAGCTTCCACTTGGCGGCGTAGTCGTCGAGCTTGGCCAGGAAGCCGGGGCCGGCGAAATCGCCCAGCCAGGGCGAGAAGAACTGGAGCGCGTCGAAGCTCGCCTGACCGGAGATGAACTCGGCGAGAACCTTGTCGTAGAGCGAGTCGTCAGGGATCGGCACCAGCTCGACCTTCATGCCGGAAAGCGCCTCGAAGGGTTTCAGGCCATCCACGGCCGACTCGGCATCGGCCGCGCCGATCGCGAATTTCACGGTCTTGCCGGAGAACTCCTTGCGGACCTGCTCCCAATCCACGGTGCGGATCCAGTCCTTGGCGGGGTCCCAGAGCTGGTCGTCGTCGGCCAGCTTGTAGAGGTCGCGGTATTCCTTCTTGACGTAATTGCCGACATTGATCTTGGCCAGCACGTCGGCCGGGTTCTCCGCGCCTTGCGCGAACGAGCGCCGTACGTTGAACAGCGGCAGTCCGGCCGCAGACGGCAAGGCCACGGCGCCCAGCGCCGCTCCCGCCTTCAGCAGCCCGCGCCGCGAGACAAGTTTCGAATTTCCTTCCATGACTTCCTCCCAGTTGATTCCCGTTTTGCCGGCGCCGGCTTCCCGCATGGCTGACCCGGCGACAGCGCCGCGCTCGGTTCAGCCGGCCGCAGCATCCTCCAAACTTCCCCTCATACCCTCCGATACGGCCTGCCTGCCAAAGCACGCCGATCCGTCCATCCATTGAATATAGTTATCTTCAGAGAGTCAAATGTTCTTGTTTACCATCGTGCGGGAGTCGATCTGTTCATGATGGAGTTTCCCGACAGCAGCATTTCGCAGAAGGACAGCGTCCTGACGCGGTCGCGCTCGGTGGCGGCCAACACATAGGCGAGCTCCGCGCCGCGGTCCTCGCCGTGCAGTTGGAACGTCTCATGGCCGAGAAACGTCATCAGTTCGGCCATGTCCCTGGCGTTGGTAGCCGAGTCGTAGCCTTCCGCCGCCGGCGGCTTGTCGGTGTAGCCGAAGCCGCGCAGGTCCGGCGCC
>CAXTCF010000015.1:0-34777 GCA_964242945.1 uncultured Rhizobiaceae bacterium | reverse complement strand
CTGCTTGTCCTCCAGATGCGGCATGTGGCCCAGGCCGGCAAAGCTGTGCAGGGCGACGCGGCCCGGCAAGCCGTTCATGTGCCGCGCCGGCACGATGCGGTCGGCGGTGCCCGTCACCACCTTGGTGCGCACGCTCAAACGGTCCAGCAGCGAACGGACGGAAAAGCGCTGCGTGCCGTCCGCAAACAGGCGCGGCCCCAGCCGGGTCTGCGCTTCCGCCAGTCTTCCGTCGCTGCGCGCGCGCAGCGTCGCCTTGATGAAGCCGTCGGAGAAAACGGCCGGGTCGCTGACGAGCTCGTTCATCCAGGCGCGTAACCCCGCCTCGTCGCGCGCAGCGGCGAACCCTTGCGTGAAACCCGTATTGATGTCCGGCCCGAAACCGGCCGGCGCCAAAAGGAAAAGCGACCGCGCCTCCACCCCGGAACCGCTCGCCACCGCCGTCGCCACGCCGCCGCCCAGCGAATGGCCGGCAAGGTGCGCGACCGTCACGCCCTGCGCCGCCAGTTTGGCTTCAACATGCGCCACGAGGTCGTCGAAGCCGTTCGCGGATACGTCCGCCGCCGCGCCGTGGCCCGGCAGTTCGATCGAAAGGATCGGCATCGGCCGGTCGAAAGCGGCGAGGAACGGCCGCCAGCTGGCGCTTTCCGAGCCGAAGCCGTGGATCAGAACGAGCGGCGTGCCGTCGCCCTCACGCCGCAGCCAGCTTGACGCACCGGCGTCTTCCCGGCGGACTGCTGCCGCCGCCACAGGAGCCTGAGACGCGGCCGGCGCCGCATGGACCGGCTGCACCTGGGCTGGGGCGAGCGCCGGGGCCGCCGGCTGCCGAGCCGCCGGCGCCTGGGTGGCCGCCTCGACGTCCCTGGCCTGGATGCGGCCTTGCGGCCCGCTGCCGGACACCGCGGCAAGGTCGATGTTGCGCTGACGCGCCAGCCGCCGTGCCAGCGGCGTGGCACGCAGACCCTCTAGCGGTGCAGTGTTGCCAGAAGCAGCGCCGTCCCTTGCGGCCAGCGACCGGCTCGAAGCATCGTCCGGAGGCACCCCGTCCGTCGCCCCGGGCCGCGCGGTCTTGACGTCGCTCGGCCTCACCGCCGTGTAGGCGAACGGCTCCTGCACCTCGATCGTGGCCGGAGCCGCCGGTTGCGCATCCCGCGGCTTGGCCGCCTCCCCCGCCGCATAGATCCAGGCAACGGGCCGGCCGACAGGGATGTCGACGCCCTCCTTGGCCGAAACATCGCGCAGGGTGCCGGCGGCCGGAGAGTCGATCTCCATCGTCGCCTTGTCCGTCTCGATCTCGAACAGCAGTTCGCCCTTGGCGACCGCATCGCCTTCCGCCTTGAACCAGCGGCTGATGCGCCCGGTCGCCATGTCCATGTCGACCTTGGGCATGATCACTTCGGTCGGCATTGCGTCAGCGCCTCCCTGCCGCCAGTTCGCGCGCGGCAGCCAGGATGTCGGGCACCTGCGGCACCGCCGCCTTTTCCAGCTCGGGATTGTAGGGGATGGGCGCCTCCGCCCCGCCGAGGCGCAGGATCGGCGCGTCGAGATAGTCGAACGCCTCGCTTTCCGCGACCATGGCGCTCACCTCGGCGCCGACGCCGAGCGTCTTCACCCCCTCGTAGACGCAGAGCAGCCGCGCGGTCTTCTTGACGCTCGCGATCACCGTGTCCTTGTCCATCGGGCGGATCGTGCGCAGGTCGACCACCTCGACGTCGATGCCCTCGGCTTCAAGCGTCTTGGCCGCTTCCAGCGCCTTGTGGACCATGATCGCGGTGGCCACGATCGTCAGGTCCTTGCCTTCGCGGCGGACCTCCGCCACGCCGATCGGCACGGTGTAATGCCCTTCCGGGACTGGACCCTTCATCTTGTAGAGCAGCTTGTGCTCGAAGATCATCACGGGATCGGGGTCTTCGATCGCCGCGAGCAGCATGCCCTTGGCGTCATGCGGCGTGGCTGGCTGGATCACTTTCAGCCCCGGCACGTGGCCGAGCCAGGCTTCCAGGCTCTGGCTGTGCTGGGCCGCCGCGCCCGTGCCGGACCCCGCGGGAAAGCGCATCACCACCGGCACCGAGACCTCGCCGCCCAGCATGTAGCGGATCTTCGCCGCCTGGTTGACGATCTGCTCCATGGCCAGCGTGGCGAAGTCGGAGAACTGGAACTCGAAGATCGGCCGCATGCCGGTCATCGCCGCGCCCACCGCGACGCCTGCGCCGCCGAGTTCCGAGATCGGCGTGTCGCGCACGCGCTCCGGCCCGAACCGCTCCACGAGATCGCCCGTCACCTGGAACGCCCCGCCATAGACGCCGATGTCCTCGCCCATCAGGAAAACCCGCTCGTCGGCCTCCATGGCGATCGCCATCGCTTCCTGGATGGCCTGTGCGTAGGACAGTTCCCGTGGACTGGCGTTCATCTCGGATCTTCTCGGATGGTTTGGGATGGAACGGAGGCGGCTCTCAGGCTCAATCGGTATAGACGTAGCGCGTCACTTCCCCGACCGGCGGCATCGGGCTCGCCTTGGCGAACTCGATGCCCTCGGCGATCTCGCGCTCCACGTCGGCGCGAACCGCCTCGATGTCCGCCTTGCCGGCGATGCCGTATTCCACCAGCTGGGTCTCGAAGCGGCCGATCGGGTCGCGCCCGATCCACGCCTCGATCTCCTCCTTGGTACGGTAGCGGTTGCGGTCGCTCTTGGAATGGCCGCGGTGGCGATAGGTCTTGCACTCGATCAGCGACGGGCCTTCGCCGGCCCGCGCGCGCTCGACGGCAGCATGGGAGGCTTCCGACACGGCGGACAGGTCGTTGCCGTCCACCACCAGGCCTGGCATGGCATAGGCCGCGGCCCGGTCGGCGACGTTCGGCACGGCGGTGGAACGCGCCGTGGACGTGGACATGCCGTAGCCGTTGTTCTCGCAGACGAAGACGACGGGGAGCTTCCACACGGCCGCCATGTTGAGCGCCTCGTGAAAGGCGCCCTCGTTGTTGGCGCCGTCGCCGAAGAAGGAGACGACCACGTCGCGCGTTTTGCGCATCTTCATGGAGAGCGCGGCGCCCACCGCGATGGGCAAGCCGCCGCCGACGATGCCGTTGGCGCCGAGATTGCCCTTGGACACGTCGGCGATGTGCATGGAACCGCCGCGGCCCTTGCAGTAGCCGGTGGTCTTGCCGAAGAACTCGGCAAACATCCGCTTCACCTCCGCCCCCTTGGCGATGCAGTGGCCGTGGCCGCGGTGCGTCGAGGTGATCTGGTCGGTGTCGGTGAGGGCCAGGCAGATGCCGACGGCCGACGCCTCCTGCCCGATAGACAAGTGCATGGTTCCGTGCACGAGGCCGCGGGTGTAGCTTTCCTCCGCGCCTTCCTCGAAGCGGCGGATCAGATACATCTGGCGCAGGGCATCCTTCAGCACCTCCGGAGAGAACCGGCGGAAGGCAAACGGCCTGTTGTCGCCGGGCACCGGCGCCGGCTGCATTGCAGGGGCGGCTTGAGCATAGGCCTCGGACATGGCGCTGGTCCTCCTTAGGCGGATGTAAGGGCGGCGATTGCGGAACGGATGCGGGAGAACGCGGGCGTCCCCTTAGTCGGTCAAGCGGCGAGGGCCGCGTCGGACTGGTCCTGCCGCCGGCGGATCTGGGTGATGACGAGGCTCTCGTCCGGCGTGCAGTTGGCGTAGGTCAGCCGCTCGCCTGCCTTGACCGGCTTCGTCACCCTGGCCCGCTCCGCAAGGCCGAGCGGCAGGGCGCCCTCCTGGGAAGCGTCCTCCCAGGTCATCGCGAAGCCGCGATATTCGGTTTCGCCGATCTTGCCCATCACTTCGCCGGGGGAGAGGTCGCGCTTCGCGAGGGCAACGCATTCCGCCACCGGCCGGTCCACCGGCTGCATGTCCGGCACGCCGTGGATCACGGCCCGCAGCGCGGAAAGCGGCACTTCCAGGCTGGTCAGGTGGTAGGGGCGGAAGATGGTGTAGCAGGGTCCGGGGCCGACCTTCAGGTCGGTCATGCGCTCCAGCACGCGGGGATGGCGCGGCTTGACGATGCAGAACACGCCGGGCGCCACGCCCTTGCCGATGGAGTAATCGACGACGCCGCTCTTGGAAAGGATGCCGCCGTCGGCCTTCGTGCAGAGCACCTGGGCGAGTTCATCCCGTGTGGCGGCGGGCCCGTGCATGCCCGGCACGTCCGGGACCAGGCCGGTGGCGTTGGCGACGGCGGTCATCTCGATCATGGTCTTGGAGCCGTCCACGAACTCCACCAGCATGCGCGCATTCATGTTGCGCCGTGCCGCTTCCTCCTCATACTCGGCCGGCACGGCGTCGAACTTCAGCGCGTTGTTCTTGCCCTTGCCGGCCGCAACGATCTCGAAGCCGAGCGCCTGCGCGAAGCCGAGGATCTCCAGCGTCGCCGCGGGCTCGTCGCCGGCCGCACCCGTGTAGATGACGCCCGCCCGGCGGGCTTCCTCCTTGAGGTGGCGGCCGATCGTGATGTCGGCTTCCACGTTCAGCATCACCACATGCTTGCCGTTCCTGAAGGCTTCCAGCGCGATCAGAGTGCCCACGTTCGGGTTGCCGGTGGCGTCGATCACCACCTGGACCCGGCCCGACGCGCAGAGCGCCTTGAAGTCGTCCGTCAGGGCGACCTTGTTCTTCTCGATCGCCGCGTCGATGGCGTTGGCCGAGTTCACCTCGACGATGCCGGACGCCGCGTGGCCGGCAAGCGCCAGCGCGCCGCGCGCGGCAGCCATGTCCACCTCGGAAAGCGCGCCCAAGCGCACACCGGGGATCAGCGCCAGCTGCACCACCATGTCGGTGCCCATCTGCCCGGCGCCGGCAAGCCCGACCGTCACCGGCCCGTGCTTGTCGGCATAGGCGATCAGTTCCGCTGCAAGGCCAACTCGAGCGATGGTCATTCCAGTGCCTCCCTGATGCGTTATCTTGAGTCCGTAACGCTGAGCCGTTCATCATATAGAACATTTTACTTAGTCTCAAGACGTTTGTTCACATCTGACGCAGTTTTTTGGGCCTGCGATGGACATCGGCTGGGGTCTTTGACAAAACGCTGCACAACCGGAAGAAAGTGTTTGCGCAAGACGCCCGGATCGCCCGGCCTGCTGACGGGAGAAACGAAGAGGAACCTTTGGCGGGACGCCCCAGAAAATCGGAAAAGAAGCCGGCCGACGCCCCGCCGGCCGACAGGGGGGACGCGCAGGTCTCGGCCGGCAAGTCCGAGCGGCTCCGCCTGCGCGCCGCCTGGATGTATTATGTCGAGCAGATGACGCAGAACGAGATCGCCGAGGCGCTCGACATCGGCCGCGTCACGGTGGTCCGCCTGCTCGCCGATGCGCGGGCGCGCCACGAGGTCCGCATTTCGGTCGTAGGCGAACTCGCCGAGCTTTCGGGGCTGGAGCGGGAGATCGAACGCCGCTTCAACATCGAGCGTGCCATCATCGCGCCGCTTTCCCAGCCGGGCCAGGACCCGGTGCCGCCGATCAGCGCCGCGGTCGGCGCCTTTCTTTCCGAAAGCGTCCAGTCCGGCACCGTGGTCGGCTTGGGCTGGGGCCGCACCCTGCTCCAGTCCTTGCCCTTCATAACCGAACGTTCGCTCGACAACCTGCGCGTGATTTCGCTGCTCGGCGGCGTCGCGCAGGCGCGCCGCTTCAATCCGGCGGAGTTCGTCTGGCGGTTCGCGCAGATGTTCGGCGGCGACGCCTACCTCCTGCCGGCGCCGGCCGTGGTCGATAGCGCCGAAACCAAGAAGGCGCTGATCGAGCGCTGCGGCCTTGGCTCAATCATGGACATGGCGGGCGCGCTCGACCTCGTGGTGCTCAGCGTCGGCAGCATTACCGACAATGCCACGACCACTCGCGTCGGATACATGACGGAGGAGCAGCGCGCCTCCCTCGTGAAAGCTGGCGCGGTGGGAGACATCCTGTTCCACTGCTTCGACCGCAACGGCAACCTCGTCGATCACCCGATCAACGACCTCGTGATGTCTGTCGGCATCGACAGGGTTCAGGCTGCCAAGCAGCGGGTTCTGGCTTCCGGCGGCCCGGAAAAGATCGAAGCCCTGCTGGGCGGCATCCGCATCGTGCAGCCCAACATCCTCATCTCCGACGAGGAAAGCGCCCGCGCCCTCCTGCGCGCCGCGGACGGAAGTGACGGCGCGAAGGCAACGAAGCGGCAGCGCGCGGGTTGAGAGTGCCCGGCACCGCAAAGCGCCGGTGAGCGGCACAGCGGCGGAGCCGACTGGTCCTCAGGCTGCGGCGAGCGTGCGCTTCACCGGCGTGTTCTGCATGAATTCCCAGGTATGGTCGAAAGAGCGCACGCCTGCCTGCGAGCCGAGCCCGGTCGCGTTGAGCGCCGCCGTCGCCTGCGCGAAGCGCACCGACGTTTCCGGATCGAGATCGTGGCAGAGCGCCACTGCGAAGCCGGCGTCAAAGGCGTCACCGCAGCCGCAGGTGCAGACCGGGTCGATCTCGAAGGCCGGAATGCTGAAGGACAGGCCGTCGCGGTCCGCGTAGTGGGCGCCATCCGCGCCGAGCGAGAACACGCAGGCCTTCACCCCGCGGTCGAGAAAGAACTTCACGCAGTCGTCAAGGCTCTCACGCCCCGACAGGGCGCATGCCTCCTCGATGGAAGGCATGAAATAGTCGGTATAGGGCAGCACCGCATCGACATCCGGAAGGTCGGCATCCGAGCCCGCGAAAACGTCCACGGTGGTGATGCAGCCGCGCGCCTTGGCGTGCCTCATCAGCGCGGCGTTGGAAGCGCCGTCCATGGCGTCCATGAGGCCGACGCCGCCGAGATGGAAGACGCGGCAGTCGGTGACGGCGTCAAAATCCTCCTGCGCAACCACGAAATTGCCCGTGGCGCCCTTCATGTGGAGGGCAGGGCGCGAGCCGTCGGCGCGGGTAAGCACGATCGAGGTCGAGGTCCGCGCGCCTTTGATGCGCGAGAGATAGCTGATATCGACGCCGAAATGGGACACGCGGTTGAGCACCCAATCCGCCATCAGATCCTCACCGACGCCCCCGATCGCGAGGCTCTTCAGGCCCATTTTGGCAGCCGCGATCACCGCGGTGCCGGCGGCGCCTGAAACGGCCAGGTCGATCTCGTCGAGGAACACCGTTCCACCGCCGGGCGGCACGGACACGAAGGGCCGGCCTAGGCAGTCGAATGTGTAGAAGCCCATCGATGCGTAATCAAACCGCGACTTGGCCACTGGTCACCGCCTCCGACAGCGATTGCACTTTTGTGCTTAGTGTTTAATAATTGTACATAGAACGGGATCGCTGCCGATTGTCAATGGAACGATCTTCGGAGACGCTCCACAAAACGGGTACGCCACGAGCCTCAAGCGATGGAGCCTGGTGAGCATGAACTCACATCCAAAATCCGAAGGACGTATAGTGCCTGCTTGTGTCCATGCTGAAAAGGCAGATGTGCAGGCGCGGCGGCGTTCCGCAAGGTCGGCACCATGAAGGCTGGCATCCTCACCGCGCCCAATGCGCTCTCGTTCGACACGGTGGCCGACCCGCAACTGGCGCCCGGCGACATCCTGATCCGGGTCAAGGCGGCGACCGTGTGCGGCACCGACATCCGCATCTTCCGCGGCCGCAAGACCATGGGCGTGCGCTATCCCTCGATCCTGGGCCATGAATTCGCCGGCGAGGTGGCGGAAGCCGGCCCCGGCTCGCGCTTCCGGGAAGGCCAGCCGGTCTGCGTCTGCCCGGCCTTCGCCTGCGGCCACTGCCGGCACTGCCTGCGCGGCTACGAGAACCTGTGCCAGAACCTGACCGCCATCGGCTACGAGATCGACGGCGCGTTCGCCGAGTATATCCGCATCCCGGCGGCGGGCGTCGAGCGCGGCAACGTCTTCGCCATGCCGGAAGGCCTGCCTTTCGAGAAGGCGGCGCTGGCCGAACCGCTGGCCTGCGTCATCAACGGGCAGGAGAAGGTGCGCGTCGAGCGGGGCGACACCGCCGTCGTGCTGGGGTCCGGGCCGATCGGCATTCTCCACATCAAGCTCGCCCGCCATTCCGGCACTCACAAGATCATCGTCAGCGAGCCCAACCCCTTGCGCCGCGCTGCGGCGCTCGCGGCCGGCGCAGACCTCGCCGTCGATCCCACTTCCGAGAACTTGGGCGAGATCGTGCGCGAGCAGACCGCCGGGCTTGGCGCCGACGTGGTGATCGCCGCGCTCGGGGTGCCGGCGCTTGCCGACGACGCGCTGGGGCTCGCCCGCGTCCGGGGCCGCGTCAGCCTGTTTGCCGGCTTCTCGACGGGCGAAAAGGCGTTGCTCGACGTCAACGTCCTCCACTACAACGAGCTTTACGTCACGGGCGCCTTCGGTCTCTCCCGCCTGCAATTCGAGAGCGCGCTGAAACTGATCGCCGCCGGCCGCTTCGAAGTGGATTCCATGCTGACCCATCGCTTCGGCTTGGCCGACATCTCCGATGCCCTCCTCGCCGCCGAGGGGGGATCGGCCATCAAGGTTGCGATCCTTGACCAGTGAGCCCGGCGACGCGTTCGCCCGGCCGCTTAAAACCCATTACCCCGTCGTGATCCTGGGCGCGGGCATCAACGGCTGCGGCCTGTTCCGCGACCTCTGCGCGCAAGGCGTCGATTGCCTGCTGGCCGATCGCGGCGACTTCTGCTCCGGCGCGAGCGCAGGGCCTTCTCGCCTGATCCACGGCGGCATCAAGTATCTGGAGACCGGCGAGTTCCGCCTCGTCCGCGAGTCCGCGCTGGAGCGCAACCTGCTGCTGCGCAACGCGCCGCACTACGTCAAGCCGCTCGAAACCGTGCTGCCGATCCGCTCGGTCTGGGGCGGCATCGTTCCCTCGATCCTGCGCTTCTTCCGCCGCCCCGCCAAGCTCAACGACCGCGGGGCGCTGATCACCGAGGTCGGGCTGTCGCTCTACGACCTCTACGGCCGCCACTTCCGCGGCATGCCGCGCCACCGCTTCCTCACCCGAAACCGCCTGCGGCGCGAGATGCCGGACCTCGATCCGACGCTGAAGGCTGCCGGCCTCTACTACGAAGGCCGCATCACCCATGCCGAGCGCCTCGGGCTCGAACTGGTGCGCGACGGCCTTGCGCTCCATGCCGGGAGCGCCGCGCGCAACCACTTGGCCGTGACCGGCCGCGGGCTAAGCGCAGGCAGCGTCGTCCTGAACGACAAGCGCACGGGGGAAACGCGGGAGATCGGCACTGAGGTGATCGTCAATGCGGGCGGCGCCTGGATCGACCGTGTCAACGCCGCGCTGGGCATCAACTCGCGCCACATGGGCGGTGCCAAAGGCGCGCATCTCGTGGTGCGCAACGAGAAGCTTCATGCGGCGCTGAAGGGCCGGATGATCTACTTTGGCACGCGCGACGGCCGCGTGAACCTGCTCTATCCCTTCCTGGGCAACGTGCTGGTCGGCTCGACCGACGTGCCGATCGAAGACCCCGACCAGGCTGACTGCGACGAGAAGGAGGCGAACTACCTCCGCGCCATCGTGACGGAGATCTTCCCTGGCATCACGGTCGCGCCGTCGGAGGTGGTGTTCACCTATTGGGGCGTGCGTCCCCTGCCCCGCGCCGACGGGCTCGATCCCGGTGCGGTCAGCCGCGACCATCACATTGCGGAGGACCGGCTGCCCGGAAGCGGCACGCCCGTGCTTTCCCTGATCGGCGGCAAGTGGACGACCTTCCGCGGCTTTTCCGAGCAGGCGGCCGACCGCATCCTCCGGCAGCTTGCCCGCCCCCGCCGCGTGAGCACCGTCGCCATGGCGATCGGGGGCGGCAAGGATTATCCCGCCGACGATGCAGCGCGAAGCGTCTACCTCGCAGGCCTCGCATCTCAGGCGGGCATCACGGCTGCGCGGGCCGCAACGCTGCTGGACCGTTACGGCACCCACGCATCGGCCGTCGCCGCGGCCTTGGGCGCTGGCGACGAGCCGCTCGCGAGCCTTCCCGCATACTCGTCGGGAGAAATCCGCCATCTCTGCCAAACTGAGTCCGTGGGCCGGCTGACCGACCTCCTCTTCCGGCGCACCGACATCGCGCTGTCCGGCCTGCTGTCGCAGGAGGTCGTCGCGGAAACCGCCGAACTGGCGGCCGAGGCGCTTGGCTGGGACGCGGCGGAACGCGCCGTGCAAACCGAGGAAGCGCTCCGCGAGGCGGCACGGCACGGCGTCATCGCGCACACTTTTCGGCAATCGCCGCAGCAATGAACTTGGCTGCCGCCGCAGCTATCGATATCCTGAGCGGAACCAGGTCGCGTCTCAAAGGGTGAAGGCATGTTGGGCGAAGGGCAT
The DNA here is from genome assembly GCA_964242945.1 of uncultured Rhizobiaceae bacterium. Taxonomy (GTDB): domain Bacteria; phylum Pseudomonadota; class Alphaproteobacteria; order Rhizobiales; family Rhizobiaceae; genus Mesorhizobium_B. Next base: position 24,486 of record CAXTCF010000015.1, on the reverse strand, counting down.
CTCCGCAGCATCGTCAAGGAGAACCTGCGCAGCATGCGCTTCCTGGCCCGCGAGTTGAAAGGTACGGTGCAGAGCGCGGACCGCCACAATCGCTGGCTGCCTCGCCCAGCCGTTTCCTTGACGAACACGGTGGCCGAACTCTCCGACTCCGCCCTGAGCCAGATCGAAGCGGCGGCGCTGGGTTTCCTCTCAGTCGATCCGCAGGCGCGCACCGGCATGCGCGCCCCGCGGCATCTGGCGAGCTATTTCCCCTCCAGTGCCCTCCGCCCGGATGCGGGCCGCGAAACCCTTTTCGCGCGCGATCAGTATGCCGCGGCAAAGCGCGTGCTTTCTCAGCGAGGAGCAATCAATCCGAGCGTCAGCGAGATGGCGTTTGCTCAAGCCTACCGGCAGGTGGCGACGTCGCGCGGTCATCATGCGACTGGCGAAACCTATCTTCTTGCCGTGGAAGTGACGCTGGCGATCGCCGCCGTCCGTCCGGTCGCCTCCCCGGTCCAGCTCATCGAGAACGAGACCGCCAAGGCGCGGGACGCCAACCTGTTCGTTGCCGCCGCGCTTGGCTTGGGTCTGGCGGTCGCGAGCCTCAGCGACGAGGCCGTACCGGCCAGCGAGGTGCACCATGCCGCGGCGGCGGCTGTCGATATCGGTTGGGATGCGGTTGAAGCGGCCTTCAAGAACAAGGCGCAGGCAGGGGACGAGATCGAGCGCCTGTTCCGGGAATGGGCGCCCCGCCTGCCATGAAGCGAGAGGCAATCGCGCTCAAAGCGTCGGGTTAGAGAAGACCATGGACCTTTCGGTCAAGCAGGAGATGATGCACGTTCCGGAACTGCGCCGCCGTTTGCGGCAGCTTCGGTGGTTCACGCGCGCCTTCAAGGGGCATGCCGAAACGGTCGCGCACCATGTGGGGATCGCCTTCCACATCCACGAGCGGCGCCTCAACCAAGCCTTCTTCGACTGGGTGAAGGCGATCGCGCCCGTCGAGCACGATCCCCAGTTCGAAAAGGCGGACCGCATCGTGTTCATGGGCGGCCTAGCGCTGCGCGAACTCCTGCGCAACCACCCCGCGAGCGTTTCGGCCGAGCGCCGGCCGGCCGTGGAAGCCGACGCCACCGAGCGGATCGCCCACTTCTGGCCGGAAGGTTTTCTTTACACCAACTTCTGCATCTGCTCGATCGCCGCCGTGCACGAGCAGGAGTTCGGCACGCCCCGGCATTTGAGCGAAGTCGCCTCCGACCTGCGCACCTGGTGGTCCTATCGCGAGAATGCGAGCGAGGACCCCGGCATCTCGATCGCCTTTCTCGACGAGTTCCTCGGCGAAACCCCGAACTGGATGTTTCCCGCCCTGGCGCAGGCAAGGCCGAAGCACCAGCCGGTGCCGGCCGGCGCGTTTGCTGAAGGCCGCTTGGCTGATGATTAGAGCATCGGCTGCGCCATGCGCTTCCGGGACGGTTAGCCGATGACGTCGATTCGCAGTTGAGCCGCCTTCTCCCGCAGCACGGTTTTCAGTTCGCCTATGAAGGCGTCGGCCGCCGGCGAGTTGCGCTCGATCGAGCGGGTGATGAGACCGACCGTGCGGCGTGCTGAGGCGTCGCCGAGCGGCAGAAAGGTCAAACCGTCGGACCAGGCGGCGATCGGCAGCCGCGGCAGCACCGTGATGCCGATACCCGTGCGCACCAGCGCCAGGAGCGACAGCACGTTGTGAACGGTGATCGGCGCTTCCGAGATCAACGCGGAAATTTCCGGCGCCTCGATCGAGCGGCTGATGCCGTTGCCCAAAAAGGCGCGGCCGCGCACGTCGCGCCAGTTGATGGGCGTAGCTGCCGCCGCCAGAACGTCGTCGCTGCGGCAGACGATGCCGAGTCCTTCCTGAAAAAGCGGCTCGAAGCGGAGTTCGGGCCGGGCGCGACGCAGGCTGGCGACGCCGAAGGCAACCTTGCCTGACTCCACTGCTTCGGAAACGCTGGGCGAGTCCGCGTCGCGCACGTTGATCTCGACGCCCGGACAGTTTTTGCGGAAAGCCGGAAGCAGAACAGGCAGCACCGCGGTGGCGACCGAGGGCACGCAGGCGAGATCCACGCGGCCGGCCTGGTTGCGCGCGAAGGCTCGGATCGCGGCTACCGCGCGCTCGTGATGCGACAGCAGCGCTTCGGCCTCGGCGAGCACCACCTGGCCGGCTTGGGACAGCCGGTTCTTCCGCTCGCTTTCGAAGAGCGGAACGCCGACCTCCGCTTCCAGTGTTTTCAGCGTGAACGACACGGTGGAAGGCGTGCGGCCGAGCTTTTCCGCAGCTTCCGTCAGGCTTCCCATCTCGGCCACCATGGCAAAAGTCCGAAGGCTGCTGAGCGAGTAGCGCATGACGATGCCGTTTCGACTTTTCCGAATTTGCGTCGAGCTATTCAGAATTGACCGAAGCCGCGCAAGGGCGGCATCCTCTCACGCAAGGGAGAGTTCCTTGGCAGACGCATTCCAGAATTTCATCGGCGGCGAATGGACAAGCGGCGCGGACGCAGCCGCCGACATCAACCCGTCCGACCTTTCGGATGTGGTCGGGCATTTTGCCCAGGCCGACCGCAGCCAGCTTGAAAAGGCGATCGCAGCGGCGCGGGAAGCGGCGCCGCTCTGGGGAAGCAGTCCGATCGAGGCGCGCTATCACGCGCTGATGGCGGTCGGCCGCGAGTTGGCCGCGCGGGCGCCGGAACTCGGTGAACTGCTTTCGCGCGAGGAGGGCAAGCCCCGCGCCGAGGGCGTGGGCGAAGTCAGGCGCGCCGGCCAGTTCTTCGAGTTCTATGCCGCCGAGTGCCACCGCCAGTACGGCGAGAACGCCGACAGCGTGCGGCCGGGCATCGAAGTGGATGTCCGCCGCGAGCCGGTCGGCGTGGTGGCGGTGATCTCGCCCTGGAACTTTCCGATGGCCGCCGCCAGCTGGAAGATCGCTCCGGCGCTTAGCTACGGCAACGCCGTGGTCTGGAAGCCGTCCAGCCTGACGCCGGCTTCCGCCTGGGCGCTGGCGGAGATCATTTCGCGGCAGGGCCTGCCGCCCGGCGCGTTCAACCTTGTGATGGGGCGGGGCAGCGCCGTCGGCGACGCGCTTGCCGCCAGCCCCGCGGTCGATGCCCTGACCCTGACCGGCTCCTATGAGACGGGACGCCGGGTCGCCGTGGCCTGCGCGCCGAACCTCACCAAGGTGCAGCTTGAGATGGGCTCCAAGAACGCCCTTGTGGTGATGGATGACGCCGACATCGACCTTGCGGTCGCCCATGCGGTCAACGGCGCCTTTTTCGGCTCGGGGCAGAAATGCACGGCTTCCTCGCGCATCGTGGTGGACCGCAGGATACATGACCATTTTGCCGAGCGCTTCGTGGCCGCCGCGTCGGCCCTTCGCGTCGGCCATGCGCTGGACGCCGACACTCAGGTCGGCCCGGTCGCCGACGCCAGCCAGCTTGCCGCGGCGCAACGCTATGTGGCGCTGGGCCAAGCGGCCGGCGCGGAGCTTGCCTGCGGGGGCAAGCGGCTTGAGCGGCGCACGGACGGCTACTACTTCGCGCCCACCGTCTTCCTCGGAACAAAGAACGACATGGTGCTCAACCGCGAGGAGATGTTCGTGCCCATCGCCTGCGTGATCGAGGCAGACGGGTTCGACCACGCCGTTTCCATCGTCAACGACACGGAATATGGGCTCACCGCCGGCATCATGACCCGCAGCCTGGCGCGCGCCAGCGCTTTCCGCCGCGCGGTGAAGACGGGCTGCGTGATGGTCAACCTGCCGACGGCGGGCACGGATTACCACGTGCCCTTCGGCGGCCGTAAACATTCCTCGCACGGGCCGCGCGAGCAGGGCCGCGCCGCGGCCGAGTTCTTCACCGTCGTCAAGACGGCCTACATCGCGCCGGGAATGCCCGAATGAGCGCCCCCTCCCACCGGCGCGGCATCGTCATCGACTGCCTGCAATATTGCCGCTACTCGGAGGCGGTTCTGCGCGACCTGCGCGAAGGCGGCGTGGACGCGATCCACGTCACGGTCGCCTACCACGAGGATTTCCGTGAGACGGTCGAGAACATCGTCGGCTGGAACAACCTCTTCGCCGCCTACCCCGACCTGATCTTCCCTGGCCGCAGCGGGGTGGATGTGCGCCGCGCCCGCACTGAGAACCGCACCGCGGTGTTTTTCGGCGTGCAGAACTGTTCGCCGATCGAGGACGACATCGGCCTTGTCGAGATCTGCCACGCGCTCGGCATCCGCTTCATGCAGCTTTCCTACAACAACCAGAGCCTGCTCGCTTCCGGCTGCACCGAGGACGAGGATTCCGGCATCACCCGCATGGGCCGCGAGGTGATCGCCGAGATGAACCGGCTGGGCATGGTGATCGACATGTCCCATTCGGGCAAGCGCTCCACGCTCCAGGCGATCGGGCTTTCCGCGCGGCCGATCGCCGTCACCCATGCCAACCCGCATTCCTGGCATCCCGTTCCGCGCAACAAGACGGACGACGTGCTTCGAGCATTAGGAGCAAGCGGCGGCATGCTGGGTTTCAGCCTTTATCCGCACCATCTGCGCGCGGGCAGCGAGTGCTCGCTCGCCGATTTCTGCACGATGGTTGCGCGCACTGCCGACTTGATCGGAGCGGAGCATCTTGGGCTGGGCTCGGACCTCTGCCAGGACCAGCCGCCGGAGGTCGTGCAGTGGATGCGGCGGGGTAGCTGGACCAAGGCCCCCGCCGAGCCTGGGCTTGCCTTTCCTCCGCAGCCCGCCTGGTTCACAAGCAATCGCGACTTTCCCCGGCTCGCCGAAGGTCTGGCGCAGGTGGGCTTCGCATCGGCCGAAGTGTCGGGGATCATGGGCGAGAACTGGCTGCGGTTCTTCGACCGGGCTTTCGAGCCGCTTTCCGCGCAAGCCGGGGCGCCGGTCTCCCGGTTGCGCGCAGGCTGAGCCATGATGCTTGACCGTGCTCAAGCCCAAGCCGCTCCGATCCCCCAAGCGCCCCTGCGCGCGCCGGAAACCGTGCTGCGGCTGGAGCGCATGGGCAGTTTCCACCAGACGCGGCTCAGCTTCCTGCGCGTGCTGCTGCGCCGGATCGCGCGGGAAGGCTGGCGGGTCGTCCGCACGCGCTGGGAGATCGACGCGCGCGGTGTCGGAACCGCCGTCTATGAAGCGCGCACGGGCAGCGGGCGCACCTACTCGCTGGCCGCCTTCGGCCACGATCTGCCGCCGGAAAAGCGCACGGACCGCGTGATCGCCGAAGCTTGGGACGCGACCTTCGCACTCCATGACGGGCAGGCGTCGGCAGCCGACGTCGAGCGGCTGCGGCGCAACATCCCCTTCCAGGAAGCCGGCCGGTGCAGCGCGGCCGAACTGGTGATGGCGCGCGCCAACCGCAGCGTGCGGCTGTTCGACGGCGTCGTTGCGGCGCTTGCCGCCGGCCGCCAGCCCGCAGCTGCCGCGCTCGACGCGGTCGGCTACCTCATGCGCACCACGGCCGTTTACGGCGGCGGCAAGTTCGGGCTTGCCGACCGGGCGCGCATCGCCGGTCGGCCGGAGTTCGCCGGCCCGTTTGCCGCCGAGATGCTCACCGTCTGGCTGATCCGCGCTTTCACCGCCGACCTCGTGGAACACATGGCGGCTTGCCGCGCGCCGGAGGCGGCCGTGCGGCTCGATCCCGCCTTGCGCCGCCGGCTCGGCGTCGGCAACTCCACCGGCCTCGGCATGGCGCCCTTTGTGGTCAACCACCCCGGCCTCTTCCACCACTGGATGGCGGCGCGCGAAACGGCGCTCGCCCGCGTGCGGGGCCTGAAGCAAGCCGAGCTTACGGCCATCGCCGTCTTTCGTGACCGGCTCGCGCGCGGCCGGCGCCAGGTCGCCGGCTGGCGGACGGACGACGCCGCGCAGGCGCGCCGCATCGCAGAACTCGGCCGCGACCTTGACCGGCTCGCTGCAAGCGTTGAGACGACCGACCTTTTCGCGCCGTTTCCCTGGGAGCGGCTCTGGGCTTTTGCCGAGCGCGAACTCGGCTGCGAGGCGCAGGAATTCCTGGTCACGCTCCTGCTCGAACCCTATGGCGCGCTCGTCGATGATCTCGCGGAAGACATGTCCGGCGACGAGGGGCCGGATTTTGCAATCGACGGCGCCATGCCCTTAAGCGAACTGCGGGAGGCCATCGAGCGGGTTTACGGCTTTGCGCTCCAAACCGACTTCGCCGCGCCGGAAGCTCAGGCGCGCTTCTGGTACGTCTCGGCGGAAAAGCTGGAGCCGCGGCTTGGCGAACGTGGTGCAGAAGCCGGGATGGAGCGAGAGCAGCCGCTCGGCGTCGCGCGCGACGTGGCGCGCCTGCACGCGGCGCTGGCGGATCAGCCGGCAGGCATGACAGTCGCAGTCCTGCTGGCCGCCGAGCCTGGATTCCGCCATGCGGTGCGGCGCATCCAGCTGGCAGTGCGCCTGCCCTATGCCGAAATCCGCGACAACCTGCTCGGCGCGGCGATGCGGCCGGTAGATATCATGCGCTGCAAGCTTTCCTTCTTCGGCGCCACCGATTTCGATCCGCGCTCCGACCGCTGGGTGCGCATCGCGCTGTTCCGCCATGCGCCGTTTCCCGACGAACTTGTGGAACTCGATCCCGACGATTGGGCCATCCCGCCGCTGGAGGAGCCGCCGCTGCCGCAGACCGCGGGACAAACGCTGTCCAAGACTCGGCCCCTGCCCGTTCAAGCCGAAGCGCCGACCGGCTTTTCGTTAAGCGAGGTCGAGGCAGAAATCCGCAAGGCCGCGCGCGGCGCCGGCTTTTCCTGGGGCCTTGCCGAGGAAGCAGGCTGGGCTGGACGCAGGCTGGCCCGAGCGGCGCCGAACCTTCTGGAAGCGCTTGCCGAGGAGTTGGACGCGGTCGAAGCAGGCCGCTCGTCCGCGCGCATGGAATGGGACGGCAAAGCGCTCCGCTTGTCTCGCAACGGTCCGCCGCTTAGCCCTCTGGTTCTCGGCCCGTCTTTAAGCGACTGGGCGCCGCTGCTCTTAACCGCGCCGCTGGAGTTCGCCGGCCCGTGCGGCAATCCGGCCCTCTTGGCGCCCTGGCTCTGTGAAGCCGCGCGCAGGCTCGACCGGCAACTGCTTCTTTGGGGCAAAACGGGCGCGGTCGAGATCAGCCCCGATGGGGCGGAAGCGGCGATGCGGCTGGCCGGCTTCGACGCGCGCGACGGCTTTCAGGTCCGGCTTTCCGGCAAGCTGCTCCACTGGGAGACGCCTTTGCCGCCCGCCCGGCCGATCCGCCTTCCCGACGCGCTCTGGCGGCGCTTCGGCAGGCTGGCAGCGCGCACCTATGTGGAGGCGTCCGACCTGTCCCGCCGCCAAGGCGCAGGCGCGGGGCTGAGCGACAATGACTGAGCTTCTTACGCTCACGGTCGATGGGCTTACCTGACGACCCGTGTCGGGACGCTTATGCCCTTAGAACTGGACTGGGCAGGAAGCCCGGCCGCTTTCCGGTTCGCTCATGCGGCGTCGATCGCATCGACGAACCGCTGGCCGTAGCGCTCCAGCTTCACCTGTCCCACGCCGGAGATGGCGCTCAGCGCTTCCAGCGTCGCCGGTTTGGATCGCGCCATCTCGATCAGCGTGCGGTCGTGGAAGATGACGTAGGGCGGCAGGCCCTGCTCGCGGGCGATCGCCGCGCGTTCGGCTTTCAGCCTGCGCAGCAGTTCGGCATCCGCCTCGTCGCGCAGTTCGGGCTTCGGCGGGGGTGTCCTGCCGCGAGCTTTGCGCTTTGCCGCGGGCCGCTCGTCAAGCCGCAGCCGGATGCTGCGGCGCTCCTTCAGGAAAGCCCTGCCCTCCTCGGTAAGCCGCATTCCCCCAAACCCTTCGATGTCGGCTTCCAGCAGGTTGTGCACGGCAAGCTGCCGGACGATCGAGCGCCACTCGCGCTCGCTGTGCTCCCCGCCGATGCCGAACGTGCTGATGCCGTCATGGCCGAAGCTGCGCATGCGGGCGTCCGCACGGCCAAGGAGAATGTTGATGACATAACCGGCGCCAAACCGCTCATCCGTGCGATAGACGCAGGACAGCACTTTCTGGGCGGCGGTCGTCGCGTCAAAAGTTTCGGGGGGGTTTTGGCAGGTGTCGCAGTTGTTGCAGGGCTCGCAAGCGTCGCCGAAATAGTTCAGCAGCGTCTGCCGCCGGCAGCGCGCGGTCTCGCAAAAGGACACGAAGGCGTCGAGCTTGCCCCGCTCGATACTCTTCTGGCGATCGGGTGCGTCGCCCGCGCCGATCATCCCCCGGAGCGTGGTCACGTCCTGGAGTCCGTAGATCATCCAGGCGGTGGCGGGCAGGCCGTCGCGGCCGGCCCTGCCGGTTTCCTGGTAGTAGGCCTCGATGCTCTTGGGCAGGTCCAGATGCGCCACGAAGCGCACGTCGGGCTTGTTGATGCCCATGCCGAACGCCACCGTGGCGACCATGATGACGCCTTCCTCCTTCAGGAAGCGGTTCTGGTTGGCGGCGCGCACGCCGTTGTCCAGGCCGGCATGGTAGGGCAGCGCGTCAAAGCCTTGCCCGCACAGCATCGCCGCCGTTTCCTCCACCCGCTTGCGCGACAGGCAATAGACGATCCCGCTTTCGTCGCGCGGCCGGTCCTGAAGGAAGCGCAGCAGCTGCCCGCGCGAGTTTTCCTTGGGCGTGACGGCGTAAAAGATGTTGGGCCGGTCGAAGCCGGCGGTAAAAGTTTTTGGCAGCTGGAGGCGCTCGGCGATCTCGCGCCGGGTCGGCCCGTCCGCCGTGGCGGTCACGGCAAGGCAGGGCACCTGCGCAAACCGCTCGCGCAGCACGGAAAGCTGCCGGTATTCCGGCCTGAAGTCGTGGCCCCATTGCGAGATGCAGTGCGCTTCGTCGATGGCGAAGAGCGCGATGGCGACTTCTTCCAGCCCGTCGAGAAAGCTCTCAGCCAGCAGCCGCTCCGGCGCGACATAGAGCAGGTCGAGATCGCCCTCCCGCAGCCGCCGCCAGACCTTGCGGACGGTTGCACCGTCGAGGCCGGAATGCATGGCGGCCGCCTGGACGCCAAGCTGGCGCAGGGCTGCCACCTGATCGTCCATCAGCGCGATCAGCGGCGAAACGACGATGCCGACGCCGTCGCGGCAAAGCGCGGGCACCTGATAGCAGAGCGACTTGCCTGAGCCGGTCGGCATCAGCACGAGGGCGCTGCCGCCGTCTATGACATGCTCGACGATCCCCTCCTGCTCGCCGCGGAAGGCGGAATAGCCGAACACCGACCGCAGCACGTCATGAGGGTTGCGGCTGCCGGCCCAAGGGGCGGGCTGGCTTGCGCTGGCTGGCATGAGGACACCGATTGCTGAAAGCTGCCGCGTCGCGGGCGGCTGTTTCGATTCACTTAAGCGACGCCTCGGCCTGCTGCAAACCCTCTCTGCCGACGCATCGGGCGTGCCGGGCGAAGCGCCGCAGGCGGATACAAATCGGCTGCTCAATGATTGTGGCGGTTGCCGGCAGGCAGCCCGTCAGGAGACACCATCATGCTTCGCTCCCTTCTCATCGGTCTTGTCGCCGGCCAGCGGGCGATGACGCCGCTCGCCGCCGTTGCGGGCGCCGCCAGGCGCGGGGCCCTGCCGGAGGACGCGATGGCGCGCGACCTGCTTGCTCATCCATTGGTGGCGCTCGGCGCCGTCGCGCTGGCGGCGGGCGAGATGATGGGCGACAAGCTTCCTTCAGCCCCCGACCGCATCATCGTGTCCGGGCTCGTCGCCCGAAGCATCACGGCTGCCTTCGCCGGCGCCGTGCTCGCACCGAAGGAGAGCCGAGCCGGGGCGGCACTGCTCGCGGCGGGCGCCGCCGTTGGCGCATCCTTCCTGGGCTTTCACCTGCGCGTCCGCGCCATGCGCCGCTTCAGTCAGGCATCGACGGGGTTCGTGGAGGATGCCGTGGTGCTGGGCAGCGCGCTGGCGATCGCCAAAGTGAAGCATATCCCTCATAGGTCCCGTTGAGCGCAGATACGCCGGAGCCGCCAAGCAACAGCGCACCTTTGGGTCATCGGACAAATCGGATCTGCTGAAAGGCAAGCAGAGGCGCCCGCGTGCCGTTCGATACGCCCTCTTCCTCATCGGCCAGCGGATCGACATCGGCGAGCGTTCCGAAATCGAGACCGCTGCGCGTTTGAATGGCGTGAATGGGCACCTGGGTCGCGGTGCCCAGCTGCGGCGAGGTGAAGGCGCCGAAGACGAACTCCTCCTCCGGCTGCAGGGTGCCCTTCTGGTCCATCTCGTAGCCGGTCGCGCAAAGCTGCCCGGTGTCGTCGTGGATAAAGGCGATGATCTTCCAGAAGGCGATCGGAATCCGCACCCCATACATTTCCGGGTCGTCCTCCGCGAAGTACGGGCCGGTGAACACCGAGATCTTCATGTCGTCTTGGCGCGCGTGTTCGAGCGCGTAGTCTTCCAGCGCCAGCCAGATCGGCGCGTTGAAAGCCTGCATCTGCGGCACGGCGTTCGTCACATGCATGGAGTCCTCGTTGCCCCGCTTGGCCGTCACGTCGTTTCCCCAGCCTGGATCCTCCCGCCGCGTCATGTGGCCCCGGCTGAACTTCGGCGGGCTGCCGTAGCACTCCTTCATGATCTGCTGCTCGCGGGGGATGCGCGGGTCCCACTTCCAGGACACCCGCCGGCTTTTCTTGGACTGCTCGCCGTCGATGTTGCAGGCGCTGAAAAAGCACATGCGCCGGCTGCGGCTCATGACGACCGAGAAATGCTCGTAGCGAAGCTCGCTTTGCGAGCCGCCCTCGGCTTCGAAGGTCAACACGTCGTCGGCCTCGCGCTCCACTTCGGGCAGATCAACCGAAAAGCCGTCACCCAGGAAGCCGGGCTTATAGCCTTCCCGATCATGATAGTCGGCAGCGACCGCCTCGTTGTCGTCGATGAGTTCATCGTCGTCGGTCCCGGACACAACAGCCTGAATGCGGCGCAGCGCGGGAGCCGCCTTCATCTGGGGGGTGCCGAGAGACACGGTCACGGTAAGCGGTATCGTGAATGTTGCGCTCGCCGCCGTTGCCCGCTCCCCTGCGCCGGCCTTGCGCGCGGCGGCCGGCACCGCCTGACGCGGCTTCTCACGGGCTGGCACCGGCGCCAGCCGGCCGCGGCGCACCTCATCGAGCCGCCTGCTGACGACATCTGCCCGCACCGCATAGTTCGACTTGAGAAAGCTGCCGCTGAAATGCAGCCCCAGAGCGGTTCCCTTGTCGAGATCGAGAACGACGGAGCCGGAGTTGCCGCCGAGCGTGGTGCAATTGTGCCAAACCCGCGTCGGCTCCAGGCGCGTCAGGCCTCCAGGGGCCAGCCGCTTCTTGTTGTAGATCCTGCCGTAGATGCGCTCCATCAGGTCCGGTTCGGGGATGCGGCTGTCATAGGCGGGATAGCCGATCGTCGCGATATTCTGGGTCAGTTCGATCTGCGTTGCCAGTTCGATGGGCTTGGCGAGCTTCTGATCGCCCGACAGCATCTCGATCTCGAAGAACGCGATGTCCGGCCCTGAGCCGCTCTCGACATGCAAAGGCTTGGTCAGCCTGAAGACGAGCGTCTCAGGATTGTTGATCTCCTGAAGGAAGTCCGCGGTGGCCGAGATGCGGTCCGACACGCCCATTGCAAATTCAAAACCCTCGCCCTTGCGCACCACGAATTCGGATGCGACGTGGCGATTGGTGACCAGCACGTTTTCCGCCACCAGCCACCCGGTCCCGATCCAGTCCAGATCGCCGCCGGCAAGGTTGATGCGGCCGACCGCTGGTATTGCCGCGTCGAGCACCGCCTTGGCCCTGGTCAGCCTGGCGCCCCAGATCTCGCTGTCGGCCTGGTCGATGAAGACCAGTTGCGTGGCGTTCTCATGGATCGCCAGAACCGGGCGTTCGCGGCGCATCGCGATGCTTTCCATCTCGACGGCCGCCTCGACCGCTTCGGGCGACTGCGGCGCCTCGGCACCTTCCGGCTGGACTTCGAGGTCGCCGCTCTCTTCCGCGATGTCTGGGTCGCCGTTCTGAACTGAAGTCCTGAAGCGGCGCAGCCGCGCGAGTTGTTCCTGCAACGTGCTCATCTTGTCCTCCAGGCGCCCAAGCTCTTACTGGGAAGTATCATAAGAAGCTTCGAAGCAACTTCATCTTGAATGACAAACCGTCACTTGGCTAGCTGGATTTCTGACAAGCAAATGCAGCGGCTGAGTGCTGCCGTCAGCTGATGCCGAAATGCTTACTGTTGAGAACGCATCACTTTGAGATTGTAGGGAAATTCATCCAGCAGATATCACGGATCTCAGTGCCGGCAGCTTTCCGGATTACGAAAAGGGGCACGGATTTGCTTCGACATCGAGGAGCTGTGCAACAAGTACGAACCCTTGAGCCCCCGAAATCAGCAGCCGCTTGCTCGCGAGTTCAGTCCGGGGCTTCCGGCCGGCTGCGCCTTCCAATCCCTTTCGCGCACTGCACGGTCGGCGCCGAGCGCTTGGCGCCTGCCAGAAGCATCATCGCGTGCTCGGCCGCCGAAACCCGGATGCCCGCGCCGCGCAGCAAAAGAGCTGCGGGAAGCAGGGCGTCGGCGTCTGAGATGCTATGATCAGTAGGTCGCCCGGCCGCCGGAAAGGTCGAACACGGAAGCGGTGGTAAAACTGTTTTCCTGCGACACGAGCCAAGCCACCATGTTGGCGGCTTCCTCCACCTCCAGGAAGCGCCCGCGCGGGATGCGGGAAAGCATGTAGTCGATGAATTCCGGCTTCAATTCCTCCAGGATGCGCGTCTTGGCGGTCGCCGGCGTGATCGCGTTGATCGCGATGTCGTATTTCGCGCACTCCTTGCCGACCGCCTTGGTCATGCCGATCACGCCGGCCTTCGCGGCGGCATAGGCGGAGGCGTTGGGGTTGCCTTCCTTGCCGGCGACGGAGGCGATGTTGACGATGCGCCCGTAGTTTCGCGCCTTCATGCCCGGCAGCACGGCACGGTTGACGTGGAAGGCGCCGGTCAGGTCGATGTCGATGACGCGCTGCCATTCGGCAAGCTCGTATTCCTCCAGCGGCGCGTTCTTGCCGGCGATCCCCGCGGAATTGACGAGGATGTCGATCGGGCCCGCTTCGGCTTCCGTCCTGCGCACGGCGTCTTCCACCGCCGGGTAATCGGTGATGTTGACCGTCACGGTCGCCGTTCCCTGTCCAAGCTCGGCGGCTGCCGCTTGCAGCAGTTCCGCATTCATGTCCCACAGCGCGACGCGCGCCCCGGAAGCGGCCAAGCGGCGGGCCACCGCAAAGCCGATCCCTTGCGCGCCGCCCGTCACGACGGCGACGCGGCCTTCGAGGTCGATCCTGTTCATGCGCGGGTTCCTCCCTTTATCCGGCCGGTTCATCCCGGCGCGCCGTTCTCTGGACTGTCGTTTTAGCCTCCCCGCCCCTGTCGCTTCTCCCCGAACGGGGGCCAAGCGCCCCGTCCCGCGGGGCGCCAAAAAAAGAGACTGCAAGATACGGCCGGCAACGCGCCGGTATCCAAGTCCTCGCGCCCGCGCGTAAAACTCCGGTTGCAGTGGATGAGGAGAGCGCCGCCGCCGGCGGTGCGTCCACGGGAGGTAACACTATGAAGCACTTGTTGATGGCGTCGGTCGCGGGCGCCGCGATGCTCGCGTCTGGACAGGCCTTTGCCGACATCAAGATCGGCGTGCTGGCAACGCTGGAGGGCACCTACACCGTGCTCGGCGAAGACGCGATGCGCGGCTTCGAAGTGGCCATGAAGGAATACAACAACCAGGCAGGCGGGCAGAAGATCACCTATGTCGTCGCCTCCACCGACACGACCCCGGAGAGTGCCGTCCGCGCCGCGCGCAAGCTCGTCGATCAGGACGGCGTGACCGTGATCGTCGGGCCGCTTTCGGGCTCGGAAGGCATCGCGCTGCGCGACTTCGCCAAGCAGAACCCCAACATCACCATCATCAACGGCCTGTCGGGAGCGCAGGAAACCACCTTCGTCGATCCCGCGCCGAACTTTTATCGCTTCAACATGGACGGCGCGCAGTGGGGCGCGGGCCTCGGCGAATACGTCTATAACGAGAAGGGCTGGAAGACGGTGGCGTCCGTCGCCGAGGACTACTCCTTCGGCTACACGAACTTCCTCGGCTTTGCGCTCGGCTACTGCCAGGCCGGCGGCGAGATCACCGAGCGGCAGTGGGTGCCGCTCGGCACCAAGGATTTTGCATCCATCATCGCGGCGCTTCCCGATGATGTGGACGCGCTTTATATCGGCTTGGGCGGCGGCGACGCCGTCAACTTCCTCAACCAGTACCAGCAGGCCGGCGGCCACGCGCACCTCATCGGCGGCACGATCATGGTGGACGGCACGGTGCTGAACGCCAAGGGCGACGCCAAGAAGGCGCTGATCGGCACGCCGTCGGGCGGCCCGCAGGCCGACATGCCGGACGATGCCGCCTGGACCAAGTTCGTCAAGCAGTACCAGGACGCCTTCCCTGCGGATAAGCGCTTTCCCTCGCCCTCGCTGTTTGCCACCGGCTACTACAACTCAACCATCGCCACGCTGAAAGCGCTCGACGCCGCAGGCGGCGACATTGCCGGCGACCAGAAGAAGTTCCGTGACGCGCTTCAGAAGGTCGAGCTCGACGCGCCGAACGGCCACTTCAAACTCGACAGCAACCGCCAGGCGATCGGCACCAACTTCATCTCCGAGGTGCAGGAGGGGCCGGACGGCAACCTTATGAACAAGCTGGTGAAGAAGGTCCCGGATGTGAACCAGACCCTGGGCCTGGACGAAGCCACGTTCAAGTCGATCGGCCTGCCCTCGCGCGAGGCGCCGGAGTGCAAGAAGTACAAATAGCACAAGCACACGCGCTGGCCGGCCTATACCGGCTGGCGCTACCTACAATGGAGGAGACCCCATCTCCGGCGCCGTTGCTGCATCGCACAATCAATAATGCAATGCAGCAACGGCGGCTGTTGTTTGCCAGCTGAAAATTCCGCTTGCTAAGCCTGCCCGTTCGGATGCTTTATCGCCTCCAATAAAAAGCCGCTTCAGCGGATGGAGGGAGGCATGAGCACTGCGTTGGCCGTGTATCACGGCACGTTCGGGCGTGCGACGCTCTACAAGATCAACCGCGCGATGACGACCCATGCGCATCGCGAGGGCCACCTGACCTTCTTCGTGCAGGGCACGCCGTCCGTCATCACGGCGTCGGGCAGTCCGCTGCGCGTAGACGCCGGCACCGCGAGCGCGATCAACCCGTGGCAGCCGCACAATTTCTGCCCGGGCTGCCTGAACGACGGGACGCTGTTCCTGGTCCTCTACATCAAGCCGGTCTGGTTCATGGAAATGGGCCGCAGCGCCCAAACGGCCCTGCGCTTCGGCCGCGACCGCATCCTCGTGACGCCGACGATCCACCGGCTGGTCCGCCTCGTCTCCGCGCGGCTTCTGGAGGACGAGCAGTCCGACCTGTTCGACGACTACCTCTACGAACTGACCAAGGAATGTTTTGATCAGACCTGGAGCTGGTCGCCCGACGCGTCCCCCTTTGGCGACGAGGGCGCGCCTTTCAACAGCCCGTGGTCGGCCGGCATCCGCGATTTTCGCGTGCGAAACTCGATCAGGCTCATGAAGGAACGCCTCAACGACGAACTGGCGCTCGACGCCATCGCCCGCGACGCCGGCCTGTCGCGTCCGCATTTCTACAAGCTCTTCCGCGAGCACGCGGGCGTGACGCCCAACGTCTATCTCAACACGCTGCGCATGGAGTCGGCGATCGACCAGCTGACGCGCTCGCACACTCCGATCACCACGATCGGCCTCGACCTCGGCTTCGCAAGCCAAGCCTCCTTCACCCGCTTCTTCACCACCAATGTCGGCATCCCGCCCACCGACTACCGCCGCGTGGCGCACCGCGCGGTGCAGGCGTGAACCGACCTGCCTTGGTCGCGGCAGGCTGAACCGCCCCCTCCACCGCCTTCGGCGGTTCCCCTCCCCCGTAAACGGGTGAGGATCAACCGGCGTGCAAGCTGCGACGCTGGTTCCTCCCCTGCGGAACGCGGGGGAGGGGGACCGCCGGAGGCGGTGGAGGGGCAGTCAGACGGTGATCCTCATGCCGTCCGCTTGATCGCTTCAACGATGCTGCACGACAGGATCAGACTTAAAGGTATGCCTCCTGCCAACACGCGCGCTAGGCTGCCCTTTCAAGGTAGAAGTCAAAGCGCGTTGGGAGGATGCAACTTGGCTCATCCGATCCCGCTTGCCGCTTCTGCCCGCCCCCGAACCGGGAGAGCGGGATGAAGGCTTTTGCCTCGCGCCATCCCGCTTGGTCGCTCGTCCTGTTCGTCGTTGCGGCGGCACTCCTCTGGGCCGTGTTCGCGCCCTGGCCGCCGGGCTTTGAGGCAGCGCTGGGCAAGAAGAAGGTGTTTCTCAACGCCCTGTTCAACGGCGTCACGCTGGGCGCGCTCTACTTCCTCGTCGCCAGCGGCTTCACGCTGATCTTCGGCCTGATGAAGAACGTGAATCTGGCGCACGGCTCGCTCTACATGCTGGGCGGCTATATCGGCTACGGCGTGGCGGCCGTGACGGGCTGGTGGCTGTTGTCATTCGTGGCCGCCTTTGTCGTCGTCGGTCTGCTCGGCGTCCTGCTCCAGATCGTCGTGTTCCGCCGGATGGAAGGCGAAGACCTGCGCCAGACGCTGGTGACGATCGGCATCTCGATCGTGCTGGCCGACCTGATGCTGTGGATCTGGGGCGGCGGCTTTTACCAGATCCTGGCGCCCTCCTGGCTTGCCGGCCCCATAGAACTGCCGCTGGTGACTGCGGTAAAACGCTCCGGCGAGCCGGTGTTCCTCACCTATCCCGTGGTGCGGCTGGTGATCCTGGCTGGCGCGGTCGCCATCGGCGTCGGCATGTGGCTGGTGCTCAATCGCACCCGCATCGGCATGCTGATCCGCGCCGGCGTGGACGACCGCGACATGCTTTCGGCCACCGGCGTGCGCATCCAGCGCGTTTTCGTCGCTGTTTTCGCGTTCGGCGCGGGGCTGGCTGGCGTCGCAGGCGTGGTCGGCGGCACCTTTCAGTCGATGGCGCCGGGTGAGGACACGCGCTTCCTGCTTGCCTCTCTGGTCGTGGTGATCGTCGGCGGCATGGGCTCGATCCCCGGCGCCGCGCTCGGCGCGCTGCTGATCGGCATGGCGGAACAGTTCGGCTCCGTGTATTTCCCGACCTATGCCGTGGTGCTGACCTTCCTCATCATGGTCGCCGTGCTGGCTTTCCGGCCGCAGGGCATTTTCGGGCAGGCGCGCTGACATGGCCGCGATCGACGCCGGCTCCGCAAACCCTCTGAGGCGCAACTGGCCTGCGCGCGAGGCCGCGGAGGATGCCGCCAACGGCACGTTCGCCGGCCTGCACTGGTCAACCTGGGCGGTCGGGCTCATTCTCTTGGCTATGCCGGTCGCCGCGTCGGGTTTCGTGCTGTTCCAGATTTTTGGATGGGCCTTCATCCTCGGCATGGTGGGCTTAAGCCTGATGTTCCTCGGCGGCTATGGCGGCATGGTCAGCCTGGCGCAGATGAGCGTTGCGGGGCTTGCCGCCTACATGGTCGCCGTGTTCGGCACGTCCGGCGTGTCCACGATCAGCCTCGGCGCCCCGTGGTGGGCGGCCGTGCCGGTGGCGTTGGTGATCGCAACCGCCTTCGGCACGCTCGCCGGAGCGCTGGCGGTGCGCACGGCCGGCATCTACACCATCATGATCACGCTCGCGATCGCCGCCGCCTTCTTCTACTTCGCGCGCCAGAACTACGCCGTGCTGAACGGCTTCAACGGCTTCAACCAGGTCCTGCCGCCGCATCTTTTCGGCGTGGACTGGCGCCAGCCGATCCCGCTCTACTACCTCACGCTGTTCTTCGCCGCGCTCAGCTACTTCGGCGTCGTTTATGTCTCGCGCGCGCCCTTCGGACTGGCGCTGCAGGGCGTGCGCGACAACCCGCGCCGCATGGCCGCGCTCGGCTTCAACGTCACGGCCCACCGCATAGCGGCCTATGCTTTCGCCAGCTTCATCGCGGCGGTAGCCGGCGTGCTGCTGGTCTGGCTCAACGCGCAGGTGTCGCCGGGCACGGTGGCGGTCGGGCCGGCGATCGACATCCTGATCATCGCGGTGATCGGCGGCATCCGCCACCCGGTCGGCCCGTTCATCGGCGCGCTGATCTTCGTGCTCCTGCGCACCTTCGCGCTCGATTTTCTCGTCCTCATCGGCATCCCCGGCGAGCGCTTCCAGCTTCTCGTCGGCCTGTGCTTCCTCGCCATCGTGTTCTGGTCGCCGGACGGCATCCTGGGGCTGATCCCGAAGTTTTTTGCGCGCATGCGGACCGCCTCCTCGCTCCAGGGCAGCGGAGGCGCGAAACTCTGATGGTCCTCCCCGCGCTCGCAACGCAGTCCGTCGCCCAGCGCCTGTCCGCCGCCGGCACCGCGAACGCGCTGGAACTGCGCGGCGTTTCCCGCCTGTTCGGCGCGCTTGCCGCGCTCACCGACGTGTCGATGACCGTGCGCCCCGGCGAGCGCCGCGCCGTGCTCGGCTCCAACGGCGCGGGCAAGACGACGCTGTTCAACTGCATCACCGGCGACTTTTTGCCGAGTTCCGGCACGATCCGCCTGTTCGGCGAAGACGTCACCGCCTTCCCCGCGCACGAGCGCATCCGCAGGGGCCTGCGGCGCACCTATCAGATCTCGCTGCTGTTCGGCGGATTGAGCGTGCTGGACAACATCTATCTCGCCTGCCGCGGCGTCTCGCGCGGACGTTTCTCGCTGATCCGCCCGCGCAAGGAAGACGCGCTGGTCGTTGCTGCGGAAGGGCTTGCCCGCGCGGTCCACCTCTACGAGCTGCGCGATACCAAGGTGGCCGAACTCGCTTACGGCCAGCAGCGGCAATTGGAGATCGCCCTCGCCCTGGCCGGGGCGCCGCGCTTCATCCTGTTCGACGAGCCGGCCGCCGGCCTGTCGCCGGCCGAGCGGCGCGAACTGATCGAGATCCTCGGCAGCCTGCCCGCTCACATCGGCTACATCATCATCGAGCACGACATGGACGTGGCGCTCCGCGTCTCCGAGTCCGTGACGATGATGCATAACGGCCGGGTCTTCAAGGAAGGCAAGCCGGCCGAGATCGAGTCCGACCCGCAGGTGCAGGAGCTTTACCTCGGCGGTCCCGGAGGGCTGGGGCATGGCTGAGCAGCGGAGCGGCCCGCCCATCCTTGAGGTCAAGGGCCTCAACGTCTTCTATGGCGCGAGCCACGCGCTTCAGGGCGTCGATCTCACGCTCGGTTCCGGTGTGCTGTCCGTCGTCGGGCGCAACGGCATGGGCAAGACGACTTTGTGCAAGGCCATCATGGGGCTCGTTCCCGTCGCCTCCGGCTCCATCCGCTTCGCCGGCCGCGAGCTTGGGGGCATGGCGCCGGCCGACATTGCCCGCCTCGGCATCGGCTATGTGCCGCAGGGCCGCCGCCTGTGGCGCTCGTTGACCGTGGACGAGCACCTGCGCCTGGTCGGCGGCACGGCAAAAGGCGCTTGGACGGTCGAGCGCATCTATTCCACTTTTCCGCGGCTTGCCGAGCGGCGCAACAACGGCGGGGGTCAGCTTTCGGGCGGCGAGCAGCAGATGCTGGCGATCTCCCGCGCGCTGCTTCTCAACCCGCGCCTTCTCGTCATGGACGAACCGACGGAGGGCCTTGCGCCGGTGATCGTCAACCAAGTCGCCGCCATGCTGGCGCAGCTTGGCGAGGAAGGCTCGGTTGATGTCTTGGTGATCGAGCAGAACATCGGCGTCGCGACCACGGTTGCCGAGCGCGTGGCGATCATGGTCAACGGCCGGGTCAACCGCGTCAGCGACGCCGCTCAGCTTGCCGGGGACCGCGAGTTGCAGCAGCGCCTGCTCGGCGTCGGCCGTCATGGCGAGGAAGCCGCTCCGTCCCCCTCAGTCGAGACGGCATCTGCCGCGCAAGTTCCCGCGCCGAGCGGCCCGCAAAGAATCTACATGTCGAACCCGACACTGCCGACGCGCTGGTCGCAGCCCGTGCCGGTGCGCCTCATCGAGCAGTCCGCCCGCCTGCTTTCCGCCGCGCCGCTGCCGGCGCCCTCTGCGCAGGCCGAACTTCGGCCTCTGAGTGCGGGCGGCGAGCCGGTCGTGCTGGTGGCCGGCACGCTGGACACCAAGGGTGAGGAACTGCGCTTCCTCCGGGATATCCTGAAGGACGAAGGCTTGGCCGTGCGCCTTGTAGACCTTTCCACTTCGGGAAAGCACTCCGGCGCCGACGTGCCGGCGCATCAGGTCGCCGCCTTCCATCCGCGCGGCGCCAGCGGCGTCTTTTCCGCCGACCGCGGCGAGTCGGTGGCCGGCATGACGCTCGCCTTCGAGCGCTGGATCAGAGCGCGCGGCGAGGTGGTCGGCATCATCTCGGCAGGCGGTTCGGGCGGCACGGCAATCGCCACGCCCGCCATGCGCGCGCTGCCCGTCGGCGTGCCGAAGCTGATGGTCTCCACGGTCGCCGCAGGCGACACGCGGGCCTATCTCGGCGGCTCCGACATCGTGATGATGCCGGCGGTGGCCGACGTGCAGGGGCTGAACTCGATCACCCGCACGATCCTGACGAACGGCGCCCATGCGCTGGCCGGCATGGTCAAGGCGCGTGCTGCCGCGCGCAAGGGCAGAGCCGCCGCGGAAGCGCGGCCTGCCGTCGGTCTGACGATGTTCGGCGTCACCACCCCTTGCGTGCAAGCCGTGACGGCGGCGTTGGAAGCCGACTACGACTGCCTCGTCTTCCACGCCACCGGCACCGGCGGGCGCTCGATGGAGAATTTGGTCGAAAGCGGGATGATCGAGGCGGTGGTGGACCTTACCACGACCGAGATCGCCGACATGCTGGTCGGCGGCGTGTTCCCCGCGACCAAGGACCGTTTCGGTGCCGTCATCCGCCGCCGCATTCCCTTCATCGGCTCCTGCGGCGCGCTCGACATGGTGAATTTCGGCGCGCCGGAAACCGTGCCGGAAAAGTTCCGCAACCGGCTTTTCGTGAAGCACAATCCGCAGGTCACGCTGATGCGCACCACCGCGACGGAGAACGCCGCCTTCGGCCGCTGGATCGGCGAGCGGCTGAACCGCATGGAAGGCCCGGTGCGCTTCTTCCTGCCGGAAGGCGGCGTGTCGGCTTTAGATCGGCCGGGACAGGCGTTCCACGATCCCGT
This sequence comes from uncultured Rhizobiaceae bacterium, assembly GCA_964242945.1. GTDB lineage: Bacteria > Pseudomonadota > Alphaproteobacteria > Rhizobiales > Rhizobiaceae > Mesorhizobium_B. Next base: position 3,282 of record CAXTCF010000015.1, on the reverse strand, counting down.
CGCCGACCGCGCGCTGTTCGCCACGCTGGAGGAGGTGGTGCGCCAGACGAGCACGCGCCGCCTTGTGCGGCTGCCGCACAACATCAACGATCCGGCCTTTGCCGCGGCGGTGGTGACAGCGTTCCGCGAGTTGCACGGCACGCCTCGCCGCGGCAAAGCGCAGGCGAGGCGGTGAGCATGGCCATCGCGCGCGAGAAAATCCTTGAGAAGTTCCGGGCCATGCGCGCGGAAGGCCGGCCGATTATCGGCGGCGGCGCAGGCACGGGTTTGTCCGCCAAGTGCGAGGAAGCCGCGGGCATCGACCTCATCGTCATCTACAATTCCGGCCGCTACCGCATGGCCGGGCGCGGCTCGCTCGCCGGCCTGCTCGCCTATGGCGACGCCAACGCGATCGTGCAGGAGATGGCGGCGGAAGTGCTGCCGGTCGTGAAGCACACGCCCGTGCTGGCCGGCGTCAACGGCACCGATCCGTTCCGCCTGATGGACGTGTTCCTCGCCGACCTGAAACGGATGGGCTTTTCGGGCGTGCAGAATTTTCCGACCGTCGGGCTGATCGACGGCATTTTTCGCGCGAACCTCGAAGAAACCGGCATGGGCTTCGGGCTCGAAGTGGACATGATCGCCAAAGCCCGTGCGCTCGACCTTCTGACCACGCCGTATGTCTTCAACGCCGAAGAGGCGGAAGCTATGGCAAAGGCGGGTGCGGACATCATCGTCTGCCATCTCGGCCTCACCACCGGCGGCACGATCGGCGCGGAAACGGCGCTGAAGCTGGCGGACTGCCCGGTGCTGGTGGACGAATGGGCGGAAGCCGCGCTGCGGGTGAACAGGGATGTCTTCGTGCTCGTCCACGGCGGGCCGGTGGCGCAGCCGGAGGATGCCGAGTTCGTGTTGAAGAACACGGCAAACACCCACGGCTTCTACGGCGCCTCCTCCATGGAGCGCCTGCCGACCGAGATCGCGCTGACGGAACAGACGCGGCGGTTCAAGGCGATTTCGGGAAGGAAAGCCTCATGACGGCTTACTTCGACAAGAGCAGCGCCATCGCATGCGATACTGGACGCATCGCTGACGCCTCTCATCCCACAAATGCGGGAGGAACCCCATGAACGGGCAGTTGATCGGCCAGATCATCCTCTGGCTCATCCTGGCGGTCATCGTCATCGCGGTGATCTATGTCGTGATGAACTGGCTCTACCGCCGCTCCACCAAGGAGATCGCCTTCGTGCGGACCGGCTTCCTGGGCGAGAAGGTGGTGATCGACGGCGGCGCCTTCGTGTGGCCGATCGTCCACGACATCACGCCGGTCAACATGAACGTCATGCCGCTGGAGATCGTTCGCAGCAGGGACGCCGCGCTGATCACGCGCGACCGCATGCGGGTGGACGTGGAGGCCGAGTTCTATGTGCGCATCCGCCCGACCCGCGAGGCCGTTTCCATCGCCGCCTCCACGCTCGGCCGCCGCACGCTGGAGCCCGGCGCGCTGAACGCGCTGATGACCGGCAAGTTCGAGTCGGCGCTGCGCACCGTGACTGCCGAGATGACCATGGAAGCGATGCACGAGCAGCGCGGCGAGTTCGTCCGCCGCGTTCAGGAGGTCGCGCAGGAGGGCCTAGCCAAGAACGGCCTGGAAGTGGAGTCGCTGGCCATCAAGGACATCGACCAGACCGACCTCCAGTTCTTCAACCCGTCCAACCGCTTCGATGCCGAAGGCCTGACCGCGCTGATCCAGAACATCGAGGAGAAGCGGAAAGTTCGCAACGACATCGAGCAAAGCTCGAACATCCTGATCCGCACCCGCAACCTGGAAGCGGAAAAGCAGTCGCTGGAGATCGAGCGCGCCAGTGAGGAAGCGCGGCTGGAGCAGGAGCGCGACGTCGAGTTCCGCCGTGCCGTGCAGCGCGCCCAGCTTGCCCGCGAGCGGGCCGAGCGCGACACGGAAGCCGAGAGCGCGCAGATCGTCGCCCGCGAGGCGATCGAGAAGAACCGCATCGCGCATGAGCGCGCCATCTCCGAAGCGCGCATCGCCTCGGAGCGCGAGGTCCGCCAGCGCGAGATCGAGCGCCAGCGCGCGGTGGAAGCCGCCGAGATCACCATGCGCGAGGAACTGGAAAAAGCGCGCATCGTCCAGGAGCGCAGCATCGCCGAGGCCCGCATCGCCAACGAGCGGGAAACCCGCGCGCTGGAGATCGAACGGGAAAGCGCGATCGAACAGGCCGAGATCGCGGCCAAGGAAGCGACCGAGCGCGCCCGCATCGAGCAGGAGCGCGCCGTCACCGAGGCTCGCATAGCCCAGGAGCAGGACACCCGCGCCCGCGAGATCGAGCGCCAGCGCGCGCTGGACGAGGCGGAGATCGCCGCGCGCGAGGCGACGGAAGGCGCCCGCATCGCGCAGGAAAGAAAGATCGCCGAAGACCGCATCGCCTCCGAGCAGGAAGTCCGCGCCAGGGAGATCGAGCGGACGCGGGTGCTCAACAGCGCCGAGATCGAAGCGACGCAAGGCGTGGAAGTCGCGCGCATTGAGAGCCAGGCGCGGCTCGACGCCGAGCGCATCACGTCTGAACAGGAAACGCGCAACCGCCAGATCGCGCGCGACCGCGCGATCGAGGAAGCCGAGATCCGGCAGCGCGAGGCGGTGGAGCGCGAGCGCATCACCTCGGAGCTTTCGCTGGAAAAGGAGCGCATCCAGTCCGCCCGCGAGCGCGACGTTTCCGACATCGACCGCAAGCGGGAGGTGGAGCAGGCGGAGGAAGCCCGCGTCATCGAGCTTGCCGCGGCGAAGTCCGAGCGCGCCGGCGCCGACGCCAAGGTGCGCCAGGCCGAGATTTCCGCCCAGCGCGAGGTGGAAACCGCAGAGGTTTCCCGCGACAGAGCGCTTGAATCGGCAAGGCTGGAGCGCCGCCGCGCCATCGAGCAGCTGGAGATCGCCCGCATGCAGGCCTTGCAGGAGGCTGAGATCGCCGCGCGCGAGGAGATAGAACGCGCGCGCATCGCTTCCGAGCGCGGGCTGGACGAAGCCCGCATCACGCAGGAGCGCGACCGCAGGAGGCTGGAAGTGGAGCGCGAGCGGGTGGTGGAAGCCGCCCAGATGGAAAAGGCCATCGCGCTGGCCCAAAAGTCGCTGGAAGAGTCGGGGGGGCGCGCCGGGGGCGGCCCGGGGCGGGGCGGTTGCCGCCCCGCCGCCCCGGGCCAGTTAGGCGCGGGAGCCGGGAGGGCACGCGATGGAATACCTGCACACGATGGTCCGGGTGGCCGACCTCGACCGGGCGCTCGCCTTCTACG
>CAXTCF010000014.1:0-45395 GCA_964242945.1 uncultured Rhizobiaceae bacterium | reverse complement strand
CTGCGCCCGCCCCCGGCCGGCAGACTGCGTGCGATTAACCGTCCGATGCTCTAACTGTTTGTTAGGCTTAAGGCTTCACAAAGAGCCTTCCGGGCGTTGATCGGGCTGTCGGCGGGAAGTTCTCCGGCGGTCTTCTCCCAAACCCGGCGAGGTTTTGCGTGACTGATGGCACCGCATTCGCAACGACGCCGCAAGAGCGAGGTCTGGGCTGCCGCAGCAGCGCCCACGCCGTTTCGCCGCCGCGTCATGGCAGGGGCGCGGCTTCGGAAAAGCTGTCGCGGAGGCTGCATGGCTGACGCCGCGCCGCGCGGCGGCGGGGCCGCCGCTCACATTCCCGTGCTCCTGACCGAAGTTTTTGCCGCGCTTGCCGTCCAAGCAGGCCAAGTCGTGATCGACGGCACGTTCGGAGCAGGAGGCTATTCCCGCGCGCTGCTTGAAGCCGGCGCGCATGTGATCGGCATCGACCGCGACCCCGACGCGATCCGCGCGGGCGGAGCTCTGGTTCAGGCTCATCCTGAAAAGCTGCGGCTGGTGCAGAGCCCGTTCTCCCGGCTCGACGAGGCGGCGGAAGCGCCGGTGGACGGCGTGGTGCTCGACATCGGCGTGTCCTCCATGCAACTCGACCAGGCGGAGCGCGGTTTTTCGTTCCGCGCGGACGGGCCGCTCGACATGCGCATGGCGCAGGCCGGAACGGGCGCCGCCGATGTGGTCAACACCTACAAGGCGAGCGACCTCACCCGCATCTTCGGCCTCCTGGGCGAGGAGCGCCACGCCGGCCGCATCGCGCGTGCGATCGAGAAGCGGCGGGCGGAAACGCCGTTCACGCGCACCGGCGACTTGGCGGCGTTCATCGAGAAGCTGGTCGGGCGTGCGCCGGGAGAAAAAATTCATCCGGCGACACGCGTGTTCCAGGCCCTGCGCATCTACGTCAACGACGAACTCGGCGAGCTTTCCCGCGCGCTCCTCGCCGCAGAGCGGGCGCTGAAGCCCGGCGGGCGTCTCGCCGTCGTGTCCTTCCACTCGCTGGAAGACCGCATCGTCAAGCGCTTCATCACGGAGCGGTCCACGCAGCCTTCCGGCTCGCGCCACCTGCCGCAGCTGGCCGCGCAGGCTCCGACCTTCGAGAAGCTGGGCGGCGCCGTTTCGCCGGGCGAGGACGAGGTGGAGCGGAACCCGCGCGCCCGCTCGGCCAGGCTGCGCGCAGCAACCCGCACGGCCGCGCCGCCTCGCGCCGCCGGCGCGGACTCGTTCGGCCTGCCGAAACTTCCCTCTCTTCCGGGCACAGCGCCATGAAGTCGATGTTCCGCACCCAGGACGTGGCTCTGATCGCCCTCATGGTGGCGACCGCGGGCGGCACCTACAAGATCAAGCACGACGCGCAGGTCACCCTGAAGCAGATCACGCAGCTTCAGCGCGACATCCGCTTCGAGGAAGACTCCATGGAGCTGCTGAAGGCCGACTGGAGCCTGCTCACCCAGCCCGCGCGCTTGCAGAAGCTGGCGGAGAACTACGGCAGCGAGCTTTCGCTTGCACCCCTCAACGCCCACCAGATCGTCGGGTTGGCCGACATTCCGCTGAAGCCGCCGGCTCCCCCGCCGGGCAGCAGCCCGGAGCCGGCGGGCAAGAGCAAGGCGGCCGATCCGGTGAAGACGGGAGGGATCAAGCGATGAAATTACCCAGGCTCGGCTGGCCCGGCAGGCAGCCCGCTTCCTCCAACGATACCAGGCTTATCGACACGGGGCCCATCGCGCTCGAAGGCCACAACCGCTCCCGCGGCAACACCCGCACGCGCGTGATCCTGACCATGGCGATCTTCGCCGGCGTTTACGGCACCATCGGCGGGCGGCTGATCTATTACGGCTTCCAGACCCTGCCGGAATCCACCGGCCCGGCAACGCGCATCACCGCTTCGCGCCCCGACATCATCGACCGCAACGGCGTCGTGCTGGCGACCGACATCAAGACCTTCTCGCTGTTCGCCGAGCCGCGCCGCATCGTCGATGTGGACGAGGCGGTGGAGAGGCTGGCGACGGTGCTGCCGGAACTCCAGCACCAGCAGACCTACAAGAAGCTTCAGAGCAAGGCCGGCTTCGTCTGGCTGCGCCGCCAGCTGACGCCCAAGCAGCAGGCCGACATCATGGCCTTGGGCATTCCCGGCATCGGCTTCCGCACGGAGAAGCGCCGCTTCTACCCCGCCGGCGAAACCGCCTCGCACATCCTGGGCCTCGTCAACATCGACAACCAGGGCATCGCGGGCATGGAGAAGTACATCGACAGCCAGGGGCTGGCCGACCTCCAGGCGTCGGGCCTCGCCGACCCGCGCGACCTGGAGCCCGTGCGCCTGTCGATCGACATCCGCGTGCAGCACATCCTGCGCGACGAACTGGTCAGGGCGCTGGGCCTCTACCACGCGGTCGCGGCCGGCGCGGTGGTGCTCAACGCCAAGACCGGCGAGGTGGTCGCGATGGCCTCGGTGCCTGACTTCGACCCGAACAACCCCGTCCACGCGCTGGACAAGGACCGGCTGAACCGCATGTCGGCCGGCCTGTTCGAGATGGGCTCGACCATCAAGAGCTTCACCACCGCGATGGCGCTGGATTCGGGCAAGGCGACGATCCACAGCATCTTCGACGCCTCGCGCCCGATCACCATCGGCCACCAGACGATCCGCGACTTTCACGGCAAGCACCGCCCGCTGACCCTGCCGGAAGTGTTCATCTACTCCTCCAACATCGGCTCGGCGAAGGAGGCCGATCTGGTCGGCATCGCAGGACACAAGGAGTTCCTCACCCGCATGGGCATGCTGTCGCGGCTCCACACCGAACTGCCGGAGGTCGCGACGCCGACGCAGCCGAAGGTGTGGAAGAAGGTGCATTCGATCACGATCTCGTTCGGCCACGGCATGTCCACCACGCCGCTTCAGACGGCGGTGGGCGCCGCGGCGCTGATGAACGGCGGCAAGCTGATGCCGCCGACCTTCCTGCCCCGCACGGAGGAACAGGCCGATGCGCTGGCGACGCAGGTCGTCGGCATGAAGACGGTGGAGGACATGCGCTATCTCTACCGGCTCAACGCCGACAAGGGTTCGGGCAAGCGCGCGGAGGTTGCGGGGTTCCGCGTCGGCGGCAAGACCGGCACGGCCGAAAAGGTCGTCAACGGGCGCTACTCCGCCGACAAGCGCTTCAACGCCTTCCTGGCCGCGCTGCCGATGGACGACCCGCAATACATCGTGCTGACGATCGTGGACGAACCGAAGCCGGAGAAGCCGGGCCTGCCTGCCACCGCCGCCTTCAATGCTGCGTCCATGGCCAGTGCGGTGATCAGCCGCGCCGCGCCGCTGCTCGGCATCCAACCGCGCTTCGACATCAAGGACGCGGAGCAGATGGTTTCCCTCGAAGAGTGATTTGGCTAAGAGCCCGGCCTGTTTGGTGCGGTGCTCTTTAAGGGCGCGTTAACCATAGATTGGTGATGTGGCTCCCATGAAACTATCCGAACTCGCAGACACGATCGGCGTGTCCCCCGAAGGCTCGGCCGACGTGCAGGTGACGGGCGTGACGGCCGACTCGCGCCAGGCCGGCCCAGGCATGCTGTTCGTCGCCGTGCCCGGCGCAAAGGCCGACGGCGCGGCTTACGCCGCCGACGCAGCCAAGCGCGGCGCTGCGGCCGTGGTCGTTTCGGAGAAGGCGGAACTGCCCGGCATCGAAGTGCCCGCCTTCGCGGTTGCCGATCCGCGCCAAGCGCTTTCAGAGCTTGCTGCGAAACTCTATCCCGGTCAGCCCGCAACGATGGTTGCCGTTACCGGCACCAGCGGCAAGACGTCGGTCGCCTCCTTCACGCGGCAGATCTGGGAGGCGCAGGGGCTGGCGGCGGCGAGCATCGGCACGACCGGCGTGGTTGCGCCCGGCAGGAACGATTACGGCTCGCTGACCACGCCCGATCCCGTGGCCTTGCACAAGCTCTTGAGCGAACTTAGCCGTTCCGGCGTCACGCACGCGGCGATGGAGGCGTCCAGCCACGGCCTCGACCAGAAGCGGCTCGACGGCGTGAAGCTCAGTGCGGCGGGCTTCACCAATCTCGGCCGCGACCACATGGACTACCATCCGACGATCGAGCACTACCACGCCTCCAAGCTGCGCCTGTTCGAGGCCCTGCTGCCGAAGGGTGCGCCAGCGGTAATCTTCGCTGACGATCCCTGGTCTGAGCCGACGGTCACGGCGGCGGAAAAGGCGGGCTGCACGGTGCTGACGGTCGGCCGCAAGGGCGAGTTCCTCCGGCTGAAGCGGGTCGAGCACGAACGGCACCGCCAGCGCGCCGAAATCGAAGCCGGCGGCGTGCTGCACGAGATCGACCTGCCTCTGGCCGGCGAGTTCCAGGTGGCCAACGCGCTTGTCGCCGCGGGGCTGGCGATCGCCACCGGCACGCCGGCCGGGGCCGCGCTGCGGGCGCTGGAAACTCTGAAGGGCGCGCCGGGCCGGCTCGACCTCGTCGGCACGAGCGCCAACGGTGCGCCGGTCTATGTCGATTACGCCCACAAGCCCGAAGCGCTGGAAAACGTGCTCCAGTCGGTGCGTCCCTTCACCACGGGCCGCGTGATCGTCGTCTTCGGCTGCGGCGGCGACCGCGACAAGGGCAAGCGTCCGATCATGGGCGCCATCGCCGAGCGCCTTGCCGACGTCACAGTTGTCACCGACGACAACCCGCGCTCGGAAGTTCCCGCGACCATCCGGGGCGAAATCCTGGCCGCCGCGCCCCGCGCGATCGAGATCGGCGACCGGCGTGCCGCGATTGCCGAGGCCGTGTCCATGCTGAACCCCGGCGACACGCTGATCGTCGCGGGCAAGGGCCACGAGGAGGGCCAGACCATCGGGACCGAGACGTATCCCTTCTCCGACCACGCCGAAGTGCGGGCAGCGCTGCGGAGCGTCGCGGCATGAGCAGCCTTTGGACGGGAGAGGAACTTGCACAAGCTTGCAGCGGCCGGGCACTCGGCACGCTGCCGGATGCGATATCCGGCATCTCCATCGACACCCGCACGCTCCATCCCGGCGAGGCGTTCTTCGCCATCACCGGCGAGCGGACGGACGGGCATGACTTCCTGACCGCCGCCAAGGGGGCGGGGGCATCGGTGCTGGTCGTGGCGGAGGGGAGGCTGCCGGCATTGGGCCGCATTACCGCGCCTATGATCGTGGTGCCGGACGTGCTGAAGGCTATGGAGAAGGCGGGCGCTGCCGCCCGCGCGCGTTTCGGTGGCGTCAGCATCGCCGTCACGGGCTCTGCCGGCAAGACGACGACCAAGGAAGCCCTGCGCCGCGCGCTTTCCCCTTCCGGCACGGTGCATGCCTCCGACAAGAGCTTCAACAACCATTGGGGCGTGCCGCTGACCCTGTCGCGGCTGCCGCGCGAGGCCGACTTCGCCGTGTTCGAGATCGGCATGAACCACCCGAACGAGATCCGCCCGCTGGTGAAGCTGGCGCGGCCGCAGATCGCGATCGTCACGCTGATCGCGCCGGCCCATCTCGGCCACTTTTCTTCGCTCGAAGAGATCGCCTACGCCAAGGCGGAGATCTTCGAGGGCGTGGAGCCGGGCGGTGCCGCGCTGATCAACCGCGACGATCCGCATTGGGACCTGCTCTCGCGCGCGGCAAAGGATGCCGGCGTGGAGCGCGTCTTCGGCTTCGGCGAGCACCCGGAAGCGGACTATCGCCTGGTCACTTGCCGGCTCGGCGGCGGCTCGTCGCTGGCGACCGTCAGCGTGGCGGGCAAGCTGATCGAGGTGCGCATCGGCGCGCCCGGCCGCCACATCGTCCAGAACGCGCTGGCCGTGCTGGGCGCGGCGCACCTTGCGGGCGCCGACGTGGCAGCCGCCGCCGAGAGGCTTGAAACGCTGGTGGCCGAGCGCGGCCGCGGGGCGCGGCACGTGCTTGCGACCGAGAAGGGCGACCTGACGCTGATCGACGAAAGCTACAACGCCAACCCCGCCTCGATGCGAGCGGCGCTGGCTCTGCTGATGGCGACGCCGGTGCGCAAGCGCGGCCGGCGCATCGCGGTGCTGGGCGACATGCGCGAGCTTGGCGTTCACTCCGCGGAGTTGCACGCCGGCTTGGTGGAAGCCGTGCTGGCAGCGAAGGTGGACAAGCTCTTCCTCGTCGGGCCGGAAATGGCGGCGCTGGCCGACGCCATCGGCGGCCAGGTGCCGACCAAGCACAAGGAGGCCGTGGCCGAGCTTGAGCCGCTGCTCCTCAGGGAATTGCGCGGCGGCGATGCCGTCATGGTGAAATCTTCCAACGGCGTCGGGTCGAGCCGGCTTGTCGATGCGGTGCTGGCGCGCTTTGCGGCCGCTGCGCCGCTGCCCAGGCGCGCATAGGGGGCGGCGGGAAACAATGTTCACGCTGCTTGTCGCCTTTGCGGATCAGGTGTCACTCTTCAACATCTTCCGCTACATCACCTTCCGCACCGGCGGCGCGCTGATCACGGCAGCCCTGATCGTCTTCATCTTCGGGCCGCGCATCATCGACAGCTTGCGGCTGCGCCAGGGCAAGGGCCAGCCGATCCGCGCCGACGGGCCGCAGACGCACTTCAAGAAGGCGGGCACGCCGACCATGGGCGGGCTGATGATCCTGTCCGGCTTCCTCGGCTCCACGCTGCTCTGGGCCAACGTGCGCAGCCCCTATGTCTGGGCGGTGCTTCTGGTCACGCTCGGCTTCGGCGCGGTCGGCTTCTACGACGATTATCTCAAGGTGACGAAGCAGTCGCATCTCGGCCTGTCCGGCCGGGCGCGGCTTGCCATCGAATTCGTGGTGGCAGGCCTTGCCGCCTTTATCATCATGCGCGCCGGCCAGGAGCCTTTCTCCTCTTCGCTGACATTTCCCTTCGTCAAGGAGATGATGCTGAACCTGGGAATTTTTTTCATCCCCTTCGCCGCTTTCGTCGTGGTGGGGTCGGGCAATGCCGTGAACCTGACTGACGGTCTCGACGGCCTCGCCATCGTGCCCATCATGATCGCGGCCTCCACCTTCGGCATCATCGCCTACCTCTCCGGCAACGCGGTGTTCGCCGAGTATCTCCAGATCCACTTCGTGCCGGGCACCGGCGAACTCGCCGTGGTCTTGGGCGCGGTGATCGGCGCGGGCCTCGGCTTCCTCTGGTTCAACGCGCCGCCGGCGGCGATCTTCATGGGCGACACGGGCAGCCTGGCGCTCGGCGGCCTGATCGGCACGATCGCGGTGGCCACCAAGCACGAGATCGTGCTCGCCATCATCGGCGGCCTGTTCGTGATGGAGGCCCTCTCCGTCATCATCCAGGTCGGTTACTTCAAGATGACGGGCAGGCGCGTGTTCCTGATGGCGCCGATCCACCACCACTTCGAGAAGCTCGGCTGGACGGAGAGCCAGGTGGTGATCCGTTTCTGGATCATCGCCGTGATGCTGGCGCTGATCGGCCTTTCCACGCTGAAGCTGCGGTAGGTTTCCCGTGATTCCCGCCCGCACCTTCACTGGGGAACACGTCGCGCTGTTCGGGCTGGGCGGTTCGGGCCTCGCCACCGCGCTGGCGCTGGCGGCAGGCGGTGCGCAGGTGCTCGCCTGGGACGACAATCCGGAAAGCGTGGCCAAGGCGGAAGCAGCGGGCATCCCTACGGGCGACCTGCGCAAAGGCGGCTGGAAAACGTTTTCGTCCTTCGTGCTTTCTCCCGGCGTGCCGTTGACGCATCCAAAACCGCATTGGACGGTGGACCTCGCTCGTGCAGCTGGCGTGGCAGTGATCGGCGACGTCGAGATCTTCTGCCGCGAGCGTGCCGCAAGCGCACCCGACGCGCCCTTCATCGCGATCACCGGCACCAACGGAAAGTCCACCACCACCGCGCTCACCGCGCACATACTTCAGGCGGCAGGGCGCGACACGCAGATGGGCGGGAACATCGGCCGCGCCGTGCTGACGCTCGACCCGCCCTCGAAGGACCGCTTTTATGTGGTTGAGTGCTCCTCCTACCAGATCGATCTTGCGCCGTCGCTGGATGCTACGGCTGGCATCTTGCTCAATCTGACGCCCGACCATCTCGACCGGCATGGTTCCATGGAGCACTACGCCGCGATCAAGGAGCGTCTAGTCGCTGGCTCAGACACTGCGATCGTCGGCGTGGACGATGCATACTGTGCCGACATTGCCGACAGGCTGGAAGCGGCGGGTGGGAACGTCCTGCGCATCTCCAAGAACCGTCGCCTTCCCGATGGGCTGTTCGCGGACGGCGCGGCTCTGATGCGGGCGCAAGGCGGGAAAGGGGAGCGCATCGGTTCGCTGGACGGAATTGGCTCCTTGCGCGGCGAACACAATGCACAGAACGCGCTGGCCGCCGTGGCGGCCTGCCTCGCGGTCGGCTTGTCGCTTGAGGAGATACAGGCGGGATTACAGAGTTTTCCCGGACTGGCGCACCGCATGGAGCAGGTCGGCAAGATCGGTCGCGTGCTGTTCGTGAACGACTCCAAGGCGACCAATGCGGAGGCCTCCGCGCCGGCTTTGTCCTCCTTTCCCCGCATCTACTGGATCGCCGGTGGATTGCCGAAAGAGGGGGGCATCGAGCCGCTGCGGCCGCTCTTTTCGCGCGTCGCCAAGGCATACCTGATCGGCGAGGCCGCGCCGCAGTTCGCCGCCACGCTGGGCGAAGCCGTGCCGTATGAGATCGCGGGCACGCTGGATGCCGCGGTCGCTCATGCAGCGCGTGACGCAGCCGCCGATGATGCGGGCGAGCCGGTGGTGCTGCTGTCGCCGGCCTGTGCGTCCTTCGACCAGTTCAAGAATTTCGAGAAGCGGGGCGAAGCGTTCTGCGCAACTGTGCGCGGCTTGCCGGGCCTTGTTCCCATTGGAGATTCCCCATGATCAGCCGCCTCGACCGGAGCCCCGTGGCGACATGGTGGTGGACCGTGGATCGCTGGTTCCTCGCCGCGTTCCTCCTCCTGATGGGGCTTGGGATCGTGCTTTCCTTTGCCGCCAGCCCGGCCGTGGCCTCGCGCATCGGCCTGGAGCAATACCACTTCGTCATCCGGCAGATCGTCTTCATGCTGCCCGCGCTCGCCGTGATGATCGGCGTTTCCTTTCTGGACGAGCGGCAGGTGCGCCGCGCTTCGATCGTCATCCTCGTCGGCGCAATAGTGCTGATGGCTGTGGCGCTGGCCTTTGGCATGGAGATCAAGGGCTCGCGGCGCTGGGTGTCCTTTGCAGGCATTACCGTGCAGCCGTCGGAATTCCTGAAGCCCGCCTTCGTGATCGTCTGCGCCTGGCTGTTCTCCGAGGCCAGGCGGCGCACGCGGCTGCCAGGCAACCTGCTGGCGATGGGCCTGCTCGGCGCGGTGGTCGGCCTGCTGGTGCTTCAGCCCGACCTCGGCCAGACCCTGCTGATCACCGCGACCTGGGGGGCGATGTTCTTCATGGCCGGCATGGCCTGGATCTGGATCATCCTGCTTGGCGCCGCCGGCGTGGGCGGCGGCTTTGCCGCCTATTTCGTGTTCCCGCACGTCGCCAGCCGCATCAACAAGTTCCTGACCGGCGAAGGCGACACGTTCCAGGTGGACGTCGCGCATGAGGCGATCGTCAGCGGCGGCGTGTTCGGCAAGGGGCCTGGCGAGGGCACCGTCAAGCTGATCCTACCGGACAGCCACACCGACTTCGTGTTCTCGGTTGCGGCGGAAGAGTTCGGGATCATCCTTTGCATGGGCATCATGCTGATCTTCGCCTTCGTGGTCATGCGCGGCCTGAAGGTGGCGATGAAGGAGCACGACGCCTTCACGCGCTATGCCGTCGCAGGCCTGGTGATCCAGTTCGGCCTCCAGTCCATCATCAACATGTGCGTGAACCTGCAACTCATGCCTGCCAAGGGCATGACGCTGCCCTTCATCTCCTATGGCGGCTCCTCGCTGGTGGCGACCGCGGTCGGCTGCGGCATGGTCCTGGCGCTCACCCGCACAAGGCCGGAACGCCTGCGCCGGCCGACATTCCGCGCCCCGTTCGACGCGGCTGCCGTTCCGGCGGAGTGACATGGCGCGCACCATTCTGCTCGCCGCCGGGGGCACCGGCGGCCATTTGTTTCCCGCCGAGGCGCTCGCGCACGAGTTGACCGCGCGCGGCTGGACGATCCACCTGGCGACCGACGAGCGGGCGGGGCGCTATGCCGGCCGCTTTCCCGCGACCGCCATCCACCCGCTTCCCTCCGCCACGATCGGAGGGAGGAACCCGGTGGCGCTGGCCAAGAGCTTTCTCACGATCTGGCGCGGCGTGCGCGCAGCCGGCGCGCTGCTGGACCGCCTTAAGCCTGCCGCGGTTGTCGGCTTCGGCGGCTATCCCACGCTGCCTCCCGTCTGGGCTGCGACGCGCAAAAAGATCCCGACTGTCATTCACGAGCAGAACGCCGTGATGGGCCGGGCCAACCGCGCGCTGGCCTTTCGCGTCACGGCGATCGCCGGCGGGTTCCTGCCGGAAGGCGACGTGCGGCTCGGCGAAAAGACGGTCACGACCGGCAATCCCGTCCGTCCCGCCGTGATCGACGCTGCGAAGAAGCCCTACCAGGTCTCCGCGGGCAGGGAGCCGTTCAACCTGCTGGTCTTCGGCGGCAGCCAGGGTGCGCAGTTCTTCAGCCAGGCTGTGCCGGCCGCGGTCGCGCTGCTGGAGGAGGGCCAGCGCAAGCGCCTGCGCGTGGTGCAGCAGGCCCGCGCCGAGGACGAAGCTGCGGTCCGTGCAGCCTATGACAGGCTCGGCGTGCCGGCCGACATTTCACCGTTCTTCTCCGACATGGCCGACCGCTTGGCGCGCGCCCAGCTTGTGATCTCGCGCTCCGGCGCTTCCACTGTATCTGAAGTCGCGGCGATCGGCCGCCCCGCGCTGCTCGTGCCGTATCCCTACGCGCTCGACCACGACCAGGCGGCCAATGCCGCAGCCCTTGCAGCGGCCGGCGGGGCGGAGGTGCATCCGCAGGCCACGCTTTCGCCGGAGCATATCGCGGAACTTCTGTCCGGCTGGATGGCCGAGCCGGAGACGCTCAGCTCGATGGCCGCCGCGGCAAAGGCGACGGGCAGGCCGGATGCGGCACGGTTGCTTGCCGATCTCGCGGAGGCTATTGCCGCGGGCAAGTCTGTCGCTGCGTTCAGGAGGAGCCCCAACCCATGAAGATGCCGGAAACAATCGGCCTCGTGCACTTCATCGGGATCGGCGGCATCGGCATGAGCGGCATCGCCGAAGTGCTGCACAATCTCGGCTACCGCGTGCAGGGCTCGGACCAGGCGGACGGCGCCAACCTGGGCCGCCTGCGCGAGAAGGGCATCGAATGCTTCGTCGGCCACAAGGCGGAGAACCTCGGCGCCGCGGAAGTCGTGGTCGTGTCCACTGCCATCAAGAAGAGCAACCCTGAACTGGCCGCGGCGCGGGAAAAGCTTCTGCCGATCGTGCGCCGCGCCGAGATGCTGGCCGAACTGATGCGCTTCCGCCAGGCTGTCGCCATCGGCGGCACGCATGGCAAGACCACCACGACCTCGATGATCGCGACGCTTCTGGATGCCGGCGGGCTCGACCCGACGGTGGTCAACGGCGGCATCATCAACGCCTACGGCACCAACGCCCGCATGGGCGGGGGCGAGTGGATGGTGGTGGAGGCCGACGAGAGCGACGGCACCTTCCTGAAACTGCCGGCCGAGATCGCCGTCGTCACCAACATAGACCCGGAGCACCTCGACCACTACGGCTCCTTCGACCGCGTGCGCGAAGCCTTCCGGCAGTTCGTGGAGAACGTGCCCTTCTACGGCTTCGGCGTGATGTGCACGGACCATCCGGAAGTGCAGGCGCTGGTCGCCCGCATCGAGGACCGCCGCGTCGTCACCTACGGCGAGAACGCCCAGGCGGACGTGCGCTTCCGCAACCACCGCATGGACGGCGCGGTTTCCGTGTTCGACATCGAGATCCGCGACCGCAAGACGGGGGCGGACATAACTATTGCCGACCTGCGCCTGCCGATGCCCGGCCGCCACAACGTTTCCAATGCCGCCGCGGCGATTGCGGTCGCGCACGAGCTTGGCATCGGCGCGGACGAAATCCGCAAGGGGCTGGGAAGCTTCGGCGGCGTCAAGCGGCGCTTCACGCCGACGGGCACGTGGAACGGCGTGCAGGTGTTCGACGACTACGGCCACCACCCCGTTGAGATCAAGGCGGTGCTGCGCGCCGCGCGCGACGCCTGCCAGGGCCGCATCATCGCCATCGCCCAGCCGCACCGCTTTACCCGCCTGCGCGACCTCTTCGACGAGTTCGCCGCCTGCTTCAACGACGCCGACACGGTGATGGTGGCGCCCGTCTATACCGCTGGCGAGGAGCCGATCGAAGGCGTGGACAGCAGGGAATTAACCGCGCGCATCCGCGCTGGCGGCCATCGCGACGCCCGCTTCGTCGCCTCGCCGGACGCCATCGCGCCGGCTGTGCGGGAACTCGCGCACGACGGCGACTTCGTGGTGTTTCTGGGGGCTGGTAACATCACGCAGTGGGCCTACGCCCTGCCCAAGGAGCTTGCGGCGTGACGCGCGGCGAGGACCTCCTTGCCGGCCTGGGCGACGGGCTTTCGCAACTGCGCGGGCGCGTCACGCCGGATGCGGAGATGGACAAGATAACCTGGTTTCGCGCGGGCGGGCGGGCGGACGCGCTGTTCCAACCGGCCGACGAGGACGATCTCGCGGCATTCCTGAGAGCGCTGCCGAGGGAAGTTCCGATAACGGTCGTCGGCATCGGCTCGAACCTGCTAGTGCGCGACGGCGGCATTCCCGGCTTCGTGGTGCGGCTGTCCGCCAAGGGCTTTGGTACGGCGCGGGCCGTTTCGCAAACGCGCATCGAAGCGGGCGCGGCGACGCCCGACAAGCATGTTTCAGGCGTGGCCTATGACGCCGGCATCGGCGGCTTCCACTTCTTCCACGGCATCCCCGGCGGCATCGGCGGCGCCTTGCGCATGAACGCGGGCGCCAACGGGTTCGAGACCAAGGACCGGGTGGTGGAGGTGCGCGCGCTGGACCGCAGCGGCAACCGCGTCGTGCTGTCCAACGCCGAGATGGGCTATTCCTACCGTCATTCCTCCGCGTCCGCAGGCTTGATCTTCACCTCCGCCCTCCTGGAGGGCGAACCGGACGAGCGCGGAAAAATCCGCGCCCGCATGGACGCCGTGCGCGACCACCGTGAAGCCGTGCAGCCGATCCGCGAGAAGACGGGCGGCTCGACCTTCAAGAACCCGCCGGGCACGTCGGCCTGGAAGGAGATCGACGCGGCCGGCTGCCGCGGCCTGATGATCGGCGGCGCGCAGATGTCCAACATGCACTGCAACTTCATGATCAACACCGGTCCTGCCACGGCCTACGACCTGGAACTGCTGGGAGAGACCGTGCGCGAGCGCGTGCTGGAGAATTCCGGCGTCCGCCTGGAGTGGGAGATCAAGCGCCTCGGCAACTTCCGCTCAGGCCTGCACGTGCAGGAATTCCTGGGCCAGCTCCTCTAGCTGGCTCTAGAGCATCGGACGGTCTCGATGCGGGAGCGGATGGCGTCCACGGTGTGCTCGCGCATCGTCATCTCGCCGTGGGTCTCCCGCAGGTGCCGGGCCGCGGCGCGCATCACTTCGGCTTCCGTCTCGTGGCGCGCGCCACGTGCAGCCGGGCACCAGGGCGCCGCAGTCGAACTCTTTCATCCGTTTCCTCCACTTCCGCTTGCGGCCGGTTCTCGCCGGGCCTGCTCTTTATGTGGGAAGCAACGTGCAAGGCTGTTTGCGGGTTGCCCCGATGCCGCAGGCCTTAGGGCCAGCGCACCAGGGGCGGCAGCGAGGACAGGATCGCCGGCACGTGGCCGCCGGTCTTCAGGCCGAAGATGGTGCCGCGGTCGTAGAGCAGGTTGAACTCGACGTAGCGGCCCCGCCGCACAAGCTGCTCCTCGCGCGCCGCTTCGTCCCAGGCCTTGCCGAAATTCCGGCGCACCAGCAGCGGGTAGATCACCGCGAAAGCGCGGCCTACGTCCTCGACGAAGCTGAGCGCGGCTTCCCAGCCGCCGTGGCCCGCGTCGGGGTGCAGCCAGTCGAAGAAGATACCGCCCACGCCGCGCGGCTCGTTGCGGTGGGGCAGGAAGAAGTAGTCTTCGCACCACGCCGTGAACCTGTCGTAGTCGGCGACCTGTGGGTGCTTCGAGCAGGCGAAACGCAGCGCCTTGTGGAAATCTTGGGCGTCGGGGTCGTCCGGCGTGCGGCGGGCGTCCAGAACCGGGGTCAGGTCGGCGCCGCCGCCGAACCACCAGCTTGTCGTCACCACCATGCGCGTGTTCATATGGACGGCGGGAACGTTGGGGTTGCAGGGGTGCGCGATCAGCGAGATGCCGCTGGCCCAGAAGCGCGGGTCCTCGTCCGCGCCCGGCATGGCCTTGCGGAACTCCGGCGAGAACTCGCCGTGGACGGTGGAGGTGTGCACCCCGATCTTCTCGAACACGCGGCCGTGCATGACCGCCATCGTGCCGCCCCCGCCGCGGCCTTCGTCGCGCGCCCAGGGCGTCTTCGTAAAATGCCCAGGCGCGCCTTCGGCCCGCGCCTCGTTCTCCAGCGCCTCGAAGGCCAGGCAGAGGCGGTCGCGCAAGCCTTCGAACCAGCTTCGCGCGCGGTCCTTGCGGTCCTCGATGTCGGGCGGCAGGCCGCGGGGCAGCGTTGGCCTTTCCATGGGCGGAAAGCTCCGGAAAACTTGCGCGGCTGCGCTCTCGCGCGACCGCGGAACGATCGAATTTCTGCGGATGACTCCCTATATGAGAGCCATGAAGGGTCAAGGCGCCAGCACACCGCCGAAGCGGCCGCCGCTCGATACGCTGCGGGCGCGGATGGAACAAACGCGCGACGGTTTCTTGCGCGAAACCTTCGTGCTGCCGCGTGACGAAGCACGGACGAAGGCGCGCGAGTGGTTCGAGCGCTTCCCTAAGCAGGCCTATTGGACGACGATCGAAAGCTGGGCGGAAAAACCCGACGACGTGATCGAGTTCACCATCCGCCGCCTTGCAACAAGCGATTGATTGGATTGGTTTTTGCGTCAACATCCAGCGCTGCAACCATCTCGAAAGTTTCCCTTCCTAATCGGGACAAGTTTGCAGCCTCATCGGCATGGCCGGCAACGCGTTCCACTTCCGCCCGGCGGACATACACGTCATAGAGCGTATCAAGTGAGGTTCGGGACGGGCCTGCCAAGCGGATTTCAGTTTCAAGCACGGACTGGGCAAGTTGCAATTCCGATGCGGCCTTCTGCAAGCCGCTGCGTTCTTTGGTGGCTATTATTTCCCGCAATACTACAGCCGCGGCAGGTAGATAGCCGACATTGCCGTAAATGAAATATGCCCGCATGATCTCTCGAATCGCCTCGTCATAGGAGGTTGCCGAGTACTGGCTCTGACGAATGCGTGCTTGCGTGCGGTTGATTATAGCCGGCATGAAGCTTCTGTCATAAGCCAGCGAACGGTCAAACCAAGCTATAGCAAGCGCGTATTTCTCCCGTTTCAGTGCCGCATCGGGCAACTGCCGCGCTTCGAGCATGTAGGAGATGGCGACAAGATTGGCATAGTGGGCTGGGTAGGAACCTTGCAGAACTTTTGCTAAAGCCAACCCTCGCGCATAAGAAGGTTGGCGTTCAACGGACTTCCTGATAAAGTAGAACTGGTCTGTATGTTCGACAATGCTGCGGGATAGTTCTCCAAACGTACTTTTATCGGAAACAATGAAAGAGAAATTTTTGGAACCAGAAGCGACTCTCAGATTGGTGAGACGGCACTCTTTATCGAAGCCATAGAGCACCTTAATTTGAGTGATGTTCCTATCAAGGAGTCCGCTCTGATAGAAGCCTTTAGTGAGAGCATTCTGGTCAGATAGGATTTTGATGCCATTCGCAAGCACGCTGTTAGGCGGAGCGTCGTTGAAGTGACTAAGCTTCGGCGGTAAAATACTTTCTAAAGCATTTGCGGTCAAGGCCTCAAGCAAAGTTCGATTGAAGACTTCCGGTTTGAATGATGCGCACCGCTTTGTTTCTTCATTTTGCTCGCTCACCACCAAATAATAAGCCCGATTATGCTCCCACAGCCAAAAACCTGTTGCGGCTACAGCAAACAGCGCAATGATAAAGATTGACCCGTTTATTAGATTTTTGATTGCGGTAAGCATCAGCCTATGGAATCCGAAGTATAAATTCCATAATGCATGAACGCCTGCGATCTGCAAACGGTACGACTGGACTGCTGTCAAAGGCGGAACTGGCGCAGTGCCTCGCCTGCGGCCATCGCGGCGCTCATCGCCAGATTCAGGCTGCGCCCGCCGCCTGACATCGGTATCGTCACGCGCGCATCCGCAGTTTCGTGGACATGAGACGGTACGCCCGCCGATTCGCGGCCGAACAGCAGGATGTCGTCCGGCGCGAAGGGGAAATCGGTGTAGGGCAGGGCGGCTTTGGTCGTGAAGAGCACGCTACGCCTGTCTTCTCCACGCCGCCACGCTTCAAAAGCGGGCCAGTCGGTGTGCCGCTTGAGCGCCGCCGTCTCTAGATAGTCCATGCCCGCGCGCTTCAGCGCCCGGTCGGAGAAGTCGAAGCCCGCCGGGCCGATCACGTCCACGGTGATGCCGAGACAGGCGCCGAGCCGCAGGATCGCGCCGGTGTTGCCTGCGATGTCGGGCTGGAACAGGGCGATGCGCAGGGCGTGCATGGGTTGTCCATATGCGTGGGAGGGCGAGTGCCGGTTCCAGAACGCTGGCGGCTCTGGAAACTCAACCGACGGCATAGCAGAGATGCGGCATGCTGCCGTGGACGCGTGCCGCCCTTTCCATCGGCGCCCCGCGGCCTTATCTCATGCTGGTGCCGCTTCGCTGCCTCAGCCGAAGCGTGCCGCGCCTGCCAGCCGTCGCGACTCCAGCCAGAAGCCTTCGCGGGCAGCACTTACCGCCCGTTTCTGAAGGTTCCAACCCAAGATGTTCCGCTGGTTCGAGTCCCGCCTTCAGCCGTTTCCGCCGGAAGAGCCCGTCGAGCCGCCGCGCACGCTGGTCGGCTTTTGCCTGTTCTACACGCGCGGCGCCTGGCCGCTGATCCTGGTGACGGCGGCGCTGATGTCGGCCATCGCGGTCACCGAGGTATGGCTGTTCGGCTTTCTCGGCTCCGTGGTGGACTGGCTTTCGGCGCAGAACCGCGAAACCTTCCTCCAGAACGAGGGCTGGCATCTGGCCGGCATGGCTCTGGTCATCCTGCTCGGCCTCCCGGCCGCCGTGCTGGTCCATGCGCTGCTTACCCATCAGACGCTGATGGGCAACTACCCCATGCGCATCCGCTGGCAGGTGCACCGCTATCTGCTCAAGCAGTCCATGACCTTCTATCAGGACGAGTTCGCCGGACGCATCGCGACCAAGCTGATGCAGACGGCGCTCGCCGTGCGCGAATGCGTGATCAAGCTGATCGACGTGCTGAACTACGTCACCGTCTATTTCATCGGCGCGCTGGTGATCGTAGGCTCGGCCGACTGGCGGCTGGCGCTGCCTTTCCTCGGCTGGGTGGCAGCTTACGCGCTGCTGCTCACCTACTACATCCCGCGCCTTGGGAAAGTGGGTGAGGCCCAGGCCGATGCGCGCTCGACCATGACGGGGCGCGTGGTCGATTCCTATACGAACATCCAGACGGTGAAGCTTTTCTCTCATGCGAAGCGGGAGTCGTCCTATGCCCGCGAGGGCATGGGCCTGTTCCTGGACACCGTGTACAACTCGATGCGGCTGGTCACGCAGCTCTACGTCTCGCTCTACTGCCTGAACGCGCTGCTGCTGGCTTCCGTCGGTGCGCTGGCGATCCAGCTTTGGCTTTCCGAGGCGGTCAGCATCGGGGCGGTGGCCGTGGCGCTGGGCATCGTTTTGCGCCTTTGGGGCATGTCGCAGTGGATCATGTGGGAGATGTCCGGCCTGTTCGAGAACGTCGGCACGGTGCAGGACGGCATCAGTTCCATTTCCATGCCGCGGCTGGTCGAGGACCGGCCGGACTCCAAGCGGCTCGTCGTGCGGCAGGGGCGCATCGAGTTCGACCATGTCGGCTTCCGCTACGGGCCGGAAAAGAGCGTGATCGGCAACCTGTCGCTGACCGTGAAACCCGGCGAGAAGGTCGGCGTCGTCGGCCGCTCCGGCGCGGGCAAATCGACGCTGGTCAACCTGCTGCTGCGCTTCTACGACATCGACGATGGTGTGATTAGAATCGACGGGCAGGACATTTCGGCGGTCGATCAGGATAGCTTGCGCGAGAAGATCGGCGTTGTGACGCAGGACACCTCGCTGCTGCACCGCTCGGTGGCGGAGAACATCCTCTACGGCCGCCCCGATGCCGACGAGGCGATGATGATCGAGGCCGCGCGCCGGGCCGAAGCGCTCGACTTCATCGGCGGATTGTCCGACCTCCAGGGGCGCCGGGGTTTCGACGCCCATGTGGGCGAGCGCGGCGTCAAGCTTTCGGGCGGCCAGCGCCAGCGCATCGCGATTGCCCGCGTGATGCTCAAGGACGCGCCGATCCTGATCTTGGACGAGGCGACCTCGGCGCTCGACTCGGAGGTGGAGGCGGCGATTCAGGAAAACCTTTACCGCCTGATGGAGGGCAAGACGGTGATCGCCATCGCGCACCGCCTTTCCACCATCGCTGCGATGGACCGCCTCGTCGTCATGGACAAGGGCCGCATCATCGAGCAGGGCGCGCATGAGGAACTCGTTGCGGCCGGCGGCCTCTACGCCCAGCTTTGGGCGCGCCAGTCCGGCGGCTTCCTCCTGCACGACGAGTTCGAGCCGGAACCGCACGGCGTGGCGCAGAGCCTGACGCGGGAAACGATCCGCGAGGAGGCTGCGGAGTGAGGGAGGTGTTCTATTCTGCACGGCGCGAAAGCCCGGAGCGCTCATCTCGCGCGCACCTCCAGGACCGCGTCTGATGGCCTTGTTCAGCCCCCTCTACCGCGCCTTCGAGCGCTGGGTCGATCCGTTTCGCGAACCGGCCAATCTCAGGCCCCCGAACACGGTGTTCGGCTTTCTCTGGCACTATGTCGGGCAGTCCAAGTCGGCCTTCTTCGCCATGCTGATCATCGGCGGCATCGCGCCGCTGGTGGAGGCCGGGCTGTTCTACTTCGTCGGGCGGCTGGTGGACGTGCTGGATGGGCTGCCCGCTCAACGCTCCTGGGAAGCGCTCTGGAACGCCGCGGGCGGCGAACTCCTGTTCATGCTTGCCGTGGTGCTGGTGATCCGCACCGCGGTCGTGGCGCTTTCCGCCATGGTGGACGAGCAGACGATCACGCCGGGCTTCTACAACCTCGTGCGCTGGCAGGCGCACCGGCACGTCTCGCGCCAGTCCTATGCCTTCTTCCAGAACGATTTTGCCGGCCGCATCGCCACAAAAGTCTGGCAGGCGGGGCAGGCGACCGGCGACCTGATGGAGAGCTTCATCGAGGTCGTCTGGTTCATGATCGTCTATACCGTGACGACGCTGGCCCTCGTCGCCGGGCTGGACTGGCGGCTGGCGGCGCTGGTGGTGATCTGGATCGCGGCCTTCGGGCTGCTGGCCAAGCGCTTCCTTCCGGAAG
This sequence comes from uncultured Rhizobiaceae bacterium, assembly GCA_964242945.1. Taxonomy (GTDB): domain Bacteria; phylum Pseudomonadota; class Alphaproteobacteria; order Rhizobiales; family Rhizobiaceae; genus Mesorhizobium_B. Next base: position 25,796 of record CAXTCF010000014.1, on the reverse strand, counting down.
TCCGGCGCAACGCGGAGGCAACCGCCGAAGCCGGCTCGATGATCAACGGGCGCATCGTCGATTCCTATTCCAACATCCAGACGCTGAAGCTGTTCGCGGCCGACGGCGACGACCGCTACATCCGCAACGGCTTCGACATCTATCTCGACGCGCTGCGGCCCTTCACGCGGCGCCTGAGCAGCGTGCGCATCGCGCTGACTTCGCTGTCCGGCGTGATGATCTCAGCCATCGCGGCGTTCGCCATCTTCCTGTGGGTGGAGAACTCGATCACGGTCGGCGCGGTGGCGTTCACGCTGTCGCTGGTGCTGCGCCTCAACATGCTGCTGGGACGCCTGATGATGCAGTTGAACGGCATCCTGCGGAACCTCGGCGTGCTCGAAAACTCCAAGGCGCTGATCTCGCAGCCGCTCGGCCTCGTGGACAAGCCGGATGCCGGCGCGCTTCAGGTTTCGGGCGGCGAGATCCGCGCGGAGAACGTGGTGTTCCACTACGGCAAGGGTTCCGGCGTGCTGGACGGCATAACCCTCACCGTCAAGCCGGGCGAGAAGGTCGGGCTGGTTGGGCCTTCGGGGGCGGGCAAGACCACGCTCGTCAACCTGATCCTGCGGCTCTACGACCTGGAAGGCGGGCGCATCCTCATCGACGGCCAGAACGTCGCGGAGGTCACGCAAAACTCGCTGCGCCGGGCGATCGGCGTGGTCAGCCAGGACACGGCGCTGTTTCACCGTTCCTTAAGGGATAACATCCGCTTGGGCGCGCCGGATGCTTCGGAGGCGCAAGTGGAAGCAGCGGCCCGCCGCGCGCAAGCCGACGGCTTCATCCAGAACCTCAAGGACAACAAGGACCGCCAAGGCTACGACGCCTATGTCGGCGAGCGCGGCGTCAAGCTTTCGGGCGGCCAGCGGCAGCGCGTGGCGATCGCCCGCGTGTTCCTCAAGGACGCACCGATCCTGATCCTGGACGAGGCGACGTCGGCGTTGGACTCGGACGTGGAGGCCGCGATCCAGGAGAATCTCGCGGAACTGATGAACGGCAAGACGGTGATCGCCATCGCCCACCGGCTTTCCACCATCGCGGCGCTCGACCGGCTGATCGTGCTGGACGGCGGGCGCATCGTGGAGCAGGGCACGCATGACGAGCTTGTCGCCCGCAACGGCCTCTATGCGCGGCTCTGGAAGCGGCAGTCCGGCGGCTTCCTTCCGGAAAGCCTGGCTGCGGAATAGGCGTTCATGAGTGTTCGGCCCCCTTCCATCTTTTCCTCCACCAACCCGCGCGAGGCCGCTCTCGATGCGCTCGGGCACGAGATCGCGCAGGAAAAAGCGACATCGCTCGGCCGCGCGGGGCGGCTGGTCGAGGCATCGTTAGCGCGGCTCGCGGCGCATGGCGGCGACGAAGCGCAGCGGCGCTCGCTGGTGCAAGACGCGGCGGACGCCGTCTATGCCTATTTCATCCAGCGCGAACTGATCGGCTTACGCCGGCACGGGGACGTGATCCGGGAATATGCGATCCCGAAAGCGGTGCTGGCGCGGCTTGGCGCGCGCTGAACCTCAGAAATCCCAGGGATTGACGATCTCGACGCCTGCATCTGCGAAGTCGCGCACGTTGCGCGTGACGACAGTCAATCGATGAACACGCGCCGTCGCGGCTATCCAGGCGTCTCGCTCAGGCCGGCGTCTTGGAACGTGCAGAGCAGCAGCCTGTAGCGCCACCTGTTCATCTACGGGAAGAATCTGTCCGGCGAAACGCGGGATCACGTCGCGTTGGAGCCAAACCGAAAGTTTTGCCCCGTCCGCTTGATCGCGCTGCGTTTTCAGCAGGATGCCGTATTGCAGTTCCTGGAGTGTGACCACCGAAAGAAACTGCTGCTTGGCTCCTTGCTGCTGCGCCCAACGGAGCACGTTCCCGTCGGCATTCTGCGTCTTTCTCAACTCGGAAACGACATTTGTGTCGATCAGGAACATCAATCGAACTCGAAACCTTTGAAGACTCCCTTGAACTCGGGAATCTCGAAGTCGATGTCCGCGCCTTCGGGGTGGGCCAGCATCTCCGCAAGGTTGCGAGGCTTCTCCTCCGTCCTGCTGTTACCTCGACAGGATAATTCCCGACGGTCGAACTCCTCCTTCGTCAGCAACACATGCGAGACGGCGCCTCGTGTCGTAATGAAGACCAGACCCTTGGCCGCTTCGCGCTTGGCGCGTCCGGTATCCTGAATGAATTCACGGCTTGTGATCGTCGTAACGGCTTCGCTCACCGCGCACCTCGCTTGTCCATTCTTTATGTAGCAACGTTGCTACATCATGGCAACCGGGGAAACATGCGCCTTGATTGAATCCACGCGACAAACTGCCCGCAGCTTCGGCATGCGCCTAGACAAGCGGCGGCGTCCCGCCTAGAAAAAATTCCAAACAAACAGGCCGAACGTCCGGTGCTCCGGCACCGGCAAGCGCAATTCGAAGGTGCATGCGTTGAGCGCACAGGACTCCATTCCCTCCCCTGGCCTAGCTCCAGGGCACGGCGGCCACTCCTCCGACGGCCAGCCGACCCGCCGGGATTTCCTTTATATCGCCACGGGCGCGGTCGGCGCGGTCGGCGCGGTGGGGCTCGCCTGGCCCTTCATCGACCAGATGCGGCCCGACGCCTCGACCCTGGCGCTGGCCCAGATCGAGGTCGATGTGTCGTCGCTGGAAGCGGGCATGTCGCTGACCGCGAAGTGGCGGGGCAAGCCGATCTTCATACGAAACCGCACCGAGGACGAGGTCAAGGCGGCGGCGGACACGGCGATTGCCGACTTGAAGGACCCCGTCGCGCGCAACGCCAACGTCGCCGCCGACTCCCAGGCGACCGATCTCGCCCGCTCGGCCGGCGAGGGCAAGGAGAACTGGATCGTCATGGTCGGCTCCTGCACGCATCTCGGCTGCGTGCCGCTCGGCCAGTCCGGCCCGTACAACGGCTGGTTCTGCCCCTGCCACGGCTCGGTCTATGACACGGCGGGCCGCATCCGCCAGGGGCCGGCGCCGCAGAACCTGGCGATCCCGACATACAGCTTCATCTCCGATACGACCATCCGGATCGGCTGAGCGAAGGAGGTTTCCCTATGAGTGGTGGACATTCGACCTATTCGCCGACCACCGGCATCGGCCGCTGGATCGACGCCCGCCTGCCGCTGCCGCGCCTCGTGCACGATTCCTTTGTCTCGTATCCCGTGCCGCGCAATCTGAACTACGCCTACACGTTCGGCGGCATGCTTTCGATCATGCTGGTGGCGCAGATCCTGACCGGCGTCGTGCTCGCCATGCACTATGCCGCGGACACGCGCTTCGCCTTCCAGTCCGTCGAGAAGATCATGCGCGACGTGAACTCCGGCTGGCTGCTGCGCTACCTCCACGCCAACGGCGCGTCGTTCTTCTTCATCGCGGTCTATCTCCACATCGCCCGCGGCCTTTATTACGGCTCCTACAAGGCACCGCGTGAAATCCTCTGGATCTTAGGCGTCATCATCTACCTCCTGATGATGGCGACCGGCTTCATGGGCTATGTGCTGCCCTGGGGGCAGATGAGCGGCTGGGGCGCCACCGTCATCACCGGCTTCTTCACGGCGGTTCCGCTGGTCGGCGACTGGATCCAGCAACTCCTGCTCGGCGGCTTCGCGGTGGAAAACCCGACGCTGAACCGCTTCTTCGCGCTGCACTACCTCCTGCCCTTCATGATCGCCGGCGTGGTGATCCTGCACGTCTGGTCGCTGCACGTCGCGGGGCAGACGAACCCGACCGGCATCGAGGTGAAGTCGAAGACGGACACCGTAGCGTTCACGCCTTATGCGACGATCAAGGATGCGCTGGGCCTGCTCGTCTTTCTGCTGGTCTATGCCTATTTCGTCTTCTACCTGCCGAACTATCTCGGCCACCCCGACAACTACACCATCTTCAACTCGCTGAAGACGCCGGCCCATATCGTGCCGGAATGGTACTTCCTGCCGTTCTACGCGATCCTGCGCGGCATCACCTTCAACATCGGGCCGATCGACTCCAAGCTCGGCGGCGTGATCGCGATGTTCAGCGCGATCCTGGTGCTGTTCTTCGTGCCCTGGCTCGACACTTCCAGGGTTCGCTCCGCAGCCTATCGCCCGTGGTACAAGCTGTTCTTCTGGCTGTTCGTGGCCAATTCCATCTTCCTGGGCTGGCTTGGTTCCCGCCCGGCGGAGGGCACCTACACGCTGATGGCGCAGATTTCGACGCTCTACTATTTCGGCTTCTTCCTGGTGATCATGCCCGTGCTCGGCCTGATCGAAACGCCGCGCAAGCTGCCGAACTCGATCACCGAGGCCGTGCTGGCCAAGCACCGCGGCGTTCACGGGGGCATGGTGCTGCCCACGGGCGCGGCGGCTGCGCCCGACCGCAAGGGCTGAGAAAAGCGGGCACGAGGGGAACATGCTTCGGAAAACCATCCTTGGCGGCGCAAGCGCCGCGGCTCTCGCCTTGTTCGCCGGCGCTGGGCTCGTTTGGGCGCAGGAAGGCGAGGGCGGGCACAATGCGGCGGAGCCGACGCACTTCCCGATCCTGCATCCGAAATACGAAAACTGGAGCTTCGCCGGGCCGCTTGGGCATTTCGACAAGGGCCAGATCCAGCGCGGCTACAAGGTCTATCACGAGGTCTGCTCGGCCTGCCACTCGATGAACTACGTGCCCTTCCGCGCCCTTTCGGCGCTCGGCTACTCCGACGGCCAGGTCAAGGCGCTGGCGGCGGAAGCCGAAGTGCAGGACGGGCCGAACGCCGACGGCGAGATGTTCACGCGCAAGGGCGTCCCGTCGGACTACTTTCCGTCGCCTTTTCCGAACCCGGAAGCGGCGGCCGCGGCCAACAACGGCGCGGCGCCGCCGGACCTTTCGCTGATGGCCAAGGCGCGCGGCGTCGAGCGCGGCTTCCCGAACTTCGTGGTGGACATCTTCACGCAGTACCAGGAAGCGGGACCGGACTACATCCACTCGCTGCTTACCGGCTACGGCCAGGAGCCGCCGGAGGGCATGAAAGTCCCCGAAGGGACCTACTACAACCCGTATTTCATTGCGGGCAAGTCGCTGGCCATGCCGCCTCCGCTTTCGGACGATCAAGTGACCTATGACGACGGCAGCCCGCAAACGACGGACCAGTATGCCCGTGATGTCGCGGCCTTCCTGATGTGGGCGGCCGAGCCGCACCTGGAGGAGCGCAAACGGACCGGCTTCCGCGTCATCATCTTCCTGGCCGTCTTCGCCGGCCTGATGTGGGTGGTTAAGCGGCGCATCTGGGCCGACGTACCGCACTGAAGCCGTTCAGGGTGTTCACCTGAGTAGGGGGCGTCCCACGCGGGCGCCCTTTGATTTTGCGGCACGCTCCGCCAAGTTGAAGCGACTGAAATCAACACGGACGAACGCGATGAAGCCCTCCCTGGAAGACGCGCTGATCGCTTCGATCCGCACCATTCCCGACTACCCCAGGCCGGGCATCCTGTTTCGCGATATCACCACGCTGATGGGCGACGCCCGCGCCTTCCGCCGTGCGGTGGACGAGCTTGTCCACCCCTTTGCCGGTTCCAAGATCGACAAGATCGCCGGCATCGAGGCGCGCGGCTTCATCTTAGGCGGCGCCATCGCGCACCAGCTTTCGGCGGGCTTCATCCCGATCCGCAAGAAGGGCAAGCTGCCGCACGAGACCGTGCGCATCGCCTACAGCCTGGAATACGGCGTGGACGAGATGGAGATGCACCGCGACGCCGTGACGCCGGGCGACAAGGTGATCCTCGTGGACGACCTGATCGCGACCGGCGGCACGGCGGAGGCCGCATCGAAGCTGTTGAAGCAGATGGGCGCCGACATCGTCGCCGCCTGCTTCGTGATCGACCTGCCGGATCTCGGCGGGCGGCGGAAGCTTGAAGGGCTTGGGGTCGATGTGCGGACGCTGATTGCGTTTGAGGGGCATTGAGGCGAATAGTCGGACTTACCCTTACGTTCTTACCTGAACTAGCTGCGAGTACGATCAAACATGCTGCTCACACCTGCAAAAAGCAATGAACCCAGCATCAACGCAAATCCGGGAAAGAAAACTATGACTACAATCCAAAGAGGCCAGTCCCACCCGTAGTAAGCACCATAGCCTCCTACGATCATGCCTGCGAACAGAGCTGGACCTCTAAACAGAGAAACTGCAACAAAGAACAGTGATCCAACCCACCACCCCTTCCAGCCGAACCACAGATTGGCACCTTCGATGAAAGCTGTTCCATAAAAAATCAGAGGAACTAAGCAGAGAAGCAGAATGGCCATTCCACCTATGGTCTGAGCGATGTTCGCTGCGATGGCTTTCAAGTTTCGCGCCCTTAATCCTCTTGTCGCAAACATCTCACGACTTCCGCAAGAAAGCTAGCCAGGGTTGTATTAGACAGCCTTCACCAGCACTGCGCATTCAAAGGCGAGCACGGAGACGCCCGTCGAGTCGGTTCCGCCGGCTTCCATCGCCAGGACGCGCCAGCCGGGGCGCGAAGCCAAGCGGCGGTGGGAAACCGCGGTGCGCGTGAAAGACACCGTTTCTCCAGCGAAAACCGGCTTAGGCCAGTGCATCTTCTGAAAGCCGGGGGAAGGTCCCCAGGTCGGGCGCGGCCCGGGGCCGTTCCAATCCGTTTCGTCGAAAGCCCTCAGGGACTCAACGTTCAGCCGCATCCAGATCGAGGCCGTATGCCATCCGGACGCGCACAAGCCGCCGAACACGCTTTGCCGCGCCAGTTCCTCGTCCAAGTGGAAGGGCTGCGGGTCGTAAGCGCGGGCGAAAACCTTGATCGCTTCCGCCTCGAAGCGGTGGGAGCCGAGCGGGACGGTGTCGCCGATGCGAAGATAGGCGTCCAGCGTCATGCCTGTGCCGGTTCGGGATGGCGCAGGAGGAACATGCCGGCATTCTCCATCTCGAACACGCTCTCAGCCCGCTGGTTGAACAACTCGTGGCGGAGGGAAACGAGGCCGAGATGCGGGCGCGACTTGGAGAGGCGCTTGGAAAGGATCGTGGTTTCTCCACGAAGAGAGTCGCCGGCGAGCACGGGCAGCTTCCAGCGGACTTCCTCCACGCCCGGCGCGCCCTGGCTTGTCGAGTCGTTGAGGTAGGCGTCGCACATCATGCGCATGAAGAGGGCGCAGACATGCCAGCCCGACGCTGCAAGCCCGCCGAGCAGGCTTTCCTGCCCAGCCGCCTCGTCAAGGTGCATCGGCTGCGGATCGAATTGTTCGGCGAAGCGGACGATCTCGTCTGCCGTCACCGTCTTTTCGCCGAGCGTCAGGACCGAGCCGACCGTGAAATCCTCGTAGGCCCAGCGCTTATGCGTCAAAGCCAGCCACGCCGCTTGAAATAGAGGTAGGGCAGGATGGCGGAAGCGATCATCACGAGCAGCGCCATGGGGTAGCCGAACAGGAAGCGCAGTTCCGGCATGTGCTCGAAGTTCATGCCGTAGATGGAGGCGACAAGCGTCGGCGGCAGGAACACGACAGCCGCGACGGAGAAGATCTTGATGATCGCATTCTGCTCGATGGAGATCATGCCGAGCGTGGCATCGAGCAGGAAGTTGATCTTTTGGGACAGGGCCGACGTGTGGTCCACCAGCGAAGCGATGTCGCGCCCAAGCGTCTTCAGCCGCTCCCGCATCCCCTTTTCCATGCCGCGCTGGACGGAAAGGTTGCCGAGATAGCCGGTGAGCCGCTGGAGCGAGTGCAGGCTTTCCTGCATGTCGGAGATCAGGTCCTCCTTGCGGCCGATGCGGCGCAGGATCGCCTGAAAAGTGACGTCGCGCTTGGACGCCTTCTTCTCCTGGCTGTGGAAGATGTCCTGGGAAAGCTGGATGACGTTGTGGCTGATGCGCTCCAGGAGGTCGGCCAGACGGTCCACGATCGCTTCCAGGAGCGCGATCAGGATCGAGGCGCCGTCGGTGCAGCCGAGGTCGCCCTTCGCCGCGCGCACGGGGAATGCCTTGAAGGCGCGGGGGTCGTGATAGCGCACGGTGATCAGCTTGTTTCCCGCGAGCACGAAGGTGATGGGCCCAAACAGCGGGTCGCCGCCCTCGCGGTAGGCCGGCACCGTGGCGGTCATGAAGTGGTCGCCGTGCTCGCTGTAGAGGCGCGACGAAATCTCGATCTCCTGCATCTCCTCATGCGTCGGCAGTTCCACGCCGACGAGCCGCTTGATGTCGGCTTCCTCCTCCGCCGTCGGTTCGAGCAGGTCGATCCAGGCCGTGCTGGCCATGCAGTCGGCAAGGGAGGGCAGGGCATGCAGGTGCTCGCCTTCAAGGGCGAAGGATTTGATCATGAGCCGGGGCTCCGGAACAGGGCAGGCGGACTGTGTGCCTGGAGCAGTGTAAGCGCGCGAAGCTTGACAGGAAAGTGACGGTTTCTCTTCGCCTCCCGTGCGTTCACGTGTTGAAGCGGAAGAGCAGGATGTCGCCGTCCTGGACGACGTATTCCTTGCCCTCGTCGCGCGCCTTGCCCGCCTCCTTGGCCGCAGTTTCGCCGCCCAGCGCAATGTAATCGGCATAGGCGATCGTCTGCGCCCGGATGAAGCCACGCTCGAAGTCGGAATGGATCACACCTGCCGCCTGCGGCGCCTTGGTACCCTTTTCGATCGTCCAGGCGCGCGTTTCCTTCGGGCCGGCGGTGAAATAGGTGATGAGGTCGAGCAGCGCGTAGCCTTCGCGGATGAGGCGGTCGAGGCCGGGCTCTTCGAGGCCGAGATCGGCCAGGAAGTCTTTGGCGTCGGCGTCGGGAAGCTGCGCCACCTCCGCCTCGATCGCTGCGGAGATCGTGACGGTGCGTGCGCCCTGCGCTTCCGCCATCTTCGCGACAGCCTGCGTGTGCTCGTTGCCGGAGGCCGCATCGGCTTCGGCGACGTTGCAGACATAGAGCACCGGCTTGGACGTCAGCAGGTTGAGGCCTTGCAAAATTGGCAGATCTTCCGGTGCGATGTCGCTCAGCATCACGCGCACCGGCTTGCCCTCGGTCAGCAAGCCGACGGCGCGCTCCATGACGGGCAGAACGGCGAGCGCCTCCTTGTCCTTGCCCTGCGCACGCTTGCGGAACTGCACGACGCGGCGTTCCAGGCTTTCCAGGTCGGAGAGCATCAGTTCGGTTTCCACCGTCTCGGCATCCGCGACCGGATCGATGCGGCCTTCCACATGGGTGATGTCGTCATCCTCGAAGCAGCGGAGAACATGCACCACCGCATCGACCTCGCGGATGTTGGCGAGGAACTGGTTGCCGAGACCCTCGCCCTTCGATGCGCCGCGCACGAGGCCTGCGATGTCCACGAAGGCAATGCGGGTCGGGATGATCTCCTTGGACTTGGCGATGGCCGCGATCTTCTCCAGCCGCGGGTCCGGCACCGCGACCTCGCCGGTGTTCGGCTCGATGGTGCAGAAGGGATAGTTTGCGGCCTGCGCGGCAGCCGTGCGCGTCAGCGCATTGAAGAGCGTCGACTTGCCGACATTCGGCAGCCCGACGATGCCGCATTTGAAACCCATGGCGGTGCAGTCCTACAGGGATGAAAGGATGTCGCCGGGGCTTGTGGAGAAGGGGTCTACGATCGTCAAGCCTTCCACGGCCTGGCCGTCCTGAAGGTCTTCCGACAAGAAATGCGTGCAGCCGAGTTCGAGTGCAGAGGCGAGGAGCAGGCTGTCCCACCAGGAGTAGCCGGAGTTCTCTCTGATCTCGCGCGCCTTCAGGCTGGTCTGCCAGGATACTGGACTCGTGCCCAGCGAAGCGAACTCATCGATACGAGAAAAGATGTTCACGTTCGGAAAGCGGGTGCTTTTGCGGAGCAGGACGTTCGTGGCTTCATTCAATACCTGAAGGTTTGTAACGCCGCATTTGAGGGATACAAGTTCCGCAAGCCAACGCCTGCACGCAACCCGCTTTGCAGGTTCCGACTCATCCAACGCATAGACCAGGGTATTGCTGTCGATGAATATCCTAGCGGCGCGCATTGCGCTCTTCTGACGACGGTAAGAGCCCATTGTCGGAGATCGGCAGGAGAGGTTCCGCGAACACCCGCTGCAACGCCGCAAGTTGCGGATTCTCCTCATCTGGTGTCGAAGCTGCGTGTGCCATCTCCCGCAATACGATGTCGGAGATGAAGTCCGACAGGCTCTTGCCGGCTTTGGCCGCTTCAACTTCGGTCAATCGAACAAGCGCCTCGTCCATGGCGATGGTGACATTCTGCATGGCGATCGATCCTTCCCCGAATCCAACTTAGGCCCGTAGGTGGGCGCTGCCAAGCCGACGCGGCGCGTCAGTCTTTGCCGAACATACGCTTAAGCATTGCGGCCATCGGCCCGCTTTCCGGCAGCTTCGCCGAAGGCTGCTGCGGGCGGGCTTGGCGGATGTGGCTTTGTCCTTTGGCTGGCTTGACTTCTGGTGGCTTGTCGCCGGCGCCTGTCGCCACGCTCACCTTGTTCATGAAGCCGGACTCGTCGCCGGCTGCCAGCAGGGGTACCGCATCCGCCACCGCGTCGAGCAGCGGTTCCAGCCAAATCCGATCACTTTTGGCAAAGTCGCCCAGGACATGCGGCGTCACGAGGTCCTTGGAGCCGGGATGGCCGATGCCGAGGCGGATGCGGCGATAGTCAGGGCCGACATGCGCGTCGAGGGAGCGGATGCCGTTGTGGCCGCCGGAGCCGCCGCCGCGCTTTACCCTCACCTTGCCGGGAGCGAGGTCGAGCTCGTCGTAGAAGACGGAGAGCGCGTCTGGCTTAAGCTTGAAGAAGCGCAGGGCTTCGCCGACCAGCTCGCCGGAGGCGTTCATGTAGCGCTGCGGCTTGATCAGCAGAACCTTTTCGCCGCCGAAGCAGCCTTCCGCGATCTGGGCCGAGAATTTTTTCGACCACGGAGAAAAGCCATGGCGGCGGTGAATCGTGTCCGCCGCCATGAAGCCGATATTGTGGCGCTGGCCCGCATATTGCCGGCCCGGATTGCCGAGACCCGCCCAGACCAGCACTGTCCGACTCCCGGAAGAGCTTACTCTTCCGTTCCGGCTTCCGCTGCGGGAGCGGGCGGCGGCTCAAGCGAGGTGTCGCCGGCGGCTTCAGCCTTGGCCGCGGACGAGGAGGCGATGGTCGCCACCGTGAAGTCGCGGTCAGCGATCACCGGGCGCACGCCGGCGGGCAGCGTGACGGCGGAGATGTGGATGGAGGCGCCGATGTCGAGCCCCTTCAGGTCGAAGGTGAGGCTGTCGGGGATCGCATCCGCCGGGCAGTGGAGTTCCACCTCGTGGCGCACGATGTTGAGGACGCCGCCGCGCTCGATGCCGGGGCAGTCGTCCTCGTTGATGAAGTGAACGGGCACCGCGACGTTGACTTCGGTCCCGGCACTCACGCGCAGGAAGTCCACATGCACCGGGAAGTCGCTCACTGGGTCGAGCTGATAGTCCTTCGGCAGGACGCGGATCTTCTGGCCGCCGACGTCGATCGTGGCGACCGTGGTCATGAAGCCGCCGCCGTGGATCTTGTAGTAGATCTCCTTGTAGGAGAGGGCGATGGTGACGGGGGGCTGTTTTTCGCCGTAGATGACGGCGGGCACTTGACCGTTGCGGCGGACTGCTCGGGCGGACCCCTTACCGACCCGTTCGCGCGCTTCGGCCTTGAGCTCGTAAGTTTCGCTCATGGCTTTTCCTTTGCGGTTGTTTGGAGCGTTCCGGCAAGACACTGCGCCTAGCTGAAACGACGAGAGCCGCCGAAAGGGCGGCTCGTCGCCCGCGCTGCCTCCAAGGGTGTCTGCGCGGGTGGCGGGCCTATAGCGGAAGAGCCTGTTCCACGCAACCCGAATGGTGAGCCGCGGGCGCGGGCGCGGGAAACCGCGTTTGCGCAGCACCGGTTCAGGTTGAGCACGGTTTTGCTTGAACAGGAGGACCGTGCGGGGTTGCATGCGGCGTTTCGGGCAGCGCGGAAGCTGGAAAGAAATGGGATGTCCAGGGGATCGGTGAACGACACCGCGGCGGATTGGGCCGCAGCGCGGGCCGGCGACCTGCCGTCCTTTCGCGAGGCGGCGGGCGTCTTTGCGCATATCGGCCTGCTTTCCTTTGGCGGACCGGCTGGCCAGATCGCGCTGATGCACCGCATGCTGGTGGAAGAGCGCCGCTGGCTGGACGAAGCGCGCTTCCTGCACGCGTTGAACTATTGCATGCTGCTGCCCGGTCCCGAGGCGATGCAGCTTGCCACCTATGTCGGCTGGCTTCTTCGGGGAATGCGGGGCGGTCTGATCGCCGGGCTGCTGTTCCTGCTTCCAGGAGCACTGGTGATCACGGCGCTTTCAATCCTTTACGTCCACGCGAGTCATCTGCCCGTGGTCGTCGGGCTGCTCTGGGGAATCAAAGCTGCTGTTCTCGCCTTCGTATTGGAAGCGCTGCTGCGGGTTGCCAAGCGAGCCCTGAAGACGCGCTTTGCGCTGGCGGTCGCGCTAGCGGCTTTCGCGGCCATCGCCTTCCTGCACGTTCCCTTTCCCGCAATCGTACTGGGCGCCGTCGGCCTCGGCATCGCGAGGAGCAGGATCGTCCCGGCCGTTGGCGGGACGCTTCCGTCGCCAGCAGAGCCGGGAACTTCCTGGGCCTCCGACGCCCGGCGTGCGGCGTGGACCGCTCTGGCTTGGCTCGGCATCTGGTTCGGCCCGCTGGTCGTTCTGCGGCTCGCGCTCGGCGGTCAGAGCGTCTTCACGCGCGAAGCCTGGTTCTTTTCCAAGATGGCGACGGTCACCTTCGGCGGCGCTTATGCGGTGCTCGCCTATGTCGGCCAGCAGGCAGTGGACGTTTACGGCTGGCTGGCGCCAGACGAGATGCTGACGGGCCTGGGTCTCGCGGAGACTACCCCAGGACCACTGATCCTGGTTCTCGTCTTTGTTGGCTTTCTAGGCGGCACGCGGCTATCGGGACTCGACCCGCTCGCCGGCGGCCTCGCCGGTGCCGCGGTGGCGCTGTGGTTCACCTTCGTGCCATGCTTCCTCTGGATCTTCGCCGGAGCGCCCTTCGTGGAACGGCTGCGCCACATCCGCTGGCTGTCCGCTGCGCTCGCAGCGGTCACGGCAGCCGTTGTCGGCATTATCGCCAACCTCGCGCTCTGGTTCGGCCTGCACGTACTGTTCGGGCAGGTGGAAACCGTGCGGCTCGGCCTGATTGCGCTACCCGTTCCCGTCTGCGGCAGCTTCGACCTTCGCGCGGCAGCGGTGGCGGCGGCCGCTGCGCTCGCGTTGCTGCGCTGGCACGTCAACCTTTTCGCGGTTCTCGGCAGCGCTGCACTAGCCGGAGCGCTCCTGACGCTCGCGTCCTGAGGTTCGGACGGCGTCGTCCTAAACCTTTGCCGCTCCGGCGCGCGTGGCGGGCAAGAACACCGTCAGCAGTCCGAGGAAAGGAAGGAACGAGCAGAGCCAGTAGACATACTGGATGCCGTGCTTGTCCGCGAGCACGCCCAGAACGGCCGCGGCGATGCCGCCCATGCCGAAGGCGAAGCCGAAGAAGATGCCGGCCACCATGCCGACACGCCCCGGAACAAGCTCCTGCGCAAAAACCAGGATGGCGGGGAACGCGGAGGAAAGGATCAGGCCGATCAGGATCGTCAGCACGATCGTCGCCTCGTAGCTGGCGTAGGGCAAGGCGAGGCTGAAGGGCAGCACGCCGAGGATGGAAAACCAGATCACGAAGCGCGCGCCAAAACGGTCGCCGATCGGCCCGCCGAGGAAGGTGCCGACCGCGCCGGCGCCCAGGAACACGAACAGGAGGAACTGCGCGTCCGGCACGGACACGCCGAAGCGCTCGATCACGTAGAACGTGTAGAAGGACGCGAAGCTTGCGGTGTAGATGTTCTTGGTGAAGGTCAGCAGCATCAGGACGACCAGGGCCGTCATCACGCGGTGGCGCGGCAGCACGAGCGCCGTTGCCGGCCTGGAACGCCCGGCCGAAGCCGACAGCGCCGCCCGGTACCAGGCTCCGACGCGGGCCAGGATCAGGATGCCGGCAAACGCGCCGAGGCAGAACCACGCGACGCTCGCCTGGCCGCGCGGCACGACGATGAAGGCGGCAAGCAGCGGGCCGACGGCATGGCCGAAATTGCCGCCGACCTGGAAGGTGGACTGGGCGAAGCCGTAGCGCCCGCCGGAGGCCAGCCGCGCCACGCGCGAAGACTCCGGATGGAAGATGGCAGAGCCGACGCCGATCAGCCCGGCGCCGACAAGCAGCAGCCCGTAGGTCGAAGCGAAAGCGAGGAAAAGCAGGCCAATCAGGGTTGAGGCCATGCCGAGGGGCAGCGACCAAGGCATCGGTCTGCGGTCGGTGACAATGCCGACAACCGGCTGGAGCAGCGATGCCGTCACCATGAAGCACATGGTCAGCATGCCGATCTGCCAGAAATCGAGGGAAAAGGTCTCCTTGAGGACCGGGTAAAGCGCGGAAAGCAGCGACTGCATCGTGTCGTTGATGAAGTGGCACAAACTCACCGCGAAGATGATGCCGTAAGTGGTTGTTGCGGCAGCGCTCGGTGCGGATCGCGACGGGATGACCGCCGCTGATGTTGCGGGGATGCTCATGCTGGTGCTGCCAAATCAAACTTGTCGCGGCTGCGCTTAGACCTGATCGCCACACGTTCCAAGCGGCAATATCGCGAGGCGCTTGTGCCAGTTCGGCCCAAATCCGCCTCGGCCCGCTGTCTCAGTCAAATTCCCCAAGCCATCGCTGAGGCGGATATCGACCAACCAAAAGCGCTTCGGGCCGTTGACGCTCATCCCAGCCAGACGCGCGCCGAGGGCGGCAGGGCGACGACGTCGCCGGGCGTGGCGACGAAGTGGTCGCTGAGCCGGTCGTGGAAGTCCCTCACGCCGTTCACCAGCGCGAAGGTGCGAGGCACCGCGAGCCAAATGTCGGTGAAGTTGAAGAGGCAGAGCAGGTTGCCCAGCGCGCTCTTGCGCAGGAAAGCGAAGACGCCGTCCACGCCGGCATCGACCACCTGCGTGCCGTTCTTCGCATGCAGGTGCGGCGTCGCCTTGCGGCGCTGAAGGATCTGGCGCACGCCGGCATAGATGCGGCCTTCGACGCTGGTCGGATCGTGGCGGCTGGCGGCTTTGCCCCAGTCCATTGCCGGGCGGTGCATCCAGCGGCTGTCATGCGCCTTGTCAGGGTTGTTGACGTAGGAGAGGTCGTTCATGAGGCCGAGCTCGTCGCCCATGTAGATCAGGGGAATGCCGCCGAAACTGGCGATCAGCGCGTGGCCGAGGAAGATGCGCTGGATCGCGCGGTTCACCGCCGCTTCGTCTCGCGTTTCCAGCGCGGTTTCGAGGCCGCACAGCGAGGCGTTGGCGCCGTTGGAGCGCTTGTCGCCGGTGGCGGGATTCGACTGGAACAGCCCGCCCCGCGCAAACGAGCCGGGGAATACGCCCTCGTAGAAATCCGCGAGGTAGGCGCGGTGCGCGAAGCCGTTAAGGCCGACCGCGCGGGCGTCCTCGTCGGTTATGGCCCAGCCGATGTCGTCGTGGCAGCGCAGATAGGTACCCCAGGTGGCGTTCTCGAAGTTTTCGGGGAAGTGCGAGCGCATGACGTGGGTCATCAGCCGCGTGGAGCGGGTGGCGAGCGCCGACCAGAACTGCACCATCAGCGAGTTGTGGTAGGCGAGGTTGCCCTCCTTGCCCGCATGTTTTCCCACGCCGAGATAAGGGATGACCTCTTTTGGGCTGACGATCGCCTCTTCCTTGTGGATCAGGGCGGACGCGGCGACGCGGCTGGCGGCGCGCAACGCGTGCAAAAGCTCGTGCACTTCCGGCTCGCTCTGGCAGCGGGTGCCGAGCCGCTTCCACATGAAGGCGACGGCATCGAGCCGCACCACCTCCACGCCCCGGTTGGCGAGGAAAAGCATGATGTCCACGATCTCCAGGAAGACGCGCGGGTTCGACCAGTTGAGGTCCCACTGGTGCTCGTTGAAGGTGGTCCAGACCCACTTCTTGCAATCGTCAATCCAGGAGAAGTTGCCCGGCGCGTGCTCCGGAAAGACCTCCACCAGCGTCTTCTCGTAGCGGTCGGGCATCTCGCGGTCGGGGAACATCCAGTAGAAATCCTGGAATTCCTTCTCGCCCGCACGGGCGCGCACCGCCCATTCGTGCTCCTTCGCCGTGTGGTTCAGCACGAGGTCGATGCAGACGCTCATGCCGCGCGCCCGGAGCGCCTCCGTGACCTCGGCCAAGTCCTCCATCGTGCCGTAGCGCGGGTTGATCTTGCGGTAGTCCATCACGGAATAGCCGCCGTCGCTGTCGCCGGGGCGGGGTTCCAGGCAGGGCATGAAGTGGACGTAGGTGACGCCGAGTTCTTCGAGATAGTCGAGCCTGTCGAGCACGCCCAAAAGGCTGCCGGCGAAGCGGTCGATGTAGAAGACGTAGGCGACGGCGTTCTCGCGCAGGAACCAGTCCGGCTCGAAGTCGCGTTCGAGGTCGCGCAGCTTGAGGGCGGGGGGCCGCGCTTTCCAGGCTCTCGCCAGACGTTCGGCCAGTTCACCCAGAAAGGCATTGAAGTCCGGCCGCGTGCCGTAAACGACGGTCAGCGGTCCCAGCAGGTCGGCGAAGGAGCGGCGGAAGCGCAAAGCGAAGGCATCGATGTCCGGCTGCTGCGCGTCTTCCAGCAGCTTGAGAGCGGCGGCAAGACAGGATTTCTCCAGGTCGCGCGGGGTAGCGGAAACCTCCGCGTGGTCGTCGGGAGCGGATGACGAACTGCCTGCGGCAACCTGCATGTCCGCCAACTCAGAGCGTGGTTTGCCCATGGCAGCCTTCTGCTTGCCCGCGACCGCCATTCGTTTCTCCCGCTGTGGCCATCAGGAAATTGGAAACATAGGTTGACCCGGCAAGGCCGATCCCGAAAGCTGTTGTTCCCCCTGGCCCACTTGCCTTGTCGGTCTCAGATTGATTTTTTTACACTCATATCCTAACTTCGGGACATCGGAGTGCCTGACCGGCTGAGACAGCCTCCCCCACCCGCGAGGGTCCACGCGCAATGCGAGATAGCCAAGAGGTTGCCGGATGCTGAAAAGAGCCCCTCGCGGGCTCTTTTCTGTTTCAGCGGCGATTTGGGAAAGCGAGGGAATCGCCTTGCAGCACCTTAGCAAGTGCCAAGGTGAATTTCATCTCCCCGGTTGTCGCGATCTTCTGCGGCTTGGTCCAAGGATAGGCGCTGACGACAAACAGATTCGCGCGGCGGCCGTTGACCTTCCGAAGCGTGAAGAACACGGGATACACCGTGCCGTCCTGCAAGGTAACGCGGACAAGATTGCCCTCGCGCGTCGAAGCGATCCGGCTGCCGTCGAGTCCTCTGATGATCGCAGGCAGGTTCCGGCTCAACTCGTAGCGCACAAAGTCGAACGCTCGCCGCTCGTGCGATGATGCATGCTGGACCAGAAGGTCGGCATCGTGATGCTCGGAGTTGAAAGCTTCCGTAAAGCAGTGGTCGTTGAAGCTGACGCTGACTGTGGCCTGACCGGCGTGACGGGCTGGCATCACCGGAAATTCAAAAGGTTCCAAGTGTGAGAGATCGAAAGCGACGCCTTTGACGACCAGAGGTTGCCAGTAGGTCATGGTCGCGTCAGAGTCTCATCTGCGCCGTGATAAGATCAATCGAACAGGCTGGAAACCGACTCTTCCGTTGCCGTGCGCGAGATGGCTTCGCCGAGCAGGTCGGCGACGGAAACCACGCGGATGTTGCGGGCAGCGGAAACGCTGGCGGAGGGCTGGATGGAGTCGGTGATGACCAGTTCCTTGAGCATGGAGGCGCTGATGCGCGCCACGGCGCTGCCGGACAGCACGCCGTGGGTGATGTAGGCCGTGACGGAGGTCGCGCCGTTCTTCATCAGCGCTTCGGCGGCGTTGCAGAGGGTGCCGCCGGAATCCACGATGTCGTCGAGGAGCAGGCAGTCCTTGCCGGAAACGTCGCCGATGATGTTCATCACCTCGGACTCGCCGGGCCGCTCGCGGCGCTTGTCCACGATGGCGAGCGGCGCGTCGATGCGCTTGGCAAGCGCGCGGGCCCGCACCACGCCGCCGACGTCGGGCGAGACCACCATGACGTTGGCGAGCTTGTAGCGCGCCTTCACGTCGCGCGACATCACGGGCGCGGAAAACAGGTTGTCGGTCGGGATGTCGAAGAAGCCCTGGATCTGCCCGGCATGCAGGTCCATGGTCAGCACGCGGTCGGCGCCCGCGCGGGTGATCAGGTTCGCCACCAGCTTGGCCGAGATCGGCGTGCGCCCGGACGCGCGGCGGTCTTGCCTGGCATAGCCGAAATAGGGGATCACGGCCGTGACGCGCTTCGCCGAGGAGCGGCGGAAGGCGTCGATCATGATCAGGAGTTCCATCAGGTTGTCGTTGGCGGGGAAGGAGGTGCTTTGCAGCACGAACACGTCCTCGCCGCGGACGTTTTCCTGGATTTCGACGAAGATCTCCTGATCGGCGAAGCGGCGGACGCTGGCGCGGCCCAGCGCAACGTTGAGGTAGCGGGCCACGCCTTCGGCCAGAACCCTGTTCGAGTTGCCCGCAAAGAGCTTCATGGATGAGACCTGTCGGGCGTCTGTTGAACGGCGCGGCTTCTAGCCGGCTTAAGCGTCATTGCAAGCCGGAGACGCCGATTTATACATCCGTGAACCCAAGAAAGCGTGAAAGCGCGTTCATCCCGCTTCGTCCGGCTGCCAACGGCTGAGCGTCGCCATGATCTTTTCGGCGAGTTTCCTAGAGGTTGCGGCATCGACCTGGAGCGGCTCGGTTTGGGCGTCGCGCGGCAGCTTCTGCTGTCCATCGATGCGGGTCAGCCGGTTGCCCGACGTGTCATAGACGTCCCAGACATAGGTCAGCACCTTGGCGCCGCCGTCCTCCATGGAGGAGAGGTAACCCTTCAGGACGAGCTTTTCCGGCCCGCCGCTCAAGTCGATGCCCTGGCGCTCGGCTTCCGCCTGCATGGCTTCGCGCAGCGGCCCCGCGGCATCCGCATCCAGGCCCACGAAAGGGGCAAGCCGGAAGCTGTGCGCCTGCGCCGGCTGAACCGCCGCTGCCTGCTCCGGGGCTGGTTCTTCAGCGGGTGCCGGCTGCTCCGATGCTTCAGTCTGGTCCAGCGTAGCAGACGCATCGCCGTTCTCAGCCGGCTCGCTTTCCTCGGCCGGTGCATTCTCGGCCTCCGAAGAGGCGGCTTCCGGCGCGGCAAGCGAAGTGCGCTCGATGGCAACCGGCTGCGCGCCGGTCTGCCAGACAAGCGTTTCCGCGCCGCCGGATTGAACGGATCGCCCGGAGTAGGTGGGTGCGGCGGCCTGTATGATGGGGGCGGCGCTTTCCGCCGGCGCGCGATAGGTCGCCTGCGAGTCCTGCTGATAGGCGACGTTCGGGATGGCTTCCGGCGGAACCGGCCGCTCGTCGATGCCGACCGTGCAGGCGCAAAGCAATAGCAGCGGAAATCCGCCGGCCCCCCGCAGCGTCGGGGAAAGAAAGGAAAGACGGCTGCGGGAGGAAAGAGTCATCGGACGATCAGGTCCAGGTTGAAGCGGGAGAGGGGCTTGGGTGCTGCTTCCGTGGTCAGGTAGGTGCGCCCCAGCGTCATGGCGGTGCCGGAGTCGGAATCCATGATGATCATGTGGGCGAACAGCGTCATGTTCGGCACGACCGCCTCCGAGTTGTTCGCGTAGAACATCGGAGCGTCCATCCAGGACGGCGTGAAGCGGGCGCCCAGCGAGTAGCCGCAGGCGTTGAGCCGGTGGCGGGTCAGGCTGTGCGCCTCCATGGTGCGGGCATGCGCATCGAACACGTCGCCGAACGTTTTTCCAGGCATCATCGCCGCTTCCACGGCGACAAGCGCATCGCGCGCGGCCTCGAAAAGTTCGACGTGCCGGGCGGAGGGCGGACCGACGATCACCGTGCGCATCATGGCGGCGTGGTAGTGGTGGAACACGCCGGCCCATTCCAGGGTAAGCTGATCGTTGGGGGAAAGCCGGCGGCGGCCGGCTTTGTACCGGCATAAAAGCGCGTCGGCGCCTGAACCGATGATGAACTCGTTGGCGGGATAATCGCCGCCGCCGGCAAAGACCGCGCCCTGCATGGCGGCAAGGATCGCCGCTTCGTCGCCGTCCGCGCGGATCAGGGGCAGGGCGGCTTCCAGCGCGTCATCGGCGAGTTCGGCTGCGCGGGTGACCTTTTCAACTTCCGCAGGGCTTTTCACCGTGCGCAAGCGGCCGACGATGCCGGAAGCATCGGTGATCTCGCCGAAGGTGGCGAGCTGTTCGTCCAGCATCCTGCCGGTTTTGCCCGTCAGGCCGTGCGTGTCGTATTCGACGCCGATACGGCTGCCCAGAAGGTCGAGGTCGTTGAGCAGGTTGCGCAGGTCGACCGCGGGATTGGCGTTCTCGCGGTCGGTCCAGACCGTGACGTTCTCGATCGTGGACGTGTGCTTGGCCTGCCTGAGATCGGCCGAGCGGGTGAGCAGCACGGTCGTGCCGTCGCTCTTCACCACGAGGCACTGGAAGAAGCAGAAGCCGAACGTGTCGTAGCCGGTCAGCCAGTACATGCTTTCCTGGGCGAAGAGCAGGATCGCGTCCAGCTTCCTGGCCTTCATTTCGATCAGAAGGCGGTCGCGCCGCGCGTCGAATTCTTCACGGGAGAAATGCAGGGCCATCAGAACGACTCCAGGGCGATCGCGGAAATCTGCCGGCCGTAGTCGGGCTCGCCGCGATGCGTGGCGCGGCGGTAGGAGAAGAAACTTCCCTCCTCGGCATAGGTGCAGCGGTTCACGCTTGTCGCACGGATGCCGGCGGCGCGCAGCCGGTCCACGGTGTAGGCCGGCAGGTCGAACAGGGCGTGCGCGTTCCGGCCGGACGGCGT
This sequence comes from uncultured Rhizobiaceae bacterium, assembly GCA_964242945.1. Taxonomy (GTDB): domain Bacteria; phylum Pseudomonadota; class Alphaproteobacteria; order Rhizobiales; family Rhizobiaceae; genus Mesorhizobium_B. The sequence goes on along the minus strand of CAXTCF010000014.1, from coordinate 4,926 downwards.
AAAATACCGTCCGTTCGTTCCGTCCGCCTGGACAAACCGCTCCATGAATTCCGGCCCGACCTCGTAGTTCGCCGCGGAGATGGACGGCCCCAGCACGGCGACGATATTTTCGCGGCGCGCGCCGAGGCCTTCCATGGCGAGGATCGTATTCTCCAACACTCCGGTAAACGCTCCCTTCCATCCCGCATGGGCGGCGCCTACGACACGCGCTTTTGCATCCGCGAAAAGGACGGGGCCGCAGTCGGCCGAAGCCGCGCAGACGGCGATGCCCGGCCGGTCAGTCACCAGCGCGTCGGCCTTGGGGCGCTCGCCGGGAAACGCTTCGCGCACCACCACGGCGTCGGGCGAATGGATCTGCCACGCGGAAAGCAGGCGATCCTGCGGGACGCCCATCCAATCCGCCACGCGGGCGCGGTTTTGCCGGACGAGGCTTGGATCATCGTCCGAGCCGGTGCCGATGTTCAGGCTGCCATAGAGGCCTTCCGACAAGCCGCCGCGGCGCGTGAAGAAGCCGTGCCGCACGCCGGGCAGGGCGTCGAGCAGGGCTGAGCGGACCGGATCAAGGCTTGGATTGTCATGCATGCGCCGCGTCCGTTGCTTTCTCGTGGGCGAAAAAGGGTGGTGCAGGGGCGGGGCCGAGTCAATCCGACAGGGGAGGCCGACGCGGCGGGGCGTGTCAGCCGATCTCCAGAGCCAGGGCGCAGTGGTCGGAGATTTCCGGCTCCGCCAGGACGTCGAAGCGCTTCACCTCGACATCGGGCGTGACCAGGCAATAGTCGGCGTGCCGGCCGGGCTTTGGGTAGAGCGAGGTGCGCGTGCCGGCGTGCCCGCGTTGCGTGACGAGGTCGCGCAGGCCGAGCGCGGCCAGGACAGCGAAGGTGCTGCCGCCCGGCAGCACGTTGAAATCGCCGCAGGCGACAAGCCGCTCGCCGGGCTGCCAGACCGTGCGGATCAACTGAACGAAGGCTTCCGCTTGCGCCTGCCTTGCCGGCGTATCACCCTTGCCGGAGGGGTCGCGAAGCCCGTGCACGTGCGCCACCGTGACCGGAGCGCCGGCCAGGTGATCGAAGAGGCGCACCGCATGCGCGTTGCGGGAACGGGGATGTTCGCCCCAGCCGTCGGGAGAGAACGCGCCATGCACGAAGTTCTGCGCCTGCCCGATGACCGGAAGGGTTTTCCGCACGAAAGTCGCGATCCCCCAATCCGAGGGCGTCGCCTCCTCGCCGTCAAAAAGCGTGCCCCGCGCGGCCGGGCAGAAGATGCCGTCATGCTCCGGCAGGACGGCCTGCACCTCGCGAAACAGGTCGGCGCGCTGCAACAGTTCCGTGCCGCCGTCCCGGTAGAGGAGCCACTCGGCGGAAGCGACGGGAGCGCGGGTCACTTCCTGAAGGCAGAGGGCATCCGGCTGCGTGTCGCGAAGGAAGCGGATCAGCGGTTCGAAGACCCGGCCGCCCCAGGCGTTGAGGGAAAGGATGCGCATGGTCTGTGATGCCGGGCCGCGGTGCGGGCATCAAGGGGTGCCGCAAGCTAGCGGCATCGACAAGCAAAGAAAAAGCCGGGAGCCCGAAGCTCCCGGCCTTTGCCGAACCTTTTTCGACCCGTCGGCTCAGTGGAAGCCGCGGCCGTTGTGCTTCAGGCGGTAGATGGTGCGCGACGCCTCGTTCTGGAGGCGCTGGATGTCCCGGCGCTCGGCGCGCGTGACCACGCCATCGGCTGCCGCCCGCCGCTGGGCGCGGTCGATCCGAACCTGCTGCGCACGGATCAGCGCGAGTTCGCGCGGGGTCAACTGCCCGCGGACGGCGCCGCGGACGATGCGCCCGTCCTGACGGTATTCGCGAGCGTTGGAGTGGTGAGTCTGCGCGAAGGTTGGAACCGCCGAGGCCATGACGAGCGCCACGGTTGCAAGGATGATCTTTTTCATTTTTCTAGCTCCTGCTGATGATCCGGCTGTACTGCCGGCTTGTCTCTTGCAGCCGAAACGATGAACTCAAGCTGAAGGGTGCGTTCACCATGGGTAAGCCTGCTTGCAGGCTAGGAGAAACCAGTCTGAAGTTGGTTTCATCAAAAGCCTGTGATGCAGTATGCTTATGACGGAGCTCCAAGAGCCCCGGCTTAGCTTCTCACCGAAGCGCTAGGGGTGAAGTGGCCCGTCTGGCGTTCATCGGATGTCGCGGCTGAGGAGGGTCGCAGCCGTGGCGTCCGGTCGCGCCCGCACGCATTCAATAAAGCGGCGCGAGGACTTCTCCATTCGAGGCGATGTCGAAGCGTTTACTCGTTGCTCCAGCGCGCCCGGAAACAGCCCGGTTCAGGATCCGCAGCGCTTTGAGGCCGCGCGCCCATGATGATGGCCGCGACGATCAGGCGCGGCGCCGCCGCGTCGGGCAGGACCATGTAACCCGCATCGATGAACGCGAGCCGCGTTTCTTCGTAGTTACGGCTAAACCCGCTCATGATGTCGTCGGAGCGGAAGCGCCAGCCATGGAAGCAGGCCAAGCGCAGGAGTGCGGAATACCGCTTGGAGCTGATCGCTCGCACGTCTTTTTCGTGGATCGATTGGGGGGCGGCGTGCTCTCCTGCCTGGCTCGCCCCTGCGGGAAGGCACAATGCGGCCACAAACGTCATGACCGCAATTCGACCCACCGCGTCCGTCCCCCACCCAAGCACGGCCTTACGCTAGGTCAACCAAATTAGCAAATGCTATGTTGAGGCTTGATGTAGGCAGCAAACCTTCTGGATGCCTCATTCGGGCTTAGTCGAACCGTCTTCTCCGACCTCGCGCCGAACTGCCGGATGGAGGCTGACTGGCTCTGCCGCTCACCAACGACATCAGGCTAGTCTCGCCGGCGCTCCGCAACCCAGAGCAGCGAGCCCAAGGCGAGAGCCACCCCGGCAATCACCCCGCCGACCGCAAGGGCATCGCTCGTCGTGTAGGGCGCGGCGGCGCGTTCGGCCTGCTCACGCTCAGCCGTGCGCCGCTCGGTCAGTTCCGCGCGCGCCTTGCGTTGCTGAGCCAAAACCTCGTCGGTTCCGACAAGCGGCTTGGTCTTTCCGGAGATCGTCGTTGAAACCACGGAAACGGGATCGCTCGCTGGAAACGTATCTTCCAAGCCGGTGTCGAGCTGCTCCTCCAGCGTGACGGGGTCCTCCGACCGGCCCGCCGTGCGGCGGATGGCAAGATTTTCAGTTTCGCCGGAAATTCCCTGGACCTCAGCCATGGCGCTCCTCCGTGTTCGACCTTCGATCAAACGCCGGAGGAAACGTAGGCGTGGGCCTTGGGTTCCTCACGGCCTCGTATCCACGGCGCGGCGACATGCGGCGCTTGGTGGAGAAGGCCGGTGACGCTATCTCTCCCGCGTGACAAAGCTCGCTCTTCCCGATCCGCAAACAGCGGCGGCCTCCGCCCATCTGCCTGAGCCGTTCCTGCGCTGGTTTGCCGAGCGGGGCTGGGCGCCACGCGCGCACCAAGTTGAGCTTCTGGCCAAGGCGCAAGACGGCGAGTCCACGCTGCTGATCGCGCCGACGGGTGCCGGCAAGACGCTGGCCGGCTTCCTGCCGAGCCTCGTGGAACTGACTGAGCGGGGCAAGCGCAAGCCTGGCGAGCCCCATCGCGGCGTCCACACGCTCTACATCTCGCCGCTCAAGGCGCTTGCGGTGGACATCGAGCGCAACCTGGAAAAGCCCGTTTCCGAGATGGGCCTGCCGGTGGCAATCGAGACGCGCACCGGCGACACGCCTTCGCACAAGCGCCAGCGCCAAAAACTCCAGCCGCCGGACATCCTGCTGACGACCCCGGAGCAGCTTGCGCTGATGGTAGCTTCGCCGGACGCGCAGCGGTTCTTCTCCGACCTGCGCTTCGTGGTCCTCGACGAGCTTCACGCGCTGGTCACGTCCAAGCGCGGACACCTGCTTTCGCTGGGGCTGGCGCGGCTCAGGAAGTATGTGCCGGACCTGCGCACCGTCGGCCTTTCCGCCACGGTGGCCGAGCCGGATGAACTCAGGCGCTGGCTGGTCAGCCAGGCCGTGCCGGGCGCGAAAGCCGGGCTGATCACGGTGGAAGGCGGCGCCAAGCCGGTCATCGACATCCTGGATTCCTCCGCGCGCGTGCCCTGGGCCGGGCACACCGCGCGCTACGCCATGCCGGAGATCTACGAGGCGATCAAAGCGCACAAGACGACGCTGCTCTTCGTCAACACGCGCAGCCAAGCCGAGATGCTGTTCCAAGAACTCTGGCGCGCCAATCACGAGTCGCTGGCCATCGCGCTGCATCACGGCTCGCTGGACGCCGGGCAGCGGCGGCGCGTGGAGGCCGCCATGAGCCGCAACGAGCTTCGCGCGGTGGTCGCCACCTCCACGCTCGACCTCGGCATCGACTGGGGCGACGTGGACCTTGTGGTGCATGTCGGCGCGCCGAAGGGAGCCAGCCGGCTGGCGCAGCGTATCGGCCGCTCCAACCACCGGATGGACGAGCCGAGCCACGCGATCCTGATCCCCGCCAACCGCTTCGAGGTGATGGAGTGCCGCGCCGCGGTGGAGGCGAACTATCTCGGCGCGCAGGACACGCCGCCGCTGACGAAAGGCGCGGTGGACGTGCTTTGCCAGCACATCCTGGGCTGCGCCTGCGCAGCGCCCTTCCATCCCGACGAGTTGCTGGCCGAAATCCGCAGCGCCGCGCCCTATGCCGAACTGGGCGAAGACACTTTTTCCCGTGCCGTCGATTTCGTGGCGACCGGCGGCTACTCGCTTCGCGCCTATGAGCGCTATGCCCGCATCAAGCGGACTGCCGACGGGACGTGGCGCCTGACGCATCCGCGCATCGCGCAGCAGTACCGGCTGAACATCGGCACGATCATCGACTCCGCCATGCTCAACGTCTGCTACGCCAAGCGCGGCATGGCGGGGAGGGCGGGGGCGCGGATCGGGCAGGTG
>CAXTCF010000013.1:0-47642 GCA_964242945.1 uncultured Rhizobiaceae bacterium | reverse complement strand
TTTTTGCTGGCGGGCGGGGGTTTGTTTGTCCGGCCTTGGATGCGCGCCCTTGCCCCGAGAATCCATGCCGGAACGTTTCCCTGCTGCCAGCGGAGCAGACGGGAACGATGGAAAACCAAAAGCGCTTCCTCATCTTTGGCGCGGGTTATTCTGCACAAGCCTTTGCACGGGAGAAGCCGACTGCCGAGTTTCCGGTCACCGGCACGACGCGCTCGGAGAACAAGTTCGCGCGGCTGCGGAGGGCTGGCATCGCGCCGCTGCTGTTTGATGGCAGATCAAGCTTTGCGCTTGCCGCAGAACTTGCCGCGGTGACACATTTGATCGTCTCCGCCGCTCCGGACGAGACCGGCGACCCCGTGCTGAATGCACTGGCGGACGAACTCCGGGCGGCAGCGAACAAAAACCTGCGCTGGATCGGCTACCTCTCGACCGTCGGCGTTTACGGCGACCACGGTGGCGGCTGGGTGGACGAGGAAACGCCGCCTCGCCCGAAGTCGCGGCGCAGCCAGGAGCGCGTTGCGGCGGAAGCGGCTTGGGCCGCGTTCGGCGCGCAAACCCGCACGCCAGTGGCGATCCTGCGCCTGTCGGGCATCTACGGTCCCGGCCGCAACGCTTTCGTGAATCTGCGCGACGGCACGGCCAAGCGCCTGGTCAAGCCGGGCCAAGTGTTCAACCGCATCCATGTTTCCGACATTGCCGGTGCGCTCTGGTATTTAAGTGAGAGGGAAGCAGGCGGCATCTTCAACGTGACGGACGACGAGCCGGCGCCGCCGCAGGACGTGGTGGCGTTCGCGGCCGAACTGATGGGCGTCGAGCCGCCGCAGGAAATCGCCTTCGAGACGGCGGAACTCTCGGCCATGCAGCGCTCCTTCTACGGCGAGAACAAGCGGGTGGCGAATGCCAGGCTTAGGCAAGCAGGCTACAGCTTCCGCTTTCCCGACTACCGTTCGGCGCTCCGCGCTATGTGGGCGGATGGCTCCTGGGCAGGGGAGGAGGATGACGCCCGCAGCGCGATGCGGGCGGGCTGACGCCACACCGCTTCGCCATTTTTCCGACGCGAAGACGGATGCAGGGTCTCCACGCCGGCAAGGTGTTCCGCGCGTTAACCTTTCGCTAACCGTCGCGGGCGAGTGTCGGCTTGTTCGAAGAAGGCTCAATCCCATGTCCGGCTCGCAGCTTTCCCGGCGCATCTTTGCAGCGCTTCTCGCATTCGGCGCCCTGGCAGGCAGCGCGAGCGCGGAAGAGAAGGCGAAGAACCTGTTCGGCGCGGAAAAGCTTCCCGCCGCTGCCGACCCGCGCTCCTACGGTTTTTATTCCAAGGGCTGCCTTGCGGGTGCCGTGGCGATCCCCGCCGACGGGCCGACATGGCAGGCCATGCGGCTGTCGCGCAACCGCCGCTGGGGCCACCCCGCGATGATCAGCCTGATCGAGCGGTTTTCCCGCGATGCGAAGAAGGACGGCTGGCCCGGCCTGCTGCTCGGCGACATCGCACAGCCGCGCGGCGGACCGATGCTGGACGGCCACGCGTCGCACCAGATCGGGCTTGACGCCGACATCTGGTTCACGCCCATGCCGAAAGACCGCCTGAGCGCGCAGGCGCGCGAAACGGTGGAAGCCGTGACCCTGGTCAATCCCGACACGCATCGTGTGATCGACAGCCGCTGGAGCAAGGCCGACGAGAAGCTGCTGAAGCGCGCGGCGTCCTACGACGAGGTCGAGCGCATCTTCGTCAATCCCGCCATCAAGAAGAAACTCTGCGACACGGCGACGGGCGACCGCTCCTGGCTCGCGAAGATCCGGCCGATCTGGGGCCACGACTACCACTTCCACGTCCGCATCAAGTGCCAGCCGGACTCCTTCGGCTGCAAGGAGCAGGAGCCGATCCGCGCGGAAGACGGCGACGGCTGCGGCAAGCCTCTGGCGTGGTGGTTCACGGAAGAACCCTGGCGGCCAAACAAGAACCCTGACGCCCCCAAAGCGCGCGACCTGATGACGATGAAGGACCTCCCCAAAGCCTGCCAAGCGGTGCTCGCCGCGCCGCCTGTGCGGTCGGAGGCGGCCGCGACCCTGGGGGCAACGGCATACGCCTCGGCAAATGCAACGGTTGCCGCAGCCCCCGTCCTGTCGTCGCTCGCCGCAAGCGCGGCGTTCCTTTCCACGCCGGACCTGGATGCGCCGGTGCCGGTGCCGCGGCCGAGCAAGCGCTGAGGCGCGAAGGGGAACTTACCGCGACGGCTTGGCCTGCACCTCGCGCTTCGCCAGACGCAGAACCGTCCAGCCCAGCAGGCCGGCCAAGCCGGAACCGAGAAGGATGCCGATCTTCACCTGTTCCTGAAGGGCGGGATTGCCGGCGAAAGCAAGCAGACCGATGAACAGGCTCATGGTGAAGCCGATGCCGCAAAGCAGGGCCGTGCCGAACAGCTGAAGCCGGCCGGCGCCCATAGGCATATCGGCCCAGCCCAGATGGATAACCAGCGCGGCGCTACCCCACACGCCGACAAGCTTGCCGACGAGCAGCCCAAGTGCGACGCCGAGCGTCAGGGGATTGGTCAGCACGGCAGGCGATACGCCGCTGAAGGAAACGCCGGCATTGGCAAACCCGAAAAGGGGTATGATCGCGAAGACGACCCAGGGCTGGAGCCCGTGCTCCAGCCGGTGCAGCGGCGATCGCGTGAAGTCGTCGGGATGCGCCGGCGTGGGTTGCAGCGGGATCGTCAGCGCAAGAACCACGCCGGCGATCGTGGCGTGAACGCCGGAGCGCAGCACGAAGAACCACAACACGGCGCCGAGAAGAAGAAAGAGCAGCAAGCGCCGGACGCCTGCCCGGTTCAGCCCGGTCAGGACGATCAGAACAACCGCCGCCAGTCCAAGGTCGGGAAGGGACAGGCTGGAGGAGTAGAACAGTGCGATGATCAGTACGGCGCCGAGATCGTCGAGGATCGCCAGCGCCGTCAGAAAGACCTTCAGGGACACCGGCACACGGCGGCCGAGCAGCGAAAGCACGCCGAGCGCGAAGGCGATGTCGGTGGCCGACGGGATCGCCCAGCCGCGCAGCGTTTCCGTGCTGCTCCAGTTGAAGGCGGCATAGATCAAGGCAGGCACCGCCATGCCGCCCGCCGCGGCGACGCCGGGCAGAATGCGGCGGCTCGGACGCGACAGCTGCCCATCCAAAGTCTCGCGCTTGATCTCAAGTCCCACCAGCAGGAAGAACAGCGCCATCAGCGCGTCGTTGATCCAGTGCGACACGCTCAAAGGCCCGATGTCAGCGCGCAGCGCCGCGAAATAGGCGGGTGCTAGGGGAGAGTTCGCAACGACCAGCGCGGCGGCGGCCGCCGCCATGAGCACCAACCCGCCCGCCGCCTCGTTGTCGAGCAGCGAGCGGAGCATGGAAAAGGGGCGGCGCGCTTTGATTCTCGTTGCGTCCATGCTTCCGTCTTTTCAACCATTGGCGGGCTCATAATATGCCGTTGTCAAACGGAAGGCAGTGCGCAAGGTTCTGCTCTGGATCGCGAAAGGTTAAGGCAACTGCGCTCGTGGTCCAGTTCGTTGAAGCTGGCAGCCGGTGCGAAACCTCTCAGTGCAGCACGGATTGCGCCTGCACCAGCCTTCTGTAAAGCCCGCCGCGCTCCAGCAGTTCAGCATGGGTGCCCTGCTCGACCATCCGCCCGCCGGCCAGCACGACGATGCGGTCGGCGTTGCGCACCGTGGCCAGACGGTGCGCGATCACCAGCGTCGTGCGGCCTTGCGACAGTTCGGCGAGCGACTTCTGGATTTCGCGTTCGGTTTCGGTGTCCAGCGCCGAGGTTGCCTCGTCCAGGATCAGCACGGGCGGGTTCTTGAGGAACATGCGGGCGATAGCGAGGCGCTGCTTCTGCCCGCCCGAAAGTTTGACGCCGCGTTCGCCGATCACCGTGTCGAAACCGGCCGGCATGGCGGCGATCGTCTCGGCCAAGTGCGCGCGCCGCGCGGCTTGCGCGATCTCGGCTTCCGAAGCGTCCAGCCTGCCATAGGCGATGTTCTCGCGCACCGTGCCGCCGAACAGGAAGACGTCCTGGCTGACCAGCCCGATCTGCGAGCGCAGGCTGGCAAGCGTCAGGTCGCGGATTGGGATGCCGTCGATGCTGACGGTGCCGCTTTGCGGCTCATAAAAGCGCGGCACGAGCGAGAGCAGCGTCGTCTTGCCGGCGCCTGACGGCCCGACGAAGGCTACGGTCTCGCCCGGCTTCACGCATAACTCGATGCTGTCCAGAACCTTGCGCCCCGCGCCGTAGCCGAAGGACACATCCTGCCAGCGGACTTCACCGCGCAGCGGCGGGGCGGGGTGTGCACCCAGCCGGTCGGCGATGTCCGGTTCGGTGTCGAGCAGCGCGAGATAGCGGCGGAAGCCGGCGATCCCCTTTGGATAGGTCTCGATCACCGAGTTGATCTTGTCGAGCGGGCGGAAGAACACGTTGACCAGCAGCAGGAAGCCGACGAAGCCGCCTGCCGAAAGCTCAGATCTCAGCACGAGACCGGCGCCGGCCAGCATCACCACGAGCTGCACGACCCGCATGCTGAGGTAGGACAGCGAGGTGGAAGCGGCCATGATCCGGTAGGCTTCCAGCTTGGTCCGGCGATAGCCGGCATTGTCCTGCGCAAACAGGGTGCGCTCGTGCTCCTCGTTCGCAAAAGCCTGCACCACGCGGATGCCGCCGACATTCTCCTCGATGCGCACGTTGAAATCGCCGACGCGGCGGAACAGCGTCTGCCAGTTCGCCGTCATGCGCCCGCCGTAGCGGCTCGTCACCCAGGCCACGAGCGGCACGATCGCCGCGGTGATCAGGGCCAACTTGGGGTTGACCGAGAACATCAGGACAAAGGCGCCTAAAAAGGTCATCACGGCGATGAACAGGTCTTCCGGGCCGTGATGCGCCACCTCGCCGATCTCCTCCAGGTCCTTGGTGACGCGGGCGACCAGATGCCCGGTCTTGTTCTCGTCGAAAAAGCGGAAGGATAGCTTTTGCAGGTGATCGAAGGCCTTGCGGCGCATCTCCGTTTCGATGTTGATGCCGAGCATGTGGCCCCAATAGGTCACGGTCGCCATCAGGCCGGTGTTGACGGCATAGAGCAGGAGCAGCCCGGCGGAGGCCAGCAGGATCAGCGGCCAGTTCTCCCCCGGCAGCATGTCGTCCACGAAGCTTTTGACGGCGAGCGGGAAGGCAAGCTCCAGCAGGCCGGACAGCACGGCGCAGCCGAAATCCAGCAGGAAGAGCTTTTTCCAGGGCCGGTAGTATCCGCGGAAACGGCGGAACAGCCCGGCCGTGGTGTCAGCCGGCGTTTCAGGGGACGGAGCGAGCATGGGGATCGATCTACATCAAACGTCCGGGTTTTCGACCCCAGCCGCAAACCTCAATCTGTTTTCCGCGCTTCTTCCCCGGCAAAGCCTCGCCGCCAGTAGGCGACGGCAAGATGCTCCTCGCGCGAAAGTTTTTGGTCGGCGCGCAGGAACTGGCGGATAGCGCGAAAGCTTGCGGCTTCGCAGCCGACCCAGGCGAAAATGCGGTCGTCCGGCGATTTGCGGGGGCAGTATTCGCGGACAGCGTCGGGCAGCAGCGTCGTGGTGCCGGGCGCGGCGCCGTTTCGGTGCAGCCAGCGCAGGTCCACCTGGGCTTCCGAGCGGAGGGGCTGTTCCTCTCCTTCGTCCGCGACTTCCAGGAGGACTGTTGCCTGCGCGGAAGCAGGCAGGGCGCGCAGGATGCGGCATATCGCGGGAAGCGCCGTTTCGTCTCCGGCCAAGAGGTAGCGGTCGGCCGCACTGAGCGTGCCGCCGCCCGGCCCGGTCATGCCGACACGGTCGCCGGGCTTGGCGTGGACGGCGAAGGACGCGCCAGGGCCGTGCGCCTCACCCTTGCCGCCGTGCAGCACGATGTCGATGTCCAACTCGCCCTTTTCCGCATCGATGCGGCGGATCGTGTAGATGCGCGCAACCGGCCGGGCGGGACCTTCGGGCCATTGCGGGCGGCCGTCCTCGCCCGTCACCGGCCAGCATGGTTTTTCGGCGCCCTGCGGGCAGAACAGCAGGCGCACGTGGAAGCCGCCCTCGGCGAAGCGCGCGAGGTTCTCGCCCCGGAGCGTGATGCGGCGCATGCCCGGCGTCACGTCGCGCACGGCTGCGACTTCCATTTCGCGGAAATAGGGCAGGGGGGAGCCCGCTGCGCCGTCGCCCTGCCAGACGATGCGCGGGCAGGTCTTACAGGCATGCAGCGCCAGCAGATGCTCGGCCATGGAAAGCTTTACAAAAGCAAGGCCGGTTTCGTCAGCCGCTTCGGCGGCGAGCGTCAGGGTGGTCCCGGTGCCTTCCAGCGACACCTGCCCGAAGCCGGTCTCGATCAGCGCCTTGCCGTTTTGAACGGAAATCTTGCCCCATTCCGCGAAGCGCGCGCACAGGCATTGAAGAACGACGCCCGGCTCGTCCAGCGCGACGGTCGCGGAAGCGCGAAAAAGCTTTGGCGCAGGCTGCATGACCATCGAGGAACCTCAGTTGCCGCCGCGGCGCACGCCGCCGGCCAGCATCCAGACGAGATAGGGGCCACCGATCAGCGTCGCGAACAGGCCGAGCGGCAGTTGATAGGGGAAAGCTGCCATGCGCGACAGCCAGTCCGACAGGATCAGCAGAAAGGCGCCGATCAGGGCTGCGGCGAGCAAGCCCGTGCCGGCACGGCCGAAGCCCGCCACGCGCGCCATGTGCGGCGCGAGCAGGCCGACGAAGCTCAACGGGCCGACGAAAAGCGAGGCGCAGGCGGACAGCAGCCCGGCCCAGAGCACCAGCAGGGTATGGGCGTAGCGGACGGGAATGCCCAAAGCTTGTGCCGGGCCGGCTCCCAGCGGCAGCACGTCGAGCCAGCGGCGCAGCAGAAGGAGCGGCGCCGCCAGGAACACGGCCGCTCCGATTGCGAAAAGGCCTTGCCCGACTGTTGCCCCGTTGATCGAGCCCGACAGCCATCCCAGAAGGTCAAGGGCAAGCCGGCTGCCGCCAGCGATGATCGCGGTCAGCACCGCCGAGCAGAAGGCGCCCGCCGCAGCCCCGGCCAGCAGCAGCCGCTCCGGCCCGAAGCGGCTTTTCGCGGCGATGCCGAGCAGCAGGAACAGCACGAGGGCGGACGCCGCCGCAGAGGCGAGCAGCCTTAGGAAAATGCTGGCACCAGGGGCCCAGGACAGCACTGCGGCAAGGCCGACCCCGGCGCCCGCGCCGACCCCAAGGATTTCCGGGCTGGCTAGCGGATTGGCGGTGACGCGCTGGAGCACGCTGCCGGCCGCCCCCAGCATCGCCCCGGCCCCTGCTGCCACCGCGACGTGGGGCGCGCGCCAGGGCAGGAGGTCCGAGAACAAATCACCCGTCGCGAACGACCAACCAGTCGGTCCGCGCCCTAGGCAGAGCGAAACGACGGCGGCGCCAAACACTGCAACACACAGGCCGAGGAGTGCGAAAGCAGGCCTGCCGATCCGGCGGGAATTTCTCGCGGCAGGCGACAGGTTCGGCCACTCCACCATGCGCAGGTGCGGCAGCAGCCAAAGCAGCAGCGGCCCGCCGAGCAGGGCGGTGGCCGCACCCGTCGGCACGCGCTCGGCGCCTGCGAGATTGGAAGCCAGCAGCACGAATCCGTCGGCCAGCCAGAGCAGCAGCGCGCCGATCAGCGGTGCCGCGACCAGCTTCTGCGCCGGCGTGCGGGCGCCGCTCAAGGCGGCCAGCGCGGGAGCGGCCAGGCCGACGAAGCCGATGATGCCGACTTGAGCCGTCACCGCGCTGGCAAGCCATGCGGCGAGGCCCAGCACAGCCAAGCGCGTGACGCCCAGCGCGACGCCCAAGCTCTTGGCGCCGGTATCACCTAGCCCCAGCAGGGAAAGCGGGCGCAGCAGCAGGACGGCGGCGACCAGGCCGGCAGTGAGGCGCCAGGACAGCGCCAGCGTCGGCCCCCAGTCGCCCTGCACCAGCGAGCCGCCGCCCCAGACGAACAGGCCAAGCATGTATTCGCCGTTGGCAAGCACCACGGCAGCGCTTCCGGCAGCGGCGACCAGCGAGACTATCATGCCGGTCAGCACCACCGCGACCGGCTCCAGTCCACGGCGCCAGTTGAGCAGCAGCACCAGCGCTGCCGCCACGAGGCCGCCGCAAAGCGCCACGCCTTCGCGGAATGATTCCATCAGGGCGGGCGCGTGCACCGCGGCAAAGGTTAGCGCGAACTGCGCCCCGGCGGAGACGCCGAGAGTGGATGGCTCGGCCAGCGGGTTGCGCAAGACTCGCTGCATCAAGAGGCCGGTGAGCCCCAGCGTCGCGCCGCAGACCAGCGCGATCACCATGCGCGGCAGCAGGCTGTAGAAAAGCAGGATGTGCTGGAGGTCCGGCAAGGCATCCAGCGCCGTACCGGAGCCCGGCCGGAGCGAGAGCACGGCGGTGACCGAGAGGCCGGTGGCCAGCAGCCCGGCTCCGCCCCAGAGCGCAGGCATCGACATGCTTCGCACAGCCGCTCCGTCAGCCATTGCCGGAGGATTTCCTCAGCAGGGCTTGCCCAAACAGCCGTGCAAAACGGCGCGCGGAGGGGAGGCCGCCGAAGTGGTTCAGGGATGCGAGCGTCCAAACCCGGCCCTCGCGCACCGCAGGCAGCGCATTCCAAAGCGCGGAGTCGGACAGGCCGCGCGCCTCGGGCGGAACCGGCGGGATGACGACGATGCCGGCCTCCGGCACCCGCGCCAGCGCCTCGATGCCGACAGGCGCGGCGGCGCTGTAGCTGGTGTCTTCCATCCAGGCATTGCGGAAGCCTAGTCGGGACAGCATGTTGCCGACCATGCTGTCGCCGCCGAAAGCGCGGAAATGTCTGCTGTCGCCGATGCTGACGAGAAAAACCGGCCGCTCGGCATGGGGATGCAGCCGTTTCCGCCAATCATCCAGCTCGGCCTCGACTTCCGCGACAAAGGCTGCCGCCGTTCCCGCTCGTCCGAGCTTTTCTCCCAGCGCAAGGGTGTTGGCCTGCGCCGGAGCAAAGGGCGGCTGGGCGGCCAGGAACAACGGCGCGGCATAGACCGGCGCGATGCGTTCCAAAATCGGGCGCTGGTATTCGTAGAAGTTGGAGATCAGGATCAGATCGGGCGCCGCGATGCGCAGGAGTTCGAAGTTCGGCGTGCCGCGCAGGCCCAGATCCGCCGTGGCGGCGGGCACGGGCGGCTCCACGGCGATCTGTCGGAACTGGATCAGTTCAGTCGCCGCGACCGGCGTTATTCCTAGAGCAAGCACCGTTTCCAGCATGGCCCAATCGATCGCGGCAATACGGGGTTCTGCGGCACCTGCACTTGCAGGAGGCAAGAGCGCTGCGGATGCGGCAGCCAGGAAGGAGCGGCGGGAAAGAGCGCCGCCAGAGGAGGCATGAACGCTGACGCCCCCCTCCCTCTTGAGGGGAGGGGTGAGGCGCGACGGCCGCAGGCCGGCCAAGAGCCATTGAGATGGCTTTTGGAGCAACGAACGCCCGGAGCCACGCGGAGGGCTGGGTTGGGGTGCTGCACGCGCGAAGCCGGCAGAGGCGAGCGCCCGACCTAGCTTAGGTCCAGCAGTTGAACCGTCATTACCCCCATCCTGTATCCCTCCCCGCCGGGGGGAGGGAGGCGACATCATGGTGACGGCCTGCACCTGCCCTTTGCGAAGGCGAAAAACCTCAGGCGACATGCGCCACCGGGTTGCCGCCAGGCGAGGCGCGGAAGATGCGCATCGGAATGTCGTAGATGCCGCCGAGCACATCCGCATCCATGATCGCATCCGGGAGCCCGCGCGCAAAAATCCTGCCGTCGCGCAGTGCGATGATCTCGTCGCAGATGCGCGCGGCCATGTTGATGTCGTGCAGCACCACGACCGCGCCGAGGCGCCGCTCGGCGCTCGAACGGCGGACGAGGTCCAGCATCTCGACCTGATGCGCGATGTCGAGCGCCGAGGTCGGCTCGTCCAGAAGCATGCAGCGCGTGTCCTGCGCCAGCATCAGGGCGAGCCAGGCGCGCTGGCGCTCGCCGCCCGACAGCGTATCCACCAGTCTATGCGCAAAGCTTTCCAAGCCGGCGGCGAGGAGCGCTTCCTCCACCTTGGCCGCATCCCCCGCCCCGAAGCGGCCAAGCGTTCCATGCCAGGGGAAGCGGCTGAGCGAAACCAGTTCGCGCACGGTCATGCCCTCGGCGGGCGGGGTGAACTGCGGCATGTATGCTACGAGCCGGGCGAACTCGCGGCCGTTGTAGCTGGGCAGATCCCGGCCGAGCAGCTTGGCGGTGCCGGTCTGGACGCCAAGCTGGTTGGCCAGAACGCGCAGCAGCGTGGACTTGCCCGAACCGTTCGGGCCGACGAGGCCGACCACCTTTTCGGCGGGCAGGACGAGCGAAAGGCCGTCGAGAATGCGACGGCCTCCGATCGCGACGGCAACATTTTCCAGTCTGAACAGCGGGGCGCCGCGGGGCCGAACCGCAGCGCCTTCCGTCAAGCTGGGCCAGCTGATTACCACTCGTAGTTCGCCTTGAGCAGCGCCTTGCGGGACTCGCCGTAGGAGCAGACGTTGACGCCCTGGCAGCCCTGGACGTATCGCTTGTCGAACAGGTTGGTGACCACGAGATCGACGCCCCACTTGTCTCGGCTGTAGCCGATCTTGGCGTCCGCCAGCGTCGCGGAAGGCACCTCGAAGTCGTTCAGGCGGTCCGCATAGGACGAACTCTGGTAGCGCACGCCGCCGCCGACCGTCACGCCGTTGAGCGCACCCTCGTGGAACGTGTAGTCCAAGAACAGCGAAGCCTGCGTTTCGGGAATCAGGAAGGGCTGCTTGCCGACGATGGCGGGATCGTCGTCCTCCGTGACTTCGAGGTCGAAGGCAGTGACGGCTGCCGTCATCTTGACGCTGTCGGACAGATTGACCTTGGCTTCCGCTTCGAAGCCGCGCGAGTTGACTTCGCCCACCTGGACGTTGCCGAACGGGTTGCCTTCGATCGTGGTCACGACGTTGCGCCGCGTCAGGTCGAACAGGGACGCCGTGAACACGCCGTCGATCCAGGTCGGCGCGTACTTGATGCCCACCTCGACCTGTTCGCCTTCTTCCGGGGTGAAGGGATCGCCGAAGAAATCGGCGCCGACGACCGGATTGAAGAAGGTGGCGACGCTGGCATAGGGCGTCGCGCCGTTGGCGAACTCATAAGCCAAGCCGGCGCGGCCCGACAGCTTGCCGTCATGCTTGTCGTCGGGATCAACGACCGGCGTTCCGAATAGCTCGGTATAGTAGGTCGGATCGTTGTCGATGCTGGTCCAGACGCGATCATAGCGCCCGTTCAGCGTCGCCAGCCAGCCGCCGCCGAAGCGAAGCTGATCCTGAAGGTACACGCCGAGCTGGTTCTGGGTCACGTCCTGGTCGATATAGCTCACCGGGTCCGTCAGGGGCACGCCGTAGTCGGGGTCGGTCGGGTCGATCGAAGGGGTGGTGCCGAAGAGGCCCGAACTCTGCACCTGGTCGATCTTGTAATATTTGTAGTCGAGGCCGGCCAGCAGCGTGTGGTTCACGGCGCCGGTGTCGAACTTGCCTTCCACCTGGTTGTCCAGGAGGAACGAGCCGGCCTGCGTATCATGCGCGAAGTCAACGCGGTTGAGCCCCAAGCCCCCCAGGCCATTGCCGTAGAGATAGCGCTCCTGGAGGTCTGCATAGATGGCACGAGCGTTCTGGCGCACCGTCCAGCCGTTGTCGAACTCGTGCGAGAACTCGTAGCCGATCGAAGCCTGTTCGCGGTCGTAGTTGTCGACATCCGGCTCGGTCGAGTTGAAGTCGCGCGGGATGCGGCCGAAGGTGGCGACATCATCCCTGACCGTGGCGGCGTAGGGCAGGAAGCTGTTCACGCCGTGGAGGTTGTCCATGTGGGTGTAGTTGGCGAGCACCGTCAGGCTGGTGGCGGCATCCGGGCTCCAGGTGATGCCCGGCGAGAGCACGCCGCGGAACTGCTCCTCGTTGTCGAAATACCCCTCGCCGCCATAGAGGCGGCCGACGACGCGGTAGTCCACGCCGCCCTGGGAACCGTCAGAGCCCCTGGCCGGACCGCCGTTGCCGTCCACGTCGAAGCCGAAATAGCCGACGCCAAACGTGTCGATGCCGGCTTCTACGCGCGTAAAACTGTCCTCGGTCGGACGCTTGGAGACGTAGTTGAGCACGCCGCCGGGATTGGAGCCGCCGTAGAGCACGGAGGCCGGCCCTTTCAGAACCTCGATGCGTTCAAGCAGGAAAGGATCGACATAGAAGGTGCCGAAAGCATAGCCGAAGAGCTGGAGCCCGTCCTGATAGACGCCGGTCTGGGTCGCGTCGAAGCCGCGGATATAGACCCAGTTGGTGTCGGAATCGACGCCGAAGACCTGCGTGGTCACGCCGGCGGTGTAGCGCAAGGCTTCGTCGATCTTCTGCGCGCCGCGATCCTGGATTTCCTCCTGCCCCACCACGGAAACGGCCTGCGGCACTTCCTTCAGCGGCGTGACGGTTTTGGAGCCCGTAGTGCTTTCCTTGGCGACATAGCCCTTCACCGGCCCCTTGCCGCCGTTCTCGCCGGCGTTCCCGTTCTCCCCGTTGCCGCCTTCCACCACGACCTCTTCCAGCGTGG
Organism: uncultured Rhizobiaceae bacterium; assembly: GCA_964242945.1. Lineage (GTDB taxonomy): Bacteria > Pseudomonadota > Alphaproteobacteria > Rhizobiales > Rhizobiaceae > Mesorhizobium_B. Next base: position 35,012 of record CAXTCF010000013.1, on the reverse strand, counting down.
TGGAGGCGTTGTCCTGGGCAAGCGCCCAGCTTGTCACCGTGTTGACCGAAAGCAGCGCCACCGCCGCTGCGCTGCTCAGGAGCAGCCAGTTCCTGCTTGCGCGATTCTTCATGAATGCCCCCAACAAACCCGGCCAGCCGATCCCCCTTGGACAGCCGCATGCCGGAACTCAATAATTTGAGTATTACTGTCAGGTTTTCGGTTTGGATTGAACGATCCGGTCGTCCTTTGAAGGCTCTTGCGGCGGGTGTTACGGTTCCTTCTCCCTGTTGCGGCAATGCAACAAAGCTAGCTCAGGCAAGCGAAAGGGCGGCGCAGTGCCTACTGCTCGGCCCCGAAGAGTCCGGCGGCCAAAGCCTTCAGCGCAGCGCGCGAGTCCGGGCGGAGATACATCATGTGGCCGCCGTCCAGCACCTCGGAGCGGATCGGCTTGGCGCCGGGCAACGTCGGAAGCTGCCCCAGCAGGAAGCGGGACTCCATGTAGGGCGTCACGAGGTCGGTGTTTCCGTGCACCACCAGCACCCCTAAGCTTGGATTGAGCGAGCGGGCTTCCTGCAGGTCGTCCAGCACGCCGGCATAGCCTTGGCGCGAGGGGCCGGTGCCGTAGTCCCATTTGCCCGAAATCTCGCCGTTCAGCACGCGGTAGCTGACATCGGTGCGGAAGTTCAGCTCGTTGCGGACGTAATCCACGAAGGCGGAAGTCAGCACGGGCACGCTGCGGTCAAGCACGGGGTCGGCGGCGCCTCCATGAGAACTTTCCGGCGCGATGTCGGCGGTGCCGATCGTCCCGTCGTAAAGGCTGAGCACTTGGCCTTTCGCGCGGGCGAACTCGCGGGCAAACAGGGTTGAGGAAATCCGCGCGAAGTTCTGCTGCACGAGGGGCAACGATAACCCGGTCAGTTCGGCCACGCGGGCGCTCGCCTGACGCCCGCCCGGCTCCAGCCCGGAAGCCAGCGCCAGGAGGTAATCCCCTGTCGCAAAGCGCTCGGCCTCCGCCAGCTTTTCCGCGAATTCTTTGCCTGCGATGCCTTGGCTGCGCAGGTTGACCGCAGCCAGCGCCGGCAGGTCCAGCGCCCAGTGCAGGAGTTCGAACTCGTCGGGCCGCACAAGCGAGAACTCCAGCGCCGGCGAGATGAGGACGATGCCGCTTGGGGATATGCCGGCATCCTCCGGCAAGGTCTTCGCGAGCAGAGCCGCGCGGAAGCCGCCATAGCTCTCGCCCGCGAGGAACACGGGCGAGCCAGTGCGGCCGGACTGCGCCAGGAACAGGCGGATGAAGGCACCCATCGCGCTCGCATCCTGGTTCACGCCCCAAAAACTCCCGGTGTCCTGCCCCGGCGCTTCCCGGCTGTAGCCGGTGCCGACGGGATCGACGAAAACCAGATCGGTCAAGTCGAGCCAAGTGTCGGGGTTGTCGGCGAGCTTTTGCGGCGGCGGCAGAAAGGAGCCGTCCGGCGCCGTCGTGATCACGCGTGGACCGAGCGCGCCAAGGTGAAGATAAGCGGAAGCCGCACCCGGCCCGCCGTTGAAAACGAAGGTGATGGGACGCTTGGCGATGTCTTCTTTGTTTCCGCCCGGCTTCAGCGTGTAGGCCGTGTAGAAGATCTCGGCGGTCACATCACCCTTGCCGCCGAGCAGCGACAGCGTGCCGGCTTCCGCCTGGTAGTCGAGGCGCCGCCCGTTCACCGTAACCGTATGGTCAGACACGGACGGTTTGGGCAGCAGGCTCAGGATGCCCCCGGCGGGGGGGGGCGTTGGCGCCGTTGCGGCGGGCAGCCGGCCGGCTGCACCGGCCAGGATCAGCAGGGCGAGGGCAGTTTTAGCAAAATTCGAGTGCATGGATACTCCTGACCTTTTCCGGCCAGTGCCTTAGCACGCGGTTGGCAAGGTCGAATTCACAGCCCTGTGCGGGAGAGTTGATCCGCGCAGTCGAAGATCAGGGAATACGTCAAGCCGGCTCCCTCCACCGCCTTCGGCGGGTCCCCTCCCCCGTTTCACGGGTGAGGAACAGCCGTCGTGCAGGTCGCGACGCCTGATCCTCCCCTACAAAGCGGGGGAGGGGCGAGCCTCAGTTCAGCGCGCGCTGGAACCGGCGCTTGGCCTCGTAGCCCTCGCGGGCCTTTTCCACTTCCGGCCGCGCTGACACTTCCGGCACCGCAACGTCCCACCAGTGGCCGCCCGCCTCCGTGGTGATCAAAGGGTGCGTGTCGATCAGGATCAGCGTCGTGCGGTCGTTGTCTTTCGTGCGCGCCAAGGCGCCTTCGAGGTCGCCAAGCGAGGAGACCTTTTCCGCCATCACGCCCATCGCCCTGGCATGCCCGACGAAGTCGATCTCCGGAAAAACCTCGTAGCGGCAGTTCTCCAGCAGGTTGTTGAAGTTGGCGCCGCCGGTGGCCATCTGGAGCCGGTTGATGCAGCCGTAGCCGCGGTTGTCGAGCAGCACGACCGTGATCTTCCGGCCGAGCATCACGGATGTCGCCAGTTCCGAGTTCAGCATCATGTAGGAGCCGTCGCCGACCATCACGACGACGTCGGCCTCCGGCCGCGCCATCTTGACGCCCAGGCCGCCGGCGATCTCATAGCCCATGCAGGAGAAGCCGTATTCCATGTGGTAGCCGCCGGGCTGCGTCGGCGCCCAGAGCTTGTGGAGTTCGCCCGGCAGCCCGCCGGCCGCGCAGACCACCACGGTGTTGTCCGTGCCCCGCGCCCGCGCCACAGCGCCGATCACCTGCGCATCCGAGGGCAGTTCGGCGTTGGTCGCCCCGAGCGCCTTTTCCGCGGCTTCAAACCATTTGACGCGCTCGGCATGGGCGCGCTCCTCTTGCGCGCCCGCTTTCCAGTCGCCAAGCTTTTCCGAAAGCAGGGAAAGGCCGATCTTGGCGTCGCAGACCAGCGGCGTCGCTCCGTGCTTGCCCGCGTCAAAGGCGGCGACATTCAGCCCGACGATGTCGCACTCCTCGGCTTGAAACAGCGCCCAGGAGCCGGTGGTGAAATCCTGCAGCCGCGTGCCGACCGCGAGAACCAAGTCGGCGTCTTCCGCCAGCGCATTGGAAGCCGAAGTGCCGGTGACGCCGATCGAGCCGAGCGCCAGATCGTGCGTCTCGTCCATCGCCGACTTGCCGGCCTGCGTGACCGCCACTGGCACGCCGTGCTTTTCGGCGAAATCGAGCAATTCCCTGGTGGCTTGAGAATACAGCACGCCGCCGCCCGCGATGATCATCGGTTTCCGGGCGTTGCGGAGGAGCGCGGCGGCTTGTGCCAGTTCATCCTCGTCGGGGCGGGGTCGGCGCGTCGTCCAGACCTTTTCGGCGAACAGTTTGGCGGGGAAGTCGTAGGCTTCCGCCTGCACGTCCTGGCAGAGCGCCAGCGTCACCGGCCCGCAGTCCACCGGGTCGGTCAGAACCTGCATGGTGCGGGTCAGCGCCGGGATCAGCTGTTCCGGGCGCTGGATGCGGTCGAAATATCTGGAAACAGGGCGGAAACAGTCCGTGGCGCTCACCGTGCCATCGCCAAAGTCCTCGATCTGCTGGAGCACGGGGTCGGGCAGGCGGCTGGCGAATACGTCGCCGGGCAGGAAAAGGACAGGCAGCCGGTTCACATGCGCGACGCCCGCCGCCGTCACCATGTTCAGCGCGCCCGGCCCGATGGACGTGGTGCAGGCCATGAAGCGGCGGCGGAAGCTTGCCTTGGCGAAAGCGATCGCGGCATGCGCCATGCCCTGCTCGTTGTGGGCCCGATAGGTCGGGAATTCGTCCTTGACGGCGTAGAGCGCTTCGCCCATGCCGGCTACGTTGCCGTGGCCGAAGATCGCCCAGCAGCCGGCGAACATCGGCACGGTTTCGCCGTTCACCACCGTCTTCTGCGCCGTCATAAATCGCACCAGCGCTTGCGCCGTCGTCAGGCGGACCGTTGTCCCTGCCATTTCGCTTCCTCCCCGCGGCGGCTTGAGAGCCGCCTTGCGGCTGCAATAGGGCTGGAGAAAAGCGCTGCCAAGCGGCAGGCTTGATCAAAAATGATCAACGGAAGGGTTGAAATACCGTCCGGAGGTTGGATGTCGGCTACCGGATCAGTTCGCAGCCTGCGCGGTCTTGTCTCCGGCCTTCAGCTGCGACCAGGAATTCTGCTGCGCCAGCATGGAGCGGAGATAGGCGACGTTGGCTTCGGCCTGCGCCGGGGCAAGCTCCTTGCGGGCGATCGTCTCGGCCTCGTCGAAGCGGCCCTGTAGGCCGACGGCAAGCGCCAGGTTCTGCCGTACCCGGCTGTCGGCACCCGGCGCGTTCGCGGCTTGGCGCAGGTAGGTTTCGGCGCTCTTCAGGTCGCCCTCCAGAAGAAAGGACATGCCGAGATTGGACAGAACCGAGGGCTCGTTCGGCTTCAGGTCCATGGCCTTGCGGTATTGCTCTCTCGCGCCCTTGGGGTCGCCCATCTGGTCCAGAATGGCGCCCTCGGCCGAAAGCAGCTTCCAGTCGGGATATTCCGGCGTCTGCGCCCGGCGCACGGCGTCCAGCGCCGTGTCGAACTGGCCCGCGCTCGCCAGCGCCTTGCCGTAGGCGGCCAGCACCTCGCGGTCCTTCGGGAAGGCGATCACGGTGCGCCGCATGACGGCAAGCGCCTGATCGCTGCTGCCGTCCATCTGCAGCAGGCTGGCATATTGCAGCGCGGTTGCCTTGTCTTGCGGGTTTTTGGCATAGCGCGCGCCCATCGCGCCGGCCGCGCCCTGAACTTCCCCCGATGACATGCTGCTGACCGCCTTGCCCCGTCCAATCGAGCCGGTGGTGAGGCTGCGATCTGCGCAGCCGCCAAGCGCACTACCCGCCAGCAACAGGAGAGCGAGGCTCGCGCGCCGCATCGTGCCGGCTTGGGAAAAGCGCTTCGCCATGGAAAATTTCCCCCGTGCCGCGGCATGCCACGCCGCCCTCTCGACGCTCCAAGAAGTATTCCGTTAACCCTAATGCACCGTTAACAAAGCCTGGCCATCCCCGGTCGCGGGAGGCCCAGGATGGAAGCCGGCGAAAAGGATCATGCCATGCCCGTCGAACTGCTGGAAACCGCTTCAGAGGATGCCCGGCCAGTCTATGCCGTTGCCAAGGGCGGGTTGGACGGGGCTGGCCTGCCGCCGGCGGCGCTCGGGTGGGCCAAGGCGAACGGGTTCTCGGGCAAGGCCGGCGAAATGCTTGTGCTGCCCGGCACTGAGGGCGCGATAGCCGGCGCGCTGTTCGGCCTGGGCGGAAGCGAAGAGGCACGCGCGCTGAACTTCGGGACGCTCGCCCGCGCGCTGCCGGACGGCGACTGGCGCTTTGCGGCGTCACCCGCCGAGACTCATCTTGCCGCGCTGGGCGTTCTGCTCGGCGCTTACGCCTTCTCCCGCTACCGGAAAAAACCAATGCCGGCCCTGCGCTTCGCCGTCCCGGAAGGCGTCGATGCCGATTGGCTGCGCTGGGTGCGCGATGCGGTGTTCCTGGCCCGCGACCTCGTCAACACGCCGACCAACGACATGGGGCCGGACGATCTGGAAGCAGCGGTCCACAAGCTAGGGCAGCAGTACGCCGCGGAAGTCTCGACGGTGGTCGGCGATGCGCTCCTGGAAGCAAACCTCCCGATGATCCATGCGGTCGGCCGTGCTTCGTCTCAGGCGCCTCGCCTCATCGACCTGCGCTGGGGGCCCGAAGATGCGCCAAGGGTGACGCTGGTCGGCAAGGGCGTGTGCTTCGACACCGGCGGTCTCGACATCAAGCCGTCCTCCGGCATGCTCCTGATGAAGAAGGACATGGGCGGCGCGGCCAATGTCCTCGGCCTGGCCTCGATGGTGATGGGAGCGAAGCTGCCCGTGCGCCTGCGCGTGCTGATCCCCGCGGTGGAGAACTCGATCAGCGCCGCGAGCTTCCGCCCAGGCGACGTGCTCATCAGCCGCAAGGGCCTGACTGTCGAGATCGGCAACACGGATGCGGAAGGGCGGCTGATCCTGGCCGATGCGCTGGCGCTGGCCGACGAGGAGGCGCCGGAGCTTCTCCTCGACATGGCGACGCTGACGGGCGCCGCCCGCGTGGCGCTCGGGCCGGACATCCCGCCCTTCTTCACGCATGACGATGCCTTCGCCGCCGAACTCATGGAAGCCTCGACCGCCACGGAGGACCCGGTATGGCGTCTGCCGCTGTGGCAGCCCTATGCGGCCAAGCTTGCCTCCAAGGTGGCGGACCTCAACAACGTCACGACGGACGGGTTTGCCGGTTCGGTCACCGCGGCTTTGTTTCTGGCGCGCTTCGTGGAAAAGGCCCGTAGCTGGGCCCATTTCGACATCTTCGCCTGGACGCCTTCGGACAAGCCGTCCTGCCCGGCCGGCGGCGAAGCGCAGGCGATCCGGGCGCTGGAGCACCTCCTGTCGCGGCGCTTTCCATCGAGTTGACGGATGGGAAGGCCGGTGAAGCCTGTTTCCGGCAGGCGGCACACCTATTTGGAGTTCCGTAACCCTTGGGTCAGCTTCGGCGGCTAATATTCGGAGAATTGGTCCCCCGGAGGAGGATTGGACCCATGAACATGAAGCCTGATTTTCCAGATGCTCCCCCGGAGCAGAGCTTCAGCCAGCAGCTTTCGATGATGCTGCGGGCGTTCATGGCGTCCTCGCTGCGCAACACCATCTTCGGGATATGCGCGGGCATCCTCGCCGTACTGCTTCTCACCGCCTACGGGCAGGTCTGGCTGAACAGCTGGAACAAGCCTTTCTACGACGCGATCGAGAAGCGCAACGTCGCCGGCTTCTTTCACCAGCTCGAAGTCTTCGCGATGATCGCAGGCGTGCTTCTGGTGCTGAATGTCGGGCAGACCTGGCTGAACCAGTTGCTGCACATCCGCCTGCGCGAAAGCCTGACGCGCGACCTGCTCGACGAGTGGATGCGGCCGCGCCGGGCGTTGCGGGTTTCCGACTCCGGCATGATCGGCGTCAATCCCGACCAGCGCATGCACGAGGACGCCCAGACGCTCGCCGACCTCAGCGCCGACCTCGGCATGGGCCTGGTGCAGGCGACGATCCTGCTCGTCAGCTTCGTCGGCGTGCTGTGGACCATCTCGGCAGGCTTTTCCTTTCACCTTTCGGGGCGCCAGATCGCCATTCCCGGCTACATGGTCTGGGCGGCGATCTTTTATGCCGGCGCAGCCTCTTGCCTGAGCTGGCTGGCCGGCCGCCCTCTGATCAGGCTGAGCAACGACCGCTATGCCCGCGAGGCGGACCTGCGCTTCGCCCTGGTGCGCGTCAACGAGAACCTGGAAGCCATCACCCTGACCTCCGGCGAGGCGGACGAGAAGCGCCGCCTGGAGCGCACGCTGGAGAATGTGCTGAACGCCACGCGCCGCATCATGACGGCCGTGGTGGGCCTCACCTGGGTGACGGCCGGCTACGGCTGGATCACGGTGGTGGCGCCCATCGTGATCGCCTCGCCCGTTTATTTCACCGGCAACCTGACCTTCGGCGGCCTGATGATGGCGGCGGCCGCCTTCACGCAGGTGCATGCCTCGCTGCGCTGGTTCGTGGACCACATCGGCGCCATCGCGACATGGCGGGCCGCGCTGATGCGCGTGGCGGGCTTCCGCTCCGCGCTCGTGGAAGCAGGCGAGCCGGCGCCGCGGCGCCGGCAGATTTTTCTCGGCGACAGCGAAGCTGGGCACATCACGCTCGACAATGTGGAAATCCTGTCCTCCGGCGGCTCGACCCGGCTTTCCGTGCCGCATCTCGATGTCGGACCCGGCGAGCACGTCGCCGTGACGGGTGCGCCGGGTGCGGGCAAGACGCTGCTCTTCAAGGCGCTGGCGGGCATGTGGAACCGCGGAACGGGGCGGATCGGCCTGCCCAAGGGCGAGCACGTCTTCTTCCTGCCGGCCACGCCGTACTTCCCGCCGGGAACGCTGCGCTCGGCCTTGTCCTACCCGGAAGCGCCGGATGCTTTCACGGAAGCGGATTTTTCCCGCGCGCTGGATCAGCTAGGCTTGAGCCGCCTCGCGGGACTGCTCGACCGCAACGGGCGCTGGGACCGCGAGCTCAACGACGACGACAAGCGCCTGCTGGCTTTCGCCCGTCTTGCCCTGCACAAGCCGAACTGGATCGTCATCAACGAGGCGATCGACCCGCTGCAGGGCGAAGCCCGCCGCCGCGTCTTGGACCTGCTCGATCAGGACCTCAAGCATTCGGCGATCCTCAACCTCGGCCAGCTTCAGCCGCGCACCGACAAGATTTTTTCGCGCACCGTGCAGTTGCGCATCAACCCGCAGGCGCCGGCGCTTAAAGGGCAGGACATCCCGCAGAAGGTAGTGACCGTCTCGTGACCATGCTCGACAGGCGCCTCCACGCATTCCGCGCCGATCTGGCCGATGCCCGGCTGGCGGGACAAGTCGCGGCGGCGCGCTTCTCCGCCGGGTCGCCTGCGCGCGTGACGGCTTCGGTGGCCGACCTCCTGCACGAGCCGCGGCCTGACTCTACTCTCGACACGCAGCTGCTCTGCGGCGATGTCGTGCGCGTGTTCGAAGAGCGCGACGGCTTTGCCTGGGTGCAGGCGGAAGCGGACGGCTATGTCGGCTATGTCAATTCGACGGATCTGCTCCACGAGGCCACGGGAACGCCGACCCATGTCGTGTCCGTGCCGCGAACGTTTGCCTATTCCGCGCCGGATATGAAGCTGGCCCGCACCGCCGCGCTTTCGCTCGGCTCCCGCATTACCGTCGCGGCCTACGCGGAAACCCGCGGCACGCGCTATGCCATGCTCGCTGACGGCACTGCGATAGTTGCGCGCCATCTTGCGCCAATGGGAAGCTTTGCTGAGGATTATGTCCGGGTTGCCGAGGCCTTGCTCCGCACGCCCTATCTCTGGGGTGGGACCAGTGCTTTCGGCATCGACTGCGCCGGGCTTGTCCAGCTTGCGATGCGCGTGGCCGGAAAGCAGGCGCCGCGCGACAGCGACATGCAGGCGGCGTCCCTTGGCGAAGCCATTGATCCCGGCCCGAACCACGAGAACCTGCGGCGTGGCGATCTCGTCTTCTGGCGCGGCCATGTGGCGATCATGGTGGACGGCGAGACGACCATCCACGCCAACGGCCACACGATGGACGTGGCGCACGAGCGGCTTGCCGACGCGGTGGCGCGGATCGGCTATCTCTATGGCGGGCCGACCGGCTTCCGCCGGCCCTGAGCCAAATCAGTTTGGCGCCGCCGCGGCAGGCGCGCTTCCAGGCAAAGGCGCGGCTTCTCCCTGCCCGAACGGCAATTCGGTCTGGCCCTTGGCGAGCACGTTGCCTCCGGCATCGACGGCATCGACCGTCCAGCGATAGGTGTGGGTCTTCAACTGCGGGCAGGGACCCTTGTAGCTGAAGGCGCCCATCGGAACCGTGGTCTGGCCGCTATAGGCAACCGTGCCCCCGCCGTGGTTGAACTGCGGCAGGTTCAGGTCCGTCATGCGAAAGCCGAGCTTGACCGTGCCCGGCGGCACGCTGCCGACCGTGAAGTTCGGCGAGGCCGTCTCGAAGCAGGCGCGCGTCGATCCCCAATCGGCGGAAAGGGAGACGGGCGGAACCGGCTCAGGCGCCGTGGACTGGCACGCCGCGAGGATGCCGGCCGACAACAGAACGAAGATCAGGGATTGGGTGTGCAAGAAAAGTCTCCTGATCGGGCTGACAAACGTCTGCTGAAGAAAGCTGGAGCGAAGCTAGCAGAAGGGAAGCGCGACCGGCGCGGCATCGCCTGACGCCCGGTTCCCCCACCAAGTCGCGGCTGCATGACGCGGCCGGGAACCGGCGGCCGTTCTGTTCGTATCAACGGAACGACGAATGAAGTGTCTCCGAGTTTCGAACGATGACAGCCCAAGATCCCCCTTACGCCGCCGCGGCCGCCGGTCATCCCATTTACGCGATGCTGGTGCATTTTCCCATTGCCTGCTTCACGCTCGCCCTGTTCACGGACATCGCCTATTGGCGCACGGCGAACATCCTGTGGACGAACTTTTCGGCTTGGCTGCTGTTTGCCGGCCTCGTCTTCGGCGGGCTCGCCGCCCTTGCCGGGATCATCGACTTCCTGTTTCGCCGGCGCGTGCGCCGGCAGGGCATGGCTTGGCCGCACGCTCTCGGCAATGTGGTCGTTCTCCTGCTCGCCCTGATCAACAGCTTCGTTCACGGCGGCGACGGCTGGACGGCCGTCGTCCCCTATGGCCTAGCCCTTTCCGCGGTGACCGTCGCCCTGATGATCGTCACCGCCTGGCTCGGCCGCTCCCTGTCCAACCGTCTTGAAGCCGGATTTGCCGCATGACCCTCAAGTTTCTCCCTCATCTGCTGGCCGGAGCGGCGGTTCTCGCGCTTGCGGCGTGCAGCGACGGCGATGCCAATTTCGACACGGCCAAGCAGATCGGCCCGAACCCGGTCCTGCCGGAACCAAAGCAGGAGCTTTTTCCCGACCTGAAGGTGGCCGAAGTGGTCGGCTGGCAGGACGGCAAGACGCCTAGCGTGCCGGAGGGCCTCAAGATCACAGCCTACGCCACGGATCTCAGCAGCCCCCGCACGGTTCACACGCTGCCGAACGGCGACGTGCTTGTCGTCCAGTCGCGGGGCCCGAACGTCGAGCCGCTCTCCCGCCCGAAGGACGCCATCCGCGGCTGGATCATGTCGATTGCGCATGGAAGCAACGGCGAGGAGAAGCCGAGCAACAAGATCACACTTTTGCGCGACGCGAACCGCGACGGGGTGGTGGACGAGCGCCACGACCTTTTGACCGGCCTCTCCTCGCCTTTCGGCGTGGCCTGGATCGACAACACGCTCTACGTGGCCAACACCGACTCCCTCATGAGCTACCCCTACGAACTCGGCCAGACGGGCGCCATCACGGCCCAGCCCAAAGTGGTTACGCCGCTGCCCGGCGGGCCGATCGACCATCACTGGACCAAGGATCTGGCGCTAAGCCCCGACGGAAAGTTCCTCTACGCCTCGGTCGGCTCGAACTCCAACATCGTCGAGAACGGCCTCGAAGCGGAAAAGGACCGTGCCGCGGTGTGGCAGATCGACCGGCAGACCGGCGCGTCGCGCATCTACGCTTCAGGCTTGCGCAACCCCAACGGGCTCACCTTCAACCCGCAGTCCGGCGTGCTATGGGCAGTCGCCAACGAGCGCGACGAGCTTGGGCCGAACCTCGTGCCGGACTACATGACTTCCGTGAAGGAAGGCGCTTTCTACGGCTGGCCTTGGAGCTACTACGGCAACCACGTGGATGCGCGGGTGCACCCGCAGCGGCCGGACATGGTGGCAAAGGCCACCCCGCCGGATTATGCGCTTTCCAGCCACGTCGCGGCGCTCGGCCTGACCTTCTCCAACGGCTCCGCCCTGCCGCAAGCCTTCGCCAGCGGGGCCTTTGTCGGCGAGCACGGCAGCTGGAACCGCAACGCCTTCAATGGCTACAAGGTCGTCTATGTGCCGTTCAAGGACGGGGTGCCGGACGGTATGGCGCAGAATTTCGTGACGGACTTCATCGAGGGCGACAAGGCGCACGGCCGGCCCGTGGGCTTAGGCATCGACGGCACAGGCGCGCTTCTGGTCGCCGACGATGCGGGCAACACGGTCTGGCGCGTGGCGAATGCCGACGGCAGCGTCACGCCCCAGCCGGTCGGCACGGACCAGATCCCGGCTGCCAACGCGGCGTCCGCCGCTCCACTGGACGCATCGCAGTCGGCTGCGGCTACGCCGGCGCAAACGACGGGCGCTCCGGCGGCTGCCGCTCAGTAAAACCAGAGGAAGCGCGGCGGCCATTGCGAGGACCGCCAGCCCGTGAAGATGGGCCGCAGAAACAAGGAAGACTTTTTATGCCTCAGCCCGATGCAAGCGCATCCGGAACTTTCGCCATCGGCGGCGATGCTCCCGTCACCCGGCTCGGCTTCGGCGCGATGCGCGTCACCGGCCCCGGCATCTGGGGCGAGCCGGCGGACCGGGATGAAGCGGTCCGCGTCCTGAAACGCCTGCCGGAGCTTGGCATCGACTTCATCGACACCGCCGATTCCTACGGCCCCTTCGTCAGCGAGGACCTGATCGCCGAAGCGCTCCACCCCTATGAGGAAGTGTTCGTCGCGACCAAGGGCGGGCTGACGCGGTCGGGTCCCGAAATCTGGGAGCCGGTCGGCCGGCCGGAATACCTGCGCCAGTGCGTGCACATGAGCCTGCGCAGGCTGAAGGTGGAACGGATCGACCTCTGGCAGTTGCACCGCATCGACGCCCACGTGCCGCGCGACGAGCAGTTCGGCTTCATCAAGGAGATGCTGGACGAAGGCCTGATCCGCCATGCCGGCCTAAGCCAGGTCAGCGTCGAGGAGATCGAAGCGGCCCAAAACGTGTTTCCGGTCGCCACCGTGCAGAACCGCTACAATCTGGCCGATCGCGCCGACGAGGACGTGCTGGACTATTGCGAGGCGAACGGCATCGGCTTCATCCCGTGGTTCCCGCTGGCCGCCGGCGACCTCGCCAAGCCGGGCGGCGCGGTCGATCGGATCGCCAAGGCGCACAATGCCACCGCAAGCCAGGTTGCGCTTGCCTGGATCCTCCAGCGCAGCCCCGTGATGCTGCCGATTCCCGGCACGAGCAAGGTGGAGCACTTGGAGGAGAATGTGGCTGGTGCCGGAGTGGAACTCAGCGACGACGAGTTCGACGAGTTGGACGCCTCTGCTTCGACGTAGAGTGTTGTGCAGGTGCACCATCACCCGTTTATAGTCGCGCCATTCACAGTTGGCCGCCGCGCCGCCCCTCATCCGGCTGCCGCCACCTTCTCCCCGTTCACGGGGAGAGATGCCCTCCTGAGCTGTCGAAGGAAAGGCAGTGAGGGGCGGCGCGAGCGTCAACTATCAAGCTCTTGATTTTATAAGGGATGACAGACCAATCGCGTCACCACCGCCCGGCATGAAGTCTGCCATTGCGCAGCATGCCAGCCATAGGTAGCCTCGAACTTCTTGCAGGAAAGTCTGGAGTCGCGGGGACGTGCTGCGGCTGTGGGGTAGTCTGCCGTGCCGATCGGCTCGGCTACAGCGGATGGCCCGCCGAGCGATCGGCTTTCTTCCATCACCGTTTGCGCGAACTCGAACCAGCTTGCCGATCCATGCCCTGTCACATGGAACACTCCTGTGGGCGCTGGCCCGTTCCCATGCAGGCGCTTGGCGGCCAGAAGAACCGCCGCTGCAAGGTCGTGCGCGCTTGTCGGGTTGCCTTGCTGGTCGGCAACGACGCGAACGGTGCCGCGCTCGCCAGCCAGCCGCAGCATCGTCCTGACGAAATTGCCGCCGAACGGGCTGAACACCCAGGACGTGCGCAGGATGACGGAACGCGGAGCTACCGCCGCAACACGCTCTTCGCCTTCGAGCTTGGAGCGGCCATAGACGTTGAGCGGGTCGGTCGGGTCGGTTTCGGTGTAGGGGACACCTTTCCGCCCCGAAAAAACGTAGTCCGTCGAGATGTGGATCAGAGCGGCGCCGACACTGCCGGCCGCTTCGGCGACATAACCGGCGCCGTCCGCGTTGACGGCAAGAGCCAGCGCCGGCTCGCTCTCGGCGCGGTCCACGGCGGTGAAGGCGGCGGCGGACACCACGATGTCGGGGCGGGCGTCTTCCACGGCACGCAGCACGCTGTTCCGGTCAAGTAGGTCGAATTCGGGCCGGCCGAGAAACATCAGTTCCAGATCCGGCTGACCCGCCCCTACTTCCGCGAGGCAGCGTGCCAACTGGCCGCTGCGGCCGGTGACAACCACCCTCATGTGCGGCCGAGCCGTTCGCCGTTGTAGCGGGAAGCCCGGAGTGGCTCCCACCACCAGCCGTTCGCCAAAAACCAGTCCACCGTCCGGGCCAGCCCGCTTTCGAACGTTTCGCGCGGCTTCCAGCCGAGTTCCCGCTCGATCTTGGCGGCGTCGATGGCATAGCGGCGGTCGTGGCCGGGCCGGTCGGTGACGAAGGTGATCAGGTCGCGGTAGGATTGTCCGCCGCGGCGCGGTCGTTTTTGTTCAAGAAGGGCGCAGACCGCCTCCACCACCGCAAGATTGGTGCGCTCGGCGCGTCCGCCGACATTGTAGCTCTCGCCTATGCGCCCCTGCGTGGCGACAAGCGCCAGAGCGCGCGCGTGGTCGTCTACGAAAAGCCAGTCGCGCACGTTTTGTCCCTTGCCATAGACTGGCAGCGGCTTCTCCTCCAGGGCGTTCAGGATGACCAGCGGGATCAGTTTTTCCGGGAAGTGGAAAGGTCCGTAATTGTTCGAGCAGTTGGAGGTGACGGCCGGGAGGCCATAGGTCGCGTGCCAAGCGCGAACGAAGTGGTCCGAAGCCGCCTTGGAAGCGGAATAGGGCGAGGACGGGCGGTAGGGCGTTTCCTCGGTGAAGCACCCTGCGTCGAAGGCAAGGTCGCCGAACACCTCATCCGTCGAGACGTGGTGGAAGCGGAAGCGCTCCCGGCGCTCCCCCTCCAATCCCTGCCAGTATTTCAGGACGGTCTGGAGCAGGCGGAATGTGCCGACGACGTTGGTCTCGACGAAGGCCGCCGGGCCGTCGATGGAGCGGTCCACATGGCTTTCGGCCGCCAGATGCATCACGACGTCGATCGCGTGCTCCCGCAACAGCCGGCCAACCAGATCGGCATCGGCGATGTCGCCCTGGATGAAGCGGAAGTTCGGACCGTCCTGGACGGAAGCGAGCGAAGACAGCGTGCCGGCATAGGTCAGCCGGTCGAGCACCACGACGTGGTGTTCCGGTTCGGCGCAGAGGTGCCGGACGACCGCCGAGCCGATGAAGCCTGCGCCGCCGGTGACGAGGAAGCGGCTCACGCAAAAAGCTCCGCATCGCGGAAGAAGGGCGCGGCGGCATCCTTGGGCGAAAGGATCGGCGTCAGGCCGGCGGGCCATTCGATCGCAAGGCCCGGGTCGTCATGGCGGATCGCGCGCTCATGCTCGGGCGAGTAGAAGTCGGAAACCTTGTAGAAGACCTCGCAGTCCGGCTGGAGCGTGCAGTAGCCGTGCGCAAAGCCTTCGGGAACGAAGATGCCGTTGCCCGTCTCGGCCGAAATTTCCAGGGAAAGCCAGCGCCCGAAGCTCGGCGATGTCAGGCGGATGTCCACCACGACGTCGAGCACCGCGCCGCGTAAGACCCGCAGCAGCTTTGCCTGGGCGCGGGGCGCCAACTGGTAGTGCAGGCCGCGCAGCGTCCCTCGCGCGGTGGAAAAGGCCTGGTTGTCCTGCACGAAGCGGGAGGAAATGCCCGCCGCAGCGAAAGCGGACTCGTTGTACGTTTCCGAGAAAAAGCCGCGCTCGTCGCGGATGCGCCGCGGCATGATCTCGAAAACGCCGGGAAGGGCGAGCGCGCGCGCCTGCATCAGAGCTCCATCTCGGCGGCGCGCCGGCGGAGGTATTGCGAGTATTCGGAATCGCCCAGGTTGGCTGCGCGCGCCAGAACGCGGCGGGGGTCGAGCCAGCCTTTTTCCATGCCGATTTCTTCCAGGCAGGCGATCTTGATACCCTGTCTGTGCTCGATGGTGCGCACGAAGGAGGAGGCTTCGTGCAGGCTGTCGTGGGTTCCCGTGTCCAGCCAGGCATAGCCGCGGCCAAGCGTGTGGACGTGCAGGTCTCCGCGTTCGAGGTAGGCGTTGTTGACGTCGGTGATCTCAAGCTCGCCGCGCGCGGACGGGCGGATGCGCGAGGCGATCGAGACCACGTCCCTGTCGTAGAAATAAAGGCCCGTCACGGCCCAGCTGGAGGCAGGCTCCCGCGGTTTCTCCTGGATGCTGAGCGCCCGCCCGGCTTTGTCGAAGCTGACCACGCCGTAGCGCTGCGGGTCCTTGACCTGGTAGGCGAAGATCGTCGCCCCGCGCGAGCGGCCGGCCGCGTCCTGCGAAAGCCGGGACAGCCCTTCGCCGTAGAAGAGGTTGTCGCCGAGGATCATGGCGACGTTTCCATCACCGATGAAGTCGCGTCCGATCAGAAAAGCCTCGGCTAACCCATTCGGGCGCGGCTGCGGCGCGTAAGACACTGAAATTCCGAAGTCTTCGCCGGAGCCCAGCAGGTCTCGGAAAAGGGGCAGGTCGCGCGGCGTCGAGATGAGCAGGATCTCCCGAATCCCGGTGAGCATCAGCACGCTCAGGGGATAATAGACCATCGGCTTGTCATAGACCGGCAGGAGCTGCTTCGATACGGCAAGCGTAAGAGGGTGGAGGCGCGTGCCGGCGCCGCCGGCAAGAATGATGCCCTTCATCGTCCTTCGCCCCGCTCTTTTGCTCTGGCGCTTATCACTCGTTGCCGGCCATTCCAACGAGGTCCGCCGTCCGGCTTTTCGGCTCCGGCGCCACGAGGGCGAGCATGCGGCCGACATGCGCCGCGAAACGCTGCGGACTGCAATCACGCGCGACGCGCAGAAGGGCGTTTTCCCGCAAATTTTGCCAAAGTGCGGCATCGCGGTAGAGTTCAGCACAGGCATCAGCAAAGGTTTCAGGCCCGTCCGCGACGAGCGCCTCGGCGCGGTGCCGCCAGCCCAGCTGCTCCGCGAGCAGGGAGGTCACGACAACAGGGAGTCCGCGTGCGGCGGCGGTGTGGACCTTCATCGGGATGCCCGCGGCAAAGCGGGTGGGCGCGATGAACAGCCGGGCCTGCTCGAAGAACGGCGCAAGGTCGTCCACTTGCCCCCAAAGCCGGATGCGCGCGCCGGCCAGCGCTTGCGCCGCCTCCGAGCCGTTCCGGCCTACCGCGTGGAGCATGTAGTCTGTGCCGATCAGCCGGTCGAGGCGGGGCATGACCTCGGCCGCGAACCACCTGAGCGAATCGACGTTCGGCGTCCCGTCCTCCGCCAACGCGCCCACGAACAGGATGTCGCGGCGGGCGGCGAAATCGTTTTGGGAAGGCTCTGGTTCGATCGTGTGGCCGATCACCACGGTCGGCTTTCCCGTCGCGCGGGAAAACAGTTCCGCATCGGCTTGGCTGACCGTCACCACGGCTGCCGCGTCGCGCGCCAAGTTCATCTCGGCCATGAATTTGGCTTGCTGCTTTTCCGGCGTTTCGGGACGGCCCAGAACCGTGGCCTCCAAGGCTTCCCGCTTGGCGAAGATCGCCTCGGCATCGTAGATCACTTTCGTGCGCTCGCCGAAGCGCCGCGCCCACTTCAGCGCCCGACCGAACGCCGCCATGTTGTGCGGGCGGCTGACCAGGGCCGCGTCGTAATAGCCTGCACGCTCGCGCAGGGTGCGTACAAGGCCGCCCCTGCCGCGCCCGGCCAGGATCTCGATGTCGCGCGGCCACAGCCGAAACGTTGCTTCCCAATCAGAGATGTCGGGCTCGCTGAGGGGATAGAAGGAAATGAACCAGCCTGCCGCATGCAGCGCACGCACCAGTTCAGCGGCGCGGGGAAAGCCTGCGCCGAGGCTGGGGAGCGGCAGCTGGTCGTCCACGACGAGGATCCTGCCGCGCCGGCCCCCGCGCATCCGGGCCGCGAGCTCGCCGCTCTCCGGCGGGTGGTGCTCGGCTTCCAGCACGGGCCTGTGCTGCCTCACGAACAAAGCGTGATTGCGCTCCTGGAGCGCGATCGCGGCCGGCGCGGC
This sequence comes from uncultured Rhizobiaceae bacterium, assembly GCA_964242945.1. Taxonomy (GTDB): domain Bacteria; phylum Pseudomonadota; class Alphaproteobacteria; order Rhizobiales; family Rhizobiaceae; genus Mesorhizobium_B. Next base: position 17,448 of record CAXTCF010000013.1, on the reverse strand, counting down.
GCTGCTGCCGAACTCGAAATGCGTGACGGCGATCCGCGGGTCATAGACGGTGGCGAACCCGCGGGCGCGCAGCCGCATGCAAAGGTCCGACTCCTCGAAGTAGGCCGGGGCGAACAGTTCGTCGAAGCCGCCAAGCAAGCGGAAAAGGCGCTCACGCACGGCCAGGAATGCGCCGGAGCAGTAATCGACTTCGCGGCGGAACCGGAACTGCGGATCTTCGGGATCGCCGTCTCTGCCGACCCCTAAGCAGAACCCGTCGCGCCAGATGAGCGAGCCGGCTTCCTGCAACCGTCCGCTGGGAAGGATGATGCGGCCGCCGACGGCGCCGGCATGCGGGTCCGCGTCCAGCGTCTCGGCGGCGAAGCGGACCGCGCCCTCGTGCAGGATCACGTCGCTGTTGACGAAAAGCAGGAACTTGCCGCGGGCCAGCGCGGCGGCCTGGTTGGAGCCGCGCAGGAAGTGCTCGTTGCTTTCGTTGCGGACGATGCGGGCGCCGTCGAGCCGCGCGCAAAGCGCTTCCGTCGCGTCGCTCGACGCATTGTCCACGACGATGACCTCGGCGGGGACGTCGATCGTGCGCGCCAGCGAGCGGAAGAGTTGCAGGCTGAGCTCGGCGGCGTTGAAAAGCACGACGAGCACGGAAACGCGGGGGTTTTCCGACGCCGGCAGGCTGATCCGCTCTCCGCCGGCCAGAAATCTGGCGAGGTCGGCGGCGCAGCGTGCGCGAAAATGCTTCTTGCGTCGGCGCTGGACGGCCGGCAGGGAGTCGAGGAACCGGGCCTTCATGGGATCGCCGGCTCCCGCAGCTGATCCAGCAGGGCCTCGGCCCGCCGGCTCCAGGTGTGGCGCGCGCCTTCCCGGCGGCGCTGCTCGATCAGCCCGTCGTCGAAGTTCCGCTTTTCGAGCGCGTTTAACGCTTCCACCAGAGCGTCCGCACTCCGGCACATCGTCACCAGCGGATCGAATGTTTCCAGCAGGTCGCAGCCCGGCGTCGCCAGCAGCGGCTGGCCAAAGGCCAGGTGCAGGAACAGCCGCATGGGGCTGGCGCAGGGATTGACGGAGCGGGCGCTGTAGGGAAGCAGGGCGACGTCCAGCCGGCGGGCATAGGCCGCCAGTTCCTCATAGGACTTCGGCCCGGTGAAGCTGCAATTGGCGAGACGCTCCAGAGCCTTGAGATGCGGCAGGTCTTCCGGCAGCAACTCCCCTTCTTCGACCCCTCCGGCGAACTGCCAGTGGAGGGAAGGCGTGCGGGCGGCGGCCTCGGCCAGCCAGTCCAGCCGCAACCGGCTGGAAACATGCCCGACGATGCCGACGACCGGGCGGTCCCCGCGGTGCCTGGGCAACGGCGGGCCTGCCGGCAGCCAGGCTTCCGGGACGGCGTTGGGCAGGATCAGCAGGCGCTCCGCCACGCTGGGCACGCTGTCGCAAAAAACCTCGCCTAACCGCTCGGACACCGCCACGATCACGCCGGCTTCCCGCAGCAGGGTGATTTCTTCGGCGTTCCAGTCGCGGCCGTAGAAGCGATAGTCGTCCAGCGCGTAATAGACTTTTCTGGCGTTGGGAAACCAGGGCAGAAGCGCGGCCTGGTCGGGCCGCGTGAAGATCACCGTGCCGTGCCGGCGCGCAAGACGCCGCAGCCAGGGCCGGAGCACCGATGGTGCTTCACCCTTCCAGGGCCAGAACGGCAGTGGGCGCAGTGGAACTCTCCTTTGGCGGTGCGTGCCGCCGAGCCAGCGGAGCAGGTCGCCGCCATCGACCGGCCACAGGGCCGTCAGCGGACAGCGTTGCCCAAGCGCCGCGAAGAGGTGGCGGAAGGCCGGCTCGCGCGGCGTAAAGACCGCGAGAACGCTTGCATCCCCCGCGGCGTTCAAGCGCCCGCCCGCCGGCCGTCCCCGGCGCCGAAGAACCGCCACAGGCGGTAGAGGGCCGCTGTGACCAGGATGGTCAGCCGGCTGCGCAAGCCTTCCAGGTTCTCGTCGCGGCGCGCGTAAGCGTGGAACAGGCGGGCCGGAAAGGCAAAGCCGCTGCGCCACGCCCGATACTGCCGCATGGCCTCCTCCGGGTCGTAGCCCGGCCCGTCGGGGTGGTGCACCTCGACCCGGTCGTCAACGGCGCACCAGCCGCCTTTGGTCAGCGCAACATAGGCGAACTGCACGTCCGGCCCCCAGCCCAGGCGGTTCACCGACACATCGACGGGGCAGATCGCGTCCCACAGGGATTTCCGGGCGGCGAAGCAGAACCCGTCGGTGAAGGAAACCCGTCGCAGCCCGCCGCTGCCAGCCGGGTTCATGTGGGGAAAGCTCCGGACCGCCGCGCAAGGCGCCCAGACCATCAGCTTCGGGTCGGAAAACGCATCCGTCATGCGGCGGAGGAGTTCCGCCGGCTCCGCAACACCGACGTCGGAGCAGATCAAGAGCACCGGGGCATCGCTCTGCAACCCGGCCGTCCATTCGGCGGCGCGGTTGAGCAGCCCGCTGTAGAAGACGTTCGGCAGGCATTCGCTGAAGTGGGGCCGGTCGTCGGGCGCAAGCGTCGAGCCGCTGTCGAGAAGGAGCGTCGGCGCGAGGCCGGAAAAGCTCCGCTTCAGACTGATCGCTTCCCGGTTGTGGTTGTGGTTGACGATGACGACCAGCATCAGTTCAGCGGCCTGCCCCTTCAATTCGTTTCCAACGATGCCTCTTCGAACATCCAGGCGCCGAGATCAACTGCCGGCCTGATCGTCACGCCCATCACTGCGCGGATCAGCCGAACCACTTCCGCAGCCGCTGCCATGCGCCGACGGACACGGGATCCACCGTGCGCTCGTCCCATGCGACCGCGCCGCCGGCCGTCGAGATGTGGTGGCCCGGAATCTTTCCCGCCAAATCCTCAAGCGGGTAGGGGGGGACTGCCGGCTGCTCGTGGAAGCGCTCCGGCGTCAATTCCACGATCTCCATCATCTGCGTTCCCTCGCCGTAGAAGCGGGAGCTCTTCTGCATCGGACGGAACAGCCTGCCTTCCCAGGCGATGATCGATCCCGCGTTGCGGCCGGTCCCCGCCTCGCCGTCGATGAAGAGCGTTTCCCGGTTGACCGGGTGCGGTTCCCAGCGCCCGCGCAGCGGATCCTCCGTGCTGAAGATCGCAAGAAAGCGTCCGGAAGGCCCTGGGTTCGGCGCGTTGAGCGAGGTGATCAGCCACCAGCGGCCCGCATGCGGGAAGATGACGCTGTCGGCGGCGTCCACGCCGTCCAGGATGCGGCGCACCCGCCGCCAGCGATCGGGAAAGCGCTCGCAGCGGTAGAGATCGATGCCTCCCGCCTCCCATGTCTCCGGAACCATGAAGAGCTGGCCGTCATGGCGGAAAAGGAAGGGAAAGGAGGCGTGGCAGCCGGGGTCGAGCACCGTTTTCGGCTTTCCGACCGGCCGCAGGCCGCCGTCCAGTTCCACCGCCGCGATCGTCGCGCGTTGCGCGTAATAGGAAAAATCCTCGAAGAAAACGAAGAGCCGCCCATCCTCCTCCCACAAAAAGGGGTCGGCGTAATAGCGCCGCCACGGTGCGGGCAAAGCGCGCTTCTCCGCCGTGCCCTTCTTTCTCAGGAAAACGGCGAAGCGCTCCTTGCGCCAGCGGAAGATGTCCTTCCCTCCCAGCCAGCGGTCGAGGCGGTGATAGCGCTGGTCCAGGAATTTTTCCGTGGCGTAGCGGGCGCGCACCAGCGGGTCGGCGGCGGCCGGCGTCCAGTGGGGCATCTTGTTGCGCGTGGAGACGAACTGGATCGGGTAGGGCGCGCTGATATCGACGTCGGGCGGATCGAGCCCGATCTCGCCTTTCTCTTGCGCCGCGTAGAGCAGGCAGGAAAGCAGCGCCTGGTCGTTGGTGTGGCCCGGCACGTCCAGCTTGGCCGGGCGGATCGCGTCCTCGTCGAAGGCAAGCTCGCGCCACAGGCGCAGGATCTCGCGCACGGCCGGGTGGTGCGGGTCGAAGCACAGCAGGCCGGATACGACCTCGCGCGTGCCGCGGTAGCGGCCCGGCATGCCGGCCTTGCGCATCACGAGCGGGTCGCAGCGCTCCAGCATCGCCGTCTGGCCGTTGAGCACGAACAGTCCCGCCTCACTGGTGCGGTCGAGCATCGGCGCGAGGCTGCCCTTGATGATGTTGGCGCTGTCCATCCAGCAGAGCAGCCCCGGTGCGTGCTCCGCCACCTCCCAGACGATGAAGGGCTTCCAGGCATAGGAGCCGCGTTTGGGAAGGAAGTGCGGCGGCAGCGCCGCTAGGTCGAGCGTCCGGAACTCGCACCAGGGAAAGCGCGCTTCCAGCTTCGCCCGCGTCGCCGGCTCCATGCCGAGGTCGTAGGCGATCCAGCAGTAGCCTTCGACGTAGTCGTGGCGCTGCGCGGAAAGCAGAAGCTGAAGCAGGGTGCGGGAATAGGTCTGGTCGGCCGCGGAAAGGAACGTGACGGTTCCCGGCGCCTGTGCTGCTCCTTGCCGGTTGCCTTCAACCAATTCCTGCACTTTTCCTGCCGTTCCGTTTGTTCTAATCGGGGCGCTAGAAAGCAGGGGCTTCGGCGTGGCGCAAGGGGAATGAGCGGCTTGGAATGGTCGGCCGCGGTCGTGGCTGGAGCATCGGCTGCGCTATTTGCAGGCATCTGGCTGCACCACATCTTCGAGGGCGAATGGCTGCCGAGCGACCTTTGGCGGGAATGGAAGCTCAGCCGCACGTCGCTTGCCGCACTGGACGCCGCCTGGGCGGCGAACCCCGTCCGCTCTTCCATCACCGTTACCCTGACGACGATTCCCAGCCGGCTCGGCGCGATCGACGACACGCTGAAGAGCCTGCTCGACCAGGCGCGGAAGCCTCAGCGCATCCTCCTCAACATTCCCGAATGGAGCGAGCGCGAGGGCTGCGCCTACCAGGTGCCGGAGCGCCTGCGCGGGCTCGCCTCCGTGCAGATCAGGCCCTGCCGGGACTGGGGACCGGCCACCAAGCTGATCCCGTCCGTGCTCTCCGAGCCGGCGGAGGCCGCGCTGCTGGTGGTCGATGACGACCGCATCTACCCGCCCTGGACGGTGGCCCGCTTCGAGGAGGAAAGCGCGGAAACGCCCGACGATGCCCTGGCGCTCGGCGGCTGGGTCGTGCCGGCGGACCTGACCGACCGGCCCACCACGGTGCTGTCCAACCTTTTGATGCGGCCGCCCGTGCCGGTGCGCGCCCCGCGCTTGAGCCGCCGGATGCGGGTCGATGTGCTTCTCGGCGTCATGGGCTACCTCGTGCGGCCCCGCTTCTTCGACCTGGACGAGATCGCCGACTTCAGCGCCGGGCCTTCCGTGCTGCGGCTTGTCGATGATGTGAGAACCAGCGCGCTTTGCAGGGCCGCAAAATATGTTATTCCAGGGCCGAGCCTCAGTTTCATCCCAAAGCGCCGCCGCGGACTCTACCAGAAGACGGCGCTTGGGCGGATCAACCGGGGCAGGGGCGGGAACGATCAGCGGCACAACACGATCGCGATCCGGTATTTCGCCGACAGGTGGGGAACGGCCAAAGGGGGCCGATAGGGGAAAACGGCGAAGCGCTTTCTGCAAGGCGCGCTGCCGGGCCAAGGGGATGAGGTTGAGACATTGCTGAAGGGCGCATCGCGGACGATCGCGGCCGAGCCGTTGCTGGAGGAGTTCCAGACGACGGCGTCGGGTCTGCGCAGCAATTGGCAGCTTGCGCGGTTCGTCTTCGTGCAGGGCGGGCTGATGCGCGATCCCGTGCTGTTCATCACGATCGGCGCAAGCCTTTGCCGGTCCGCCATGATCTTTTCGATCAACAATGCGGTGAGCAATCCCGGCTTCCATCCGCTCACCGTCCTGCTTCTGGCCTCAAGCGTGGTGGCCTCGCTTTCCTTTTCCCACTGGGCGCATCTGCGCACCCATGCGATGATCGTGTCGCTTCAGCGCAACATGCGCAACGCGCTCAGCCGGCGCCTGCTCCAGGCGAACGCCTCGTTCCTCCAGGGACGCGACCACGGCAAGATCTACTCGATCATGACGAGCGAGGCGTACCAGGTCTGCGGCGCCGCCGCGACGGTGCTGCACCTCGTGGAAGCCGCGCTGCTGCTGCTGATCTGCGTCCCCTACCTCTTCTGGGTGTCGTGGCCGATCGGGGTGGCGGCGGTGTTCGCCGTGGCGGTGGGCGGGATCGGCTTCACCCTGTCGGAAGCGCCGGCCCGGCTGCTGGTCATCCAGCTCAACGAAGCCTCGGCGGCATTCTGCAGCCGGGTCAACGACATGCTGGGCGGCTGGATGGAACTGCGGCTGCGCCGGGCGCGCCATGACGCGCTGGAAGCCGACATCACCAGCATCACCGATTCGATCCTGAACTACTCGCTGGAGTCCGAGCGCCATTTCACCCGCGCCAGCACGATCACGCAGGCCTCGCTGACCACGCTGCTTTGCGGCATCGTGGTGATGTTCCCCTACCTTCAGGGCGAGGGCGGAACCACCATCATGCAGATGATGACGGTGCTGCTTCTGGCCTATGGCCCGATCGGCACCATCTTTTCGGGCCTTCCCAGCCTGACGCGCGCCGTCACCTCGCAGCAGCGGATCAGCCGGATCGTCCACGAGCTCAGCGAAGCGCGCGAGCCGATGACGGCTGCGCAGCCGCCGCGTCCCGCCGGCTTCCGGCGCATCGAACTGCGCGGGGTCGTGGCGACCGTTTCCGACGCGCCGGCGGAAAACGGGCTGTCGGGAAAAGGCGCCGGCAATGGGGCGGCCGGAGAGTCGTTCCGGCTGGGACCGATCGACCTCGTTCTGGAGCCCGGCCAGATCGTCTTCATCTGCGGCGGCAACGGGGCCGGCAAATCGACGCTGCTCGCGATCCTGACCGGGCTGCGCGCGCCAGACGAAGGCACCATCCTCGTGGACGACGTGCCCGTCACGCCGGAGAACCGCGCCCAGTACCGCGAGCTTTTCAGCGCGGTGTTCAGCCAGTTCCACCTGTTCCGCAAGGCCTATGGGCTGACGGAAGGCGAGCGGCGGCGCGTCGGCGACCTGATCGAGGTGTTCGGCCTGGACGACCGCGTGCGCCTGGCCGAAAACCAGTTCTCGACGCTTTCGCTTTCGACGGGGCAGAAGCGGCGTCTGGCTTTGGCGGTGGCGCGCGCGGAGGAGCGGCCGGTGATCGTGCTCGACGAGTTCGCGGCCGACCAGGATCCCGTGCGGCGCGCCTACTTCTACGACGTGCTGGTGCCTGAAATCGCAGCCGCCGGCAACCTCGTGCTTGCCGTCACCCATGACGAGCATGCCTTCAACAAGTGCGACCGCCTGATCAAGCTGGAGGCGGGGCGCATCGTGGCGGACCTCAGGGTCGATCGCCGCGCGAACGCCGAGGCGCGGCCCTCGCTGACCTCGTTTCCCGCCCTGCCGGGCCAAGCGCAGGCATCGGGGCAGCGGGTGCGGGACGGGCTGGTCGCCTGAGGGGAGAAGCCGGCGCGAAGGGCGAGGGGGACAGCCAAGTGGGACTAGGCGACTTCCGGACAGCCGGCGCGCTGCGGGCGCATTGGGCGCGGCTGGAACTGGCGGCGATCGGCTGCAACCTGTTCGCGTTCGTCATCGTCAACTACTGGATCTACGCCTCCCGGAGCGAATACTACGTGCTCCATCCCCTGGAAGCGGCGGCCGACCCGCCGACGATCAGCAAGGCGATTACCGACCCCGCGATCGGGGTGCCGTTCCACTTCTGGATCTGCCTGAGCGCGGTGCTGCTGGCCTTGGGCACGCTGCCGGTCGGCGCGCTCTACGTCCGCACGGCGCGGGAGCTTCCGCAGGCCTGCTGGCGCACGCGCGGGATCATCCGCATCCTGTCTCCGCTCGCGCTGATCAGCCAGTTGGCCGCATGCACCGGCATGGCGATCTTGAGCACCTGGCGCGGGCCCGACCATGGCGACGGCCACATGATCGGCAGCTACATTTTTTTCGCCTCGCAGATCGCGGCCATCCTGTGCGTGGGCCTGATGTGTTCTGCAATCGCGCGGGACGCCGAGGCCGGGCGGGTGCTGCGCCGCTTCTCCCTGCTCCACCCGGCCATGTGCCGCGTGCGCGGCGCCTTCGCATTGGCTGCGGTGTTTTTAGCCCTGCTCTACGTCGTGCTGTTCCTGGTGAAAGGCTTCGACTTCCAGTTCGGCTACGACGTGCTCTACCAGCTCTATGTCTGGGTCGAGCCGCTTGCGATCTCCTGCTTCCTCGCGGTGCTGGCGAGCTACAGCTTCGAGCTGGCCGCAGCGGGCGGGGCGATCAATCCCTCTCGTCGGCTTCCTTCAGCAGAGCCCATGCCCGACTGATCCGCTGAAGCGCGGTGGCGTGCGTGAGCAGCGCAAAGAGCCACAGGCCGGCTTCCGTCGCCCAAGCGGCGGAGAAGCCTACCGCTGCGACGAAGCCGGTAAGAATCAGCAGCGCGCACAGGAAGACGATCCGCTCCAGGCGCTCGAAGAAGTCCGGCCAGCCGGCATTGCCGACGGGGATTTCCAGCGCGGTGCGCGCCTTGGCATAGCTGGTGAACAGGCCGCCGGCGAAGGCGAACATCGCCGCCGGCCAGAAGCCGCTCACCGCCGCGACCGCGGCGAGCACGGCCAGTTCCTGGTAGCGGTCAACGATCGCGTCGAAATAGCCGCCGCGCTTCGAACTCAAGTTCCGCCGCCGCGCCACGGCGCCGTCGAGCGCATCGAAGGCAAACGCAAAGGCCAGCGTCAGCCCGAAGACGAGGTTGGAGCGGTGCAGGAGATAAAGGCCGGAGCAGGCGCAGATCAGGACGAGGCCGGCTGCGGTCACCTGGTTCGGCGTCGCGCCCATGCGCACGAGCGGCGTCGCTGCCTTTTCCCAGGCAGGATCGAGATAGTCCTTCAAGAGGCTGTCGATCATGGCCGAAAGATCTTTCCTTCGCTTCGCTTGGCAAGGCGGACCGTTGCGTCGCGGAGGATGCGCAGCCGCTGGTAGCGTTGGCCAAGCGCCGCCACGCGCGCCGGGTTGGGTTCATAAAGGGTGGAGCGCTGCGCCGCGATCGTGCCGGCGCCGGCCCAAACCGTTTCGGTCCAGCGCAGCGCGCAGGAAGCGATGGCCGCCGCTCCCAGCACGCCGCCGAACAGCGGATCGCCCACTGTGACCGGACGGTCGAGGCAGTCGGCGAGCGTCTGCGCGAAGAACGGGTTGAGCGCGGCGCCGCCGACCAGCGGCACCGGCCCGTCCTTCCGGGCACCCCTCTCCCGGACCACCTTGTCGTAGGCCCATCGGGTGTTGAACGCCACGCCTTCGACTGCGGCGCGCAGCAGGGCCTTGCGGTCGTGGCCGAGGTTTAGGCCGTGGAAGCTGCCGCGCAGCCGGTGATCGTCGGCCGGCACGCGCTCGCCCGCCAGCCAAGGCAGGAAGAACGGATCGTCGGCCGCGGGCGTGCCGGGATCGGCAAAGAGCCTTGCCAGCGCCGCGTTGTCCGTCGCCGCTCCCGGTTCGAGAACTTGCGCAAGCCAGGTGAAGGCGGAGCCGGCGGTTTCCTGCGCCGCGATGAGGAGCGGGCGATAGCCGACGCTGCTGGAAACGGTGGCATAGGCGCTGAGGGGATTCAGCCGGCGGCCGGGAAAGAAGCCGCTGATCCAGCCTCCGGTGCTGGCGCAGATATGCAGCGCGCCGTCCGCCACGGCGCCGGAGCCGATCGCGGTCGCGGTCACGTCGCCGCCGCCGGCAACCACCGGCAGCCCGGCCGGCAGGCAGAGATCGGCCGCCGCGGCCGGCAGGAGGCCGCCGACGATCGCGCGCCCGTCCACGATTTCGGGCAGCTTTTCCAGGGGGATGCCAAGGGGGTCGGCGAGTGCGGAACTCCAGCCCTCGCGGCCGGCGCGCGTGTCCATCAGCCAGCTCAGGTTGGCGCTGTCGGCCGTGGTGCAGAAGCGGCCGGTGGCGCGGTGCAGGAGCCAGTCCTTGACGTCCAGCAGCTTGGCGCTACGGCGGAAGGTTTCCGGCTCTTGCCTGGCGATCCAGGCCATCTTGCCCGTCGGATCCATGCCGGTGAGAGACGGCGCGCCGTTGGCAAGCAGCAGCCAGCGAAGCACCTTGTCCAGGCGGTAGCCTTGGACAGAGGGGAAGCCGCCGGTCAGGGTGCGGGTGAGCGCGGCCGAGCGCTTGTCCAGCCAGATCATGGCCGGGCGCAGGGGCGCGCCCTTCCCGTCGGCGCAGACCAGCCCGCAAAGCTGCGCGCAAAACACCAGCGCGGCGGCGCGCGTCGAGAGGCCTTCGACGTCGTGGGAAAGCGTGCGAAGCCCGGAAGCCAGCGCGTTCCACCAGTCCCGCGGGTTCTGCTCGGCGCAGCCGGGTCCGGGCAGCGACAGGGGATAGGGTATTGTGACCCGGCCGAGGATGCGGAACTCCGCATCGACCAGACCGAGCTTGACGCCCGACGTGCCGAAATCCGCGGCAACGATCAGGTCGCCGTTCCCCTCCGCATCCAATCCGCGCATCCCCGGTGAGGCCCGCGACGAAGCGGGATTTCTCCGTTTAGTCGCACCCGCTTCACCAACGCAACAGGCGCGATCTTGCCCATTCCTGCACGCGGCATGCTAGGAAGCGCCGGCAAGCCGGCAAAGAGAAGGGCACCGCCGCATGAGGCGTTCCAAGGGCAAGTCGATCCAGCGATGGCGTTGCGGTGACAGGCACCGCGCCGCGGCCGCGCTCGCGGTGCCGGCTCTGCTCTTCAAAGCGGCGACCCGATGAGCAAGCCCGCACGCCGCTGGCTTGTTTGCCTGCTCGGCCTTGCGGCGGCGCTTTTCTTGACCATCCTGGCACCCGAACCGTCCATCGAGCGCGCCCTTCTTGGAGCAGCGGCCCTGGCGCTGGCAGCCGCCTGTTGCGGGCTGCTGAAGCCGGGTGCGCTGCTAGGCCTCGCCACGGCAGGCGCCCTCGTCGGCCTTTTGCCCGATCCGGCCGGCCGGATCCTGCTCGCCGTGCCGCTCGCCCTGGCGCTCGCCTTCTTCGGATTGATCTGGTGGAATTATCCGTTCGGCCCGACGCCGGTGCGTCCGGGCCTCGCCTATCGTGTGGGGGGCGTCGAGCACGTCATCCCGCCTCTTGCCATAGTGGGTGAACCACCCTGCCTGCTGCGCCAGGACCTGCGCGACGAGCTCGCTGCGCTCGGCGCCTATGCCGAGGGACTGCTGACGCGCCACGGGCTGCGCTACGCCGCCGTCTATGGCACGCTGCTGGGTGCGTTGCGTCACCACGGCCTCATCCCATGGGACGACGACATCGACTTTCAGCTTTGGGACGCCAGCGACATGCACCGCATGCACGAGCGCTTCGAGCCGATGCGGCGCGAAGCGGAGGCCGACGGCTTTCTTCTGTTCCAGCATGGCGAAAGCTTCAAGCTCGCCCGCCGCAACTTCTGGCGCTACCCCACCGTGGACATCTATTCGCCCGACAGAAACGCGGTCGAATCAACCCCGCCGCCGCAAGTGACCTGGGAGGACCGCCAGATCGGCACCCCGCGCGACGCGGTCGGCTGGATCGAGGAACACTATGGCCCGGAGGCGCTCCATACCATCTTGCACGACCTGCCGTTCTGGGACTCCGGCTTCGTTCTCCCCATGGTGACGCAGCTTTTCGGCCACAAAGCGAACGAGGCGGCGAGCGACCTCTTCGCAAAACTCTTCACGGTGCGCTCAAGGTGAGCCGTGCCGCTCCAAGGCCAGGCGCATCGCCGCATGAGCAGTTCCCCAGCCGATCCGGGCCGGCCGAGCACTGGGACGGCACACGCCGCGAAACGCGGCCTGCGTTTTTCGGAACGAAGCGAGGCGCTCTTGCCATGACTGTGCGGTGCTTCGACAAGGCCGCGGCGCGATGAGCCCGGCCGCACCACGTTGGCTCGTCTGCCTGCTCGGCCTCGGCGCCGCCCTCCTCCTGGCAGTTTGGGCGCCGGGACCAGCAATGGCGCGCGCGGCTTTCGGAGCGGCTGCCCTGGCGCTGGCAGCCGCTTCCTGCGGGCTGTTGAAGCCGGGTCCGCTGCTAGGCCTCGCCGCCGCCGGGGCGCTTCTCGGCCTTCTGCCCGATCCGTTCGGACGGGTTCTGCTTGCCGTGCCGCTCGCCCTGGCGCTCGCGTTTTTCGGGCTGATCTGGTGGAACCATCCGTTCGGCAGGACACAAGTGCATCCGGGTCTCACCTACCGCGTGGGCCAAGTCGAGCACGTCATTCCGCCGCTCGCTGTCATCGGCCAGCCGCCCTGCCTCCTGCGCCAGGATCTGCGCGACGACCTCGCCGCGCTCGGCGCCTATGCCGAAGGGCTGCTGGCGCGCCACGGGCTCCGTTATGTCGCCGTCTATGGCACGCTGCTCGGCGCTCTGCGCCACCGCGGCCTCATCCCCTGGGACGACGACATCGACTTTCAGCTTTGGGACGGCAGCGATCTCCGCCGGATGCGCGAACACTTCGAGCCGATGCGGCGCGAGGCGGAAGCCGACGGCTTTCTCCTGTTTCCGCACGGCGACTACTTCAAGCTCGCGCGCCGCAACTTCTGGCGCTATCCCGTGGTGGACATTTACTCTCCGGACGAGAACGCGGTCGAAACGGTGTCCCCGCCGCTGGTGCCCTGGGAGGACCGCCAGGTCGGCACGCCGCGCGATGCGGTCGCCTGGATCGAGGGAAACTACGGCCCGGACGCACTGGGCACGATCCTGCACGACCTGCCGTTCTGGGATTCGGGCTTCGTGCCCGCCATGGTGACGCGGCTGTTCGGCCACAACGCGATCTCGGCGGGCGGCGACCTCTTCGCCAAGCTGTTTTCGGTCCGCTCAAAGTGAGCGGCGGCGCTCCAGCACTTCGCTGAACAGCGCCAGCAGCCGTGGGCCGACGGCGGCCACGTCGAAGCCCGCCGCATGCGCTTCGCCCCAGCGGCGCAGCCGGTCGAGCTTTGCCCGGTCGCCTGCCAGCCGGACGATCGTTTGCGCGAGCGCGGCGGCGTCGCCCGGCGGAACAAGCAGTTCGTCGCTCTCGCCGGTCATCACCGTGCCGTAGCCCGCGTTGGCTGCTGCGACCGGCACGGCGCCGGCCGCCATCGCCTCGATCAGCACGATGCCGAAGCTTTCGCCATAGAGCGAGGGCGCGATGAGCAGGTCCGCCTCCGCCACCAGCCGGCGCGCCTCTTCGTCGGAAGGCTGCGGGAGGTGACGCAGGCGGCTGCCGTGGGCCGCGGCATTCCGCACCAGTTCTTCCATCGCACCGCTTCCCGCGATCAGAAGCTGCGCTTGCGGCAGCAGGCGTTCCAGCTGCTTCCACGCTTTCAGCAGCACGTCTATGCCCTTGCGATGTTCGAGGCGTCCGAGAAAGACGAGCTTGAGCGCCTCTTCCCCGCTCTTTTCCGCTGAGCGGCCGGCCTGCCGCCACGGGGAGAGATCCACGGCAGGCGGCAGGACCAGCGGCACCGCACCGGGAAGCGCCGCCAGGGGGCCGAGCGCCGACACCGACGGCACCACGGCGGCGTCGATCCGCTGGAGGAAGTAGCCGGCGGCTTTCCGCAAGGCGCGGCTGAGCAGGCCGCCGCCTTCGGGCAGCGTCGCATGGAAGGTGGCGACCGTCGGCAAGCGCGCCCGCCACCAGACCTGGAACGGCAGCAGCGGCGTCCAGGGCGTGTGTAGGTGGATGATGTCGGGGCGAAAGGCGCGGAGTTCCCGGTCGAGCCTCGTCCTTTCCCGCCGCGAGGCATAGGCGATCTCCGTGACCGTGCCGTGGACCTTGATCAGGCGCGCCCGGCCGACCGGCAAAACGCCATCCGGCACGGCACCCCCCCGCAGCGGGTGCGGGGCGACGATCCGCGTCGGGTGCCCCTGGCTTTCCAGCCAGGCGGCGAGGTCGCGGATGTGGTTCTGCACCCCGCCGGGCCGGGTCATGTCATAGGGGCAGACCTGGAGGACTTTCACGGGGAAGCGCGGACGGCGAAGGCGGTGTCGGCGAGGTCGAGCAGCGAATAGGCGAGAAGCGCCCAGACCGACAAATGGAGCCAGCCGCCCGCCAAAGCGAGAAACGGAAGCGCGCCGGACAGGCCGGCAAAGAAGGCGACGATCAGGTCCGCCAGGGTGGAAGGCGGGGTGTGCCCGCTGCCCGTCGCTTGGGGAAGAGCAACGGTGCGAACGGCCCTGGCGAAGAGCCGCATCCAGGCGGCGCCCAGCGCCAGCGCGGACCACATGCCGCCGGTGTCGAACTGCCGGTCGGCCAGGATCCCGATCGCGAGGTAGAGCAGGCCCCACTGCGCCATGTCGATCACCGCGTCGAGCCTTGCGCCGGCAGGGCTTGTTCGGCCGGAAAGCCGCGCCAGGGCCCCATCGACGCAGTCGAGAACATGGAACAGGAAGCCCAGCGCGAAGACGGCCAAGCCGGCGAAGGCGGGGATCACGAAGCCGGCGGCGAGCGGCAGCGCCAGCGCCACGGCGCCGCCGGCCCACGAAACGGCATCCGGTGAAACCTTGGCGCGCGCCAGGAGCCAGACGAGGCCGAAGGAGGGCGGGCGGTGAAGCGCCACGATAACCCAGTTGCCGCGCAGTTCCTCCCAGAGCTTGTGTTCGCGGAAGTCGCCGATAATATCCGCCATGCGCGGCGCGCCCGTTGCGGCCACCCTTGCCTCCAATTGCCTGCTAAGGCGCTCCTCTTCGCAACATGCCGCGCACCTGTCCACTTCATCCTGCTGCCGGGCATCGTTTCCATGCATGAGATCACCGCGGTTATCCTGGCGGCGGGCCGGGGCGTCCGGATGGGCGCCCGTGGCAAATCCAGCCCGAAAGGCCTGCTCGGCATCGGGAAACGCTCTTTCGTTGAGGAGTCGGTGCTGAGCCTGCGTGCGGCGGGCATCTATCGTGTGCGGCTGGTGACGGGCCATTTGGCCGAAGCCTACCGCGACGATCCCGCCCTGAAGGCGCTCGGCGTGGAGTTTTGCCACAACCCCGACTTTGCCGGGAGCGGCAGCCTTCAAAGCCTCCTGGTCGGCATCAAGGGACTGGAGGGGCCGTGCCTGATCCTGGAATCCGACCTGATCTACGAGCCCCGCGCGCTCAGCATCGCCTCTGAAGAGCGCTCGACGGTGCTCCTCTCCGGGCCGACGGGGGCGGGCGACGAGGTCTATGTCTGGGCCGGCGGCGAGGCGGGGGGGCACGGGCTGCAAGACATCTCCAAGAACCGGCACGCTCATTCGCGGCCGCCCTCCGGCGAGCTCGTCGGCATAACCCGGCTGGCCGCGCCGGCCGCGCGCGCCTTGCAGCAGTCGGGAGCGGAATGGCGCGGGCCTGGGGCCCAAGCGGATTACGAGAGCGGCCTGGTCAGGCTGAGCCGTCAGGTCGCCGTTGGCTGCGAGCGGATCGACGACCTTGCCTGGGCCGAGATCGACGACGAGACCATGCTCCGGCGGGCGGCGGAACTGGTGCATCCCCGCATCCGCGCCGCGCGCGAAGCCGCCGGACTGGGTTTCTGAACTCAGGACCGGAGGAACTGGATGACGGCGCCGCCCGCCAGCGCTAGCGCGACCGGAAGCGAGGCTGCCCAAAAACCCGGCAGCGTGCCGATCTCGCCCAGCGCCCAGAACACTTTCAGCGCCACGAGTGTCAGGTAACCGCAGAAACAGACGATGACGACCGCGACCGGCGAAGCGGTGCGGCCGGACCACACGGTCTGCGCCAGGCTGGCGCCGAGAAACGCAAAGGCGAAGGGGAGCAGGCCGGCGATGCGGCGGCGCCAGATCGCGGTGCGGATGTCGGAAAAATTCTGCGCCGCCTCGTTGCCGGCCATGTTCTGCAACGGGCCGTTCGGCACGTAGAAGGCGGGGACGTCGAAATAGGTCACCTGTTCGGGCGCGAGGTCCAGCGAGATGGAGGCACCCTTTGTTCGCTCGCATCCGGGGCCGCGCGACACGTTGCAGACCAGCGCGTCTTCGAAGACCCAGAGGTTCCGTATCGCGGAAGGCTTGGCCCGCGGGCTGACCGCCACCAGCTGGAGCCGGCCCTGCTCGTATCCGCGGTAAAGTTCGACGCGGCGCAGCTCCGGCGGGTCGGACCGGATCGGCATGGCGCGGATGGCGAAGTCCCGGCCCAAAAACCATGCCGGTTCCCCATAGGCGCCGCGGTGGAATCGCGCGGCGTAGGAGCCGACATCGAGATCCACCTGGGCAAACACCGCCGCCGGGCGCCAGTTCGTTTCGAGCTGCGCCTGGAACGGGCCGGCAAGGGCGCCGAAGGCGAGAAGCGCCGCGCACCCCTGCAAAGGCGAAAAGCCGGCGCTCGCCAGGATGACGGACTCAAGCCTGTAGCGGCGCAGCAGTTCGGCGGCGAAGACCCCGACCAGGCAGGCGATCGGCAGCAGGCGTGTGATGATATCGGCGGTCCGGAAGAAGAGATAGGGTATCAGGAGGCTGGCCAGCGCCGTCTGCATTGCGGCGGCCTTCTGCTCGACGCCTTCCAGATTGCGGGAAAGGTCGATGGCCCAGGCGACGAGCAGCAGCAGGAGCATGACCGCGACCACGGTGATGATGTAAAGGCGCAAGGCTTGGCGCACGGCGATCCCGAACAGGGCCGCACCGTGGAGGAAACGGCTGAAGGCCGGCCGAGACCGCACCCCTAAGCCCTGCCGATGGGGGGCACGACGATGCCTGACGAGCGGAAGCGCAGGAGAGCACCCGCCGCCGCGACGGTGCCCGCCAGGAGGACGAGCGCCCAGGCGGCAAGCGTCGGGAAGCCGGACTCGGCCGCGGGCCGCAGCACGGCCTGGAGCCCGGCGTCGGCAGCCATGACGGCCGCCGCGGCGCCGGGCAGCGCGAGATAGCCGGTCAGCCCCGGCCGCGCCACCGAAACGCCGGCCAGCGCGAACAACGCGGCCAGCGGGCACAAGAGCGCGCGTCCGACGATCTCGCCCAGGCGCTCCGCCGCTTCCTTGCCGCTTTCGCCGCCCTCCTGTTCGGCCTGCAGGATCATCCCGGCGATGGTCAACTCCTTCAAGCCGAGCGTCTGGTCGCGCACGCCGATCAGTGTTCCGGAAGACACCGGCACCGACACGCTGCTGGCGTGCCCGATCGTCAGCTTGGGCGCGCTGTCGGGGCGGTCGGCGGTTCCCGAAGCCGTTCCGGCCCCCAAGGCTTGCAGGACGTCGGTGCTTTGGAAGACCTGGACGCCGTTGAAGACGATCGTGTAGTTGCCCGCGGCATCGGGGCCGTTCGCCGTCCAGCCGTCGGCGAGGCTGACGCGCCAGGTGCCGTCCTGCATCGGATGGCGGATCAGCAGGCGCCCGCCGCCGCCGCCGGGCTGCGCGCCCGTCGAAACGACCGACCAGCCGTTGATCGTACGCTCTGTCAAGCCGGCCGCCGGCTGGTCAAGCTGTTCCAGAACATAGGCGGCTTGCAGGCCCCAGAGCATGCCGCGCGTGGCGCGCTCCGCCATCGGCGCGACGAAGCCTGCGACGACGAGGCTCGCCGCGCAGCCG
>CAXTCF010000012.1:0-50079 GCA_964242945.1 uncultured Rhizobiaceae bacterium | reverse complement strand
GACATAGGCGAGGTCCGGGCCGACCAGCCCGATCGCCGAGATCGGGTCGGCGACCGCCGCGCCGGCTTGCATGTCCAGGCTGGCGGTCGGTTCGTCGGCCAGGAGGATGGAAGGGCCGCCGAGCAGCGCGCGGGCGCATGCCACGCGCTGCATCTGCCCGCGCGACATGGTTTCGATCCTTTGGCCGGTGCGGGTGATGCCGACGCGCTCCAGCAGCATCTCCGCCGCTTGTCGCACGTTTTGAGGAAGCCGCAGCCTCCGCAGCCGCTTGGGCAGGAGCACGTTTTCCAAGGCGGAAAGGCCGGGAAACAGGTGGAACTCCTGCATCACCAGTCCGACATTTTCCGCGCGCCAGCGGTCGCGGGCGCTTTCGGAAAGCCCGGCGAGGTCGATGCCGCCCCAATCGACGGCGCCCTTCTGCGCGCGCTCCAGCCCGCAAAGGATGTTGACCAGGGTCGTCTTGCCGCAACCGGAAGGCCCGTTGACCGCGAGCTTTTCGCCGCGCGGGATCTGGAGCAGGGGGACGTCCAGGGCAGGCCGCTCCAAGCCGGGAAACGCCACGCGGAGGTCTTTCACCTGCAGGTCGGGCATGCCGGTCACACGGAAGCGAAGCTGGCGCTGCGGATGCGCAGCCGGCTGACGAAGCCGGTTTCGGGATCGGTCCAGGAGCCGACCTCCAGCCTGCCGGCAACTTCGATCAGCCGGTTCGCCTGTTCGAAGGTCTGGGCTTCGTCGAGATAGACCACCACGATGTTGTCGGGCCAGTCCGCATCCGAGGAGCAGAAAGGGCAGAGCGCCATGGGGCGGTCGGTGAGCACGAAGAATTTCGCTTCCGCCTTCAAGGGCGGCGCCATGAAGCCGCGCATGGCGACATCGGCGCCGGCCAACCCCTTCACCTTGTCAGAAAACTCCAGGCCGAGCGGGCTCACCTTCCCGTAGAGCTGGTCAAAGGACAGGGGCTCCGCGGCCCATGCCGGTCGAAGCCTCAAAGCCGTCAGGCCGGCGGCGCCCGCGGCGCAGCGGCTGAGGAACTGACGGCGCGACAACCGCATGGATGTCTTTACCTCTCCAAAATGCGTTCGGCTCCGGGCGCCTGGCTGCGTCCGGAGCCGATCATACTCCCGCCGGATCAGTTCGTCTGCGGGGCCAGGGCGAGCGCGTCGGCCAGCACGCGATAGACGTCGCTTTCCTCCATATAGCCCTTGAACTCTTCCGCGCCCGGTCCGGTCGCCTGGAGCACCACGTCGTCCACGGCATGGACGGCCGTGTCGGACGTCTTGGGCAGGTTGCCTTCGCGGAACACCGCGCCGGGGATGCTCTTGTACTTTTCGTTGGCGACGTATTCCTTCTTTTCGTTCTGCACCGCAGGCTCGAACGGGCCGTCGAGCTTCGGGCGGAACGTCTCGTAGTAGTCGGGATAGTTGTTGGCGAACACCGCCAGGCGCCGCGACACGTCCACCTTGTCGGGATAGCCGTCGCCGTTCGCGTCGGTGTAGTTGGGGAAGCCGGCGTCGGCATAGGTGCCGACCTTCTCGCGCATGGCGTCGCCGGGGCGTTCATCGTCGATCGTGCCGATGATGGAAACGCCGTGCGTGTGGTCGCCGGTCACCACGACGAGCGTGTCGGGATGCGTCTTGGCGAACTCCATGCCGAGGCCCACCGCCTTGTCGAACTCGATCGTCTCGAACAAGGCGCGGTCCCAATCCATCGGGTGGCTCATCTTGTCGATGGAGGCGCCCTCCACCATCAGGAAGAAGCCGTCATTGTTCTTGGCGAGGCGGTCGAGGGCGACCTGCGTCATCTGCACGAGGCCGGGCTGGTCGGGGAATTTTTCCACCGTGCCCTTCTTCAGGAACTCGCGGTCCAGGGTCACGTCCATGTTGCCGGTGTGGAACAGGCCGAGCAGCTTCGGCTGGTTGCTGCTTTTTGCCGCTTCCAGTTCCGTCTTCGTGGTGGCCAGCGCGTAGCCGGCGTCGCGCGCCTTGGCGATCAGGTCGTGATCGTCCTTGCGCTTGGAGCCGTTCGTCGCCTGCGGCAGGAAATAGGCAGAGCCGCCGCCCAGGATCACGTCGGGCATCGTCGTGAAGAACATCTCGGCGATCTCGGCCTTGTCGGCGCGCTTGCGGGTGTGCGCCACGACGGCGGCGGGCGTTGCGTCCTCGATCTCGGCCGTGGAAACGACGCCGATCGCCTTTTTGCCGGTGCGCCGCAGCGCTTCCGCAATCGTTTCCACCTTGGGGTCGTCGAAGCTATCCTTCGTCCGATCGGCATAGACGCCGAGCGCGTTGATCGCGGTCTTGTGGCCGGTCATGTAGGACGACATCGTGTTGGCGCTGTCGGTGGCGATGGCGTTGGTAGCCGAAGTCCCGATGAAGGCCATGTGGTCGAGGCTGTCCATGTTGAGCCGGCCGTTCGCCTTGCCCTCGGTCATGCCCTTGCTCATGATGCGCGCGCCGGTGCGGTGCGCGACCGACATGCCGTCCCCCAGGAAGAAGATGACGTTCTTCGCCTTCGGCGTCGCGGGCGTGCCGAACACCTCCCAGGTGACGGTCTTGGTCTCGCCGCCAGCCTTTGCCTCCACCGTGTAGCTGCCGGACTTGGCCAGCACCGCGCCGCGCAGCACCACGGCGGAAGCGTTCGCGTCGGCTTCCTTCTCGACGAACTCAGGCTTCTTGCCGAGAACGGTTTCCGCCGGCTGCCCGTTGATCGTCACGGACACGTCGCCGGCCGCGACCGCAGCGCTGAACTCCACCTTCATGTCGAAAGGCGAATTGGCCAGGATGGTCGCCCGGTCGAGCGGATAAACGGTGGCAGCGCCCGCAGCCGGCACGAAAGCGGCGGAGGCGAGGAGGGCAAGGAAAAGGCGGCGCATCGAAAGACTCCGTGGTGTGGCGGGAAGACGGCTCGCGCGGATCTACAGGCGCGGCGATGACGGATGTGTGACAAGCCTCTTCTTCCCGGCGCCGCACTGACGGGATGCGGGTTCAGATCCGCACTGCTGTCCGCCGCAGCCTGCCGCGCAAGAGCCTCCCTCAGGCGGCCGTGGAGCCCAGCCGCATCACGGCGTCCCGCACGAAGTCGAGGAGCGCCTTGCGCTCGCGCTGGGGTTCAAGCGCCGGCCACGGGATCACCGCGCCGGCCGTCACGCGCAGGGTCCGGCCCGACAGATGGGAGAACTCCCGCACCAGCAGCGACAGCCGCAGCGTGAGCGCGGCGTGGCCGATCAGCTTGGCGATCCGGTTTTCCCGCTCCGCCAAGCTCATCGGGCGGCTGACGAGATGGAAGATGCGGCTGTTCTGACCGTGAAAGAAGAGCGGCAGAACGGAGGCCTTCGCGTCCTGGACCAGCCGGGCTACGAACATCTTCCAGGGCAGGTCCTCCGCCTTGCCGAAGCCGCTCGGCGCGGTGGCCACGCCGCCGGCCGGGAAGATCACGATCGTCGTTCCTGCTTTCAGCAGCCGCACGGCCTCGTGGCGCACGGCGATGTTGCGGGCCAGCGCTTCCCTGGTCTCGGAAAAATCGACGGCCAGCGCATAGGGCCTGATTTCCGGGATCTTGAGCAGATCGGAGTGGATCAGCACCCGGAAGGGCCGGCCGAATTGCTCGGCGATGGCCAGCATGGCGACGCCGTCGCCGATGCCGAAGGGGTGGTTGGCCACCATCACCAGCGGCGTTTGGGGAGCAGCCGGAACGGGCCACGCCCCTTCGATGCGCAGCGAGATGTTCACGAGATCGAGCAGGCGCCCGAAGACATGCCTCCCGGAAGGCACGATCTCGCTGCGCCAGCGGCTGTAGAGCCGGGCATAGCGCTCGCGCCCGCTCGTTGCCTCCACCGCGCGGATGATCCAGCGCTTCAACCGCGGATGCGACGGGCTGGCATAGGACAGTTCGGCGGGAAAGCGCTCGCGGCGAAGGCTTTGCTGTTGCATGACCTCGCATAGCCGCCCGCAGCAACAGGGATGTGAAGCCTGGAAGTCAGCGGGATGACAGTTCGGCGACACTACGGCATCGGACCGAACATCGTATTCGATCCAAGGCTGTAGCTCCTTGTTCGCGCATCGGATTGCCCGAAAACCGCTGCGCCCTTTTCGGTCCGATGCTTTGGAAGGCCATGCGCTTCCGGCCTTCGCATCCAGTTGCGCCAACGGTTCTCATGGTGGACCGCCAACGGGCAGACGGCGGCGCGCGATGGCGGCGTGGAAGCGCGCGCCGTGCATCAGCGCCTCGTCGTTGAAGTCGTAGGACGGGTTGTGAAGCGGCGCGCTGTTTCCGTTGCCCAGGAAGACGAAGCAGCCCGGCGCGTGGTCGAGAAAGCGGGCGAAGTCCTCGGAAGCCGTCATCGACTTGGCCGAAGCCGATGCGTTCCCGGCGCCGCCGATGTCTTCGGCAGCCGCAACCGCTTCCGCCGTCAGTGCCGGATCGTTGACGAGGGGTACGAACTCGCGGGTATAGTTCACGGTCGCCGAGACGTCGTGCGCCAGGGCGATGCCTCCGGCGATCGCCCGCATCTGCATCTCGATCGCCGCGCTCACTTCCGGGCGGAAGGAGCGGGCGTCGCCGAGGATGCAGGCCCGCCCCGGCAAGGCGTTGCGCGTGCCGTCGGTCACCAGTTCGGTGATGGACACCACCGCGACATCGGCCGGGTCGAGCCGCCGGGACACGATCGTCTGGAGATTGACCACAAGCGCGCAGGCGGCGACCAGCGTCTCGTTGACGGCATGCGGGCGCGCCGCATGGCCGCCGATGCCGGAAAGCACGATCTCGAAATTGTCCTCCGCTGCCATCAGCGGGCCAAGGCGCGTCTCGAAATGCCCGACGGCTAGGCCCGGCATGTTGTGGAGGCCGTAGATCTCATCGATGGGTAAGCGCTCCATCCGCCCGTGGGCTAGCATGGCGAGGGCGCCGCGGCCCCATTCCTCCGCGGGTTGGAAGATGAAGCGCACCGTGCCGTCGAAGCCGCCTTCCTCCGCCAGCATCCGGGCCGCGCCGAGCAGCATGGCGGTGTGCCCGTCATGGCCGCAGGCGTGCATGATGCCGGGCGTGCGGGAGCGATGGGGATGCTCGCCCTGCTCATGGATGCGCAAGGCGTCCATGTCGGCCCGCAGCGCGATCGCGCGGTTGCCTTTCCCGCGCCTGAGCGTGCCGACGACGCCGGTGCCGCCCACCCCCTCCGCCACCTCGTCCAGCCCGAACTCGCGCAGCCTGGCTGCGACGAAGGCGGCCGTGCGGTGTTCCCCAAAGCCGAACTCCGGATGGGCGTGCAGATCACGCCGCCACGCCGTCATCGCGCGAACCAGGGAAACGTCGGCCGGCGGTTCCCCTGTCATTTTCCCTCCGCCAGGGCTGCGCCGGTCATGCCAACGACAACGCCGGGAAGCACATTCGCCCCCGCAACGAGTTGGCCGTCCTCCGTGTGCTCGGCGGGATTGTGACTGATCCCACCTCTGCTGGGAACAAAGATCATCGCGGCAGGGCAGATCCGGGCGGTCATCTGCGCGTCATGGCCCGCACCAGAGGTCATGCGCCGCACTGAGTGGCACCTGGAGGCCGGCGAGCACGCCGTAGCAGCCGTCATAGATGCCGGCGTCGATCACCGTGTCGATGTGGGAGCCGAGCAGGAGCGGCGGCTCGCCCGCATTCTTTCCGGTCTTCCAGATGCCGAAGATGTTGCCGACCCGGTAGATCGCGATTTCCAGTCCGGCAGCTTCGAGCCAGCCGACAAGCCTGTCCCGCCCTGGCCTGTCGCTGTCGGAAGCGGCCACGCGCACAAGCCGGCTCGTCCCATCGCGCCCGCCGAGCCCAGTTCGCGAAGCCGGCCGAGCAGGCGGTCTGCGTCAATCGCACGCGCGGTCATGCCCGGCGCTCCGGCTGCGCCTGCTTCAGCACCGCTTCCGGGCTCATCCCGACGAGCTGCCGGTAAAGAACGGGATCGGTCGCGCCTTCCGTGTTGACCACGAGCACGCGCGAGGAGGGCCCCAACGCCAGCTGCCGGCGCGCCTCGTCATTGCCGAGGGCGGCGGCCAGTCCCGCAAGTCCCGCGCCGCCGCTTTCGCCCGCGACGATCGCCGGATCGCCCGCCACTGGGCGCGCCAAGCGGCGCATGATCGCGATCGCATCCTCTTCCTCCACCGTCATGAAGGCATCGGCGGCGCGCGTGAGGATACGCCAGGCGACGAGGGACGGCTCATAGCATTCCAGCATCGCCATCACCGTCGGTTCGCCATGCGCGGCCTTTGTCGGGCGGCCCGCCGCGGCGCTGGCGAACAGGCAGGCGGCACGGGCCGGCTCGACCACGGCAACGGCCGGGCGCGCGTCGCCGAGCGTCAGAGCCAGATGACCGGCGGCGGCCGCCGCGAACCCTCCGACGCCCGCCTGGAGGAAGACATGGGTCGGCGGCTCGCGCATCCGCGCCAGCGCCTCGCGCGACAGAACCGTGTACCCTTGCATCACGAGGCCCGGAATATGCTCGTACCCCGGCCAGGACGTGTCGGAAACGACCGCCCAGCCGCGCTCGGCGGCGACCCTAGTGGCTTCCGCGACGGAGTCGTCATAGGTTCCCTTGACGTGGATCACGTCCGAGCCGAAGCGGGCGATCGCAGCAATGCGCCCGCTGCTCACGCCGGCATGCACGAAGATGGCGGCGCGGGCGCCGGCAAGCTGCGCGCCTTGCGCGACGGAGCGGCCGTGGTTGCCGTCCGTGGCGCAGGCGAAGGTCATGGTGGAGGCAACGGCCCGCACCTCCGAGGCGCGCAGATCGCCGAAGCCGACCGGCCGTCCAAGACGCCTCGACGCTTCCTGGACGACAAGGCGAGCCACCGCGTAGGCGCCGCCCAGCGCCTTGAACGAGCCGAGCCCCAACCGGAAACCTTCGTCCTTCACATGGAGGGCGCCTATGCCGAGTTCGGACGCCAATCCGGGCAAAGCGTGGAGTGGCGTTTCGGCATTGTCCTCGCGAAGGACGAGGAAACGCTCGACCTCGTCGGTCCCGCACGGACCCAGCGTTTGCGCGTCGGCGGGATCGAGCGGGCGGCGGCGGTCGGGGTGAGCGTTGGGGATGAACATGGCACCGTCTCCTATGATGCCGCATCTTTTATTGCATGCCACGCGAGGTGGGCGCTCTGTTTGGCGGTGCGTTGCGCAAGTTTGTTTCAGGGGAAGCCGCAAGCGTGAGCCGTTCGCCACCACCTCCCGCGCTGGACGAGTTCGACCGCGCGATCCTGCGCATCCTGCAAAAGGACAACACGGTTCCCCAGCGCGAGATCGGCTTGGCGGTCAACCTGTCGGCGCCGGCCGTGCAGCGGCGCATCCGGCGCATGGAAGCGGCAGGCGTGATCCGCGCCAACGCCGCGCTTGTCGATCCAACCAAGGCCGGCCGTCCCCTCACCATCATCGTGGAAGTCGCGATGGACAGCGAGAAGCTGGAACTCCTGGACGCAGCCAAGCGCACTTTTGCGGCCACCCCCGCAGTTCAGCAGTGCTACTACGTCACCGGCGACGCCGACTTCGTCCTCGTCGTCACGGTTCCGACGATGGCGGACTACGAGACGCTGACGCGCGGCCTTTTCTCCGGCAATCACAATGTCAGGCGCTTCCGGACGCTGGTCGTCATGGACCGCGTGAAAGCCACCATGGACGTGCCTGTCTGAGCGCCTGATACCGTCCGCAAAGGCGTCCGCCGGAGCGTCGTGCGCCACACTTTGGCCATCAAAAATGTAATGCTATAACATCATCCCGCTGATGAGGCATCGTTCATGGCTTCCTCCCCGTCGGTTCGAACGCGGCGCGATCCCTTTCTCCACTCCGTTCTGGCGCAGCCGGCTGCCGTCCGGCTCGGCGCGGTGGGCGTGGTTCTGGCAGGCCTCTGGCTGGCCGTCGCATGGGCCGTCTCGCTGCCGTGACGCCGGTCATCGAACTCGACGACGTCACGGTCGCCTACCACCGGCACCCCGCCGTGCACCATGTCGGCGGGCGGTTCGAGCCGGGAAGCCTGACGGCGGTCGCGGGGCCGAACGGGGCGGGCAAATCGACGCTGCTCAAGGCCATCATGGGCGAACTGCGGCTGGCCGGCGGCACCATTCGCCGCGCCGAACTGGCCGCACGCCATATAGGCTACCTGCCGCAGGCGGCCGAAGTCGATCGGTCCTTTCCCCTGACGGTTGCCGACACGGTGCTGCTCGGAAGCTGGCGGCAGACCGGCGCATTTGGCGGCGTTTCGCGGGCCGTGGCCGAACAGGCGGCGGAGGCGCTGGCGGGCGTCGGCCTGTCCGGCTTCGAGCGGCGTCCCATCGGCTCCCTGTCCGCCGGCCAGTTCCAGCGCGTGCTGTTTGCCCGCCTGCTGCTTCAGGATGCCGCCGTCCTCCTGCTCGACGAGCCGTTTACGGCGATCGACGCGCGCACCACCGCCGACCTGCTCGACCTCGTCCGGCGCTGGCACGGCGAAGGCCGGACCGTGATCGCGGTTCTGCACGATTTCGAGCAGGTCCGCGCGCATTTCCCGCAAACGGTGCTTTTGGCGCGCGAACTGATCGCCTGGGGGCCGACGGCCGAGGCGCTGTCGCCTGCGAACTTGGCTGCCGCCCGCGCCATGGCCGAACGCTGGGACGAGCACGCTCCCGTTCACCGCCACGGCCACGCCAAAGCGTCATGACCCTTCACGAACTCCTGCTCGCCCCCTTCGCCGAATACGGCTTCATGCGCCGCGCGCTTGTCGCCTGCGTGGCGCTTGGCCTCGGCTCCGGTCCGGTCGGCGTTCTCCTGATGCTGCGCCGCATGAGCCTGATGGGCGATGCGATGAGCCATGCCGTGCTGCCGGGCGCGGCGATCGGCTTCCTGGCCGCCGGCGGTCTGTCGCTCACCGCGATGGGCATCGGCGGTCTCGTCGCCGGCCTGGCGGTGGCCCTGTTGTCGGGACTCGTCAGCCGCACCACGAGCCTGCGCGAGGATGCGAGCTTTGCCAGCTTCTATCTCACCTCGCTGGCGGCGGGCGTGCTGATCGTGTCGCTGCGCGGCTCGAACATCGACCTGCTGCACGTGCTGTTCGGCACGATCCTGGCCATCGACAGCAACGCCCTCACCCTCGTGGCAGCGATCTCCTCGCTCACCATCGTGATCCTTGCCGCCGTCTATCGGCCGCTGATCGCCGAGTGCTTCGATCCCGGCTTCCTGCGCACCGTCGGCGGACGCGGGCCGCTCTACCACGTGCTTTTCCTGTTCCTCGTGGTGATCAACCTGGTGGCCGGCTTCCAGGCCTTGGGAACGCTGATGGCCGTCGGCCTGATGATGCTGCCGGCCGCGGTCGCGCAGCTTTGGGTGCGCACGCTCCCGGCGATGCTTGCCGTGGCGGCGGTGACGGCAGCGATGTCCGGCCTCGTCGGGCTTCTCGCCTCGTTCCATCTCGGCCTCGCCTCCGGCCCGACGATCATCCTGACCGCCAGCGTGATCTACGGGCTTTCGCTGCTGTTCGGCCCGTCGGGCGCCGTGCGGCGCCTTTTCCCCCGCCCGCACCTCGCGGGCTGAACCCCAAAGGAGAAGTCCCATGAACAGAAGACACCTGCTGGCCGCCGGGATTGCCGCGACGATGCTCATCTTCGCCGGCCCCGCGCCCGCCGCCGCCAAGACGCTGGAAGCGGTGGCGAGCATCACCGTGCTTGCCGACGTTGTTAAAAATGTCGGGGGCGAGCACGTCCATGTGCGGAGCCTCGTCGGCCCGAACGGCGACGCGCACGAATACGAGCCCACGCCCGACGACGCCAAGAACCTCAAGGCGGCCGACGTGGTGTTCGTGAGCGGCGAAGGGCTGGAAGGCTGGATGGACCGGCTGATCACCGCATCGGGCTATTCCGGCAAGCCGGTGGTTGCCTCCGAAGGCATCAAGACGCGGGAAATGGAGGAAGACGGGCAGACGATCATCGATCCGCATGTGTGGAACGACCCGAAGAGCGTGATGGCGTGGGTCGGCAACATCGAAAAGGCGCTGGCAGCGGCGGACCCGGAGGACGCCGAGCACTTCAAGGCCAACGCCGAGGCCTATAGGAAAGAACTACAGGCGGCCGACGACTACGCGCGGGAGCAGCTTTCCGCGATTCCCGAAGCGCAACGCAAGCTGCTCACCTCCCACGACGCCTTCGGCTACTTCGGACGGGCCTATCACGTCGCCTTCCTGTCGCCGGTCGGCTTCTCCACCGAGAACGAGGCGTCCGCCGCCGATGTCGCCAGGCTGATCGATCAGATCAAGCGGGAAGGCGTGAGAGCCTATTTCTTCGAGAACTCCAGCGACACGCGGCTGGTCAAGCAGATCGCGGACGCCACCGGCGCGCAGCCCGGCGGTGCGCTCTATGTCGAGTCGCTCTCCGAACCCGACGGCCCGGCGCCGACCTACCTCAAGATGTTCCGCTACAACGTGGACCAAGTCGTCGCGGCCATGAAGAAGACCAGCTGATCCCACACACCGCGGCGAGGCTGGCGCCCGCGCCGGCCTTGCTTTCCGGCCCGGCCGCTCCTTAATTACCGGACGGCATCCGAGGATGCCGTCCGCCGATCGCCCGAAGCCCGTTCCGCCCCGCAGGTGAAGACCATAACCGCTCAAGCGACCCAGAAGCTGACACGCAACCAGACGCTGGTGCTCGGCGCCCTGGCGCACGCGCACAAGCCGTTGAGCGCCTACGACATCCTCGATCTCGTGCGCTCCGAGGGCATCCGCTCGCCGCTTCAGGTCTATCGTGCGCTGGGGCCCCTGGTCGAGCACGGCCGCGTTCACCGCCTGGAGTCGCTCAGCGCCTTCGTCGCCTGCGCGCAGTTCCAGGAAAGCGCCCACGACCACCCCCACGCGCTGATCGCCTTTGCGATCTGCGACGGCTGCGGACGGGTCGAGGAGTTCCCCGACACCGTCATCGCCGCCCGCCTGAAGGGCTGGTCCGACGATCACGGTTTCAGGACGG
The DNA here is from genome assembly GCA_964242945.1 of uncultured Rhizobiaceae bacterium. GTDB lineage: Bacteria > Pseudomonadota > Alphaproteobacteria > Rhizobiales > Rhizobiaceae > Mesorhizobium_B. Next base: position 39,142 of record CAXTCF010000012.1, on the reverse strand, counting down.
CGAAGACCACGATCGAGATGCGCGGCAGCTGCGCGGACTGCCTCGCCGCGGTATAAGCGGGCGGCCCGCACCATGTCGTCGCTTCCTGAGCGACGCTCGTAGAACCACAGGCGAGGCGGCGCGTCAGGCGGCCAGGCTTGCCGACAGGAGCGTCAGGCCGAGCAGGAAGACGAGCGCCGCGCCGCCGATCTCGATGGCGGCATGGATGCGGTTGCCCATGCGTCCGTCGCCGGCATAAGCGACGGCCCAGCCCTTTGCGGTCACGGCAAGCGTGGCGAGCGCCGAAACGGTGATCGCGGTGCCGAGCGCCATGGCGAGCACCGACAGCACGCCGCCGGCATAGAGCCCGTTCAGGAAGGCGAAGGACAGTACGATCAAGGCGCCTGAGCAGGGGCGGATGCCCACGGCGGCCACCGCCGACCATGCCGTCTTCCAGTTGAAGGTGTCGCCCGCGATCAGCGCCGGGTCGGGCGCATGCGCATGGCCGCAGGTGGAACAGACCTCGCCTGCGCCTTGGTCGTGATGAGCGTCAAGCGCCTGGAAGCCATGACGATGCCCTTTGCCGCTCGGCTGCGATTGTGCTGCATGAGGGTGGTCATGATGCGCATGGCCGCAGCCGCACTCATCTTCGTGTGTGTGGTCATGCGCATGACCGCGATGCTGGGAGGAAGCGGCGGCAGCTCCGAGGCTGGCGGCCGGACGGCCGACAAGCAGCGCGGACAAGCGGGGCGCCAGCTTCTTCCAGAGCAGCCAGGCGCCGAACAGCGTGATCAGCCCGTAGCTCACCGTTTCCAGGAACCGCGTGGCGTTGGTCATGTTGACCGCCGTGCCGCGCAGCAGGAGGAAGAGCAGAAGCATCATGACGATCGCCGTGCCGGCCTGGAGGAAAGCGGACACGAAGGACAGCACGATGCCGCGCTTCAGCGTCACCTCGTTGGCCAGCATGTAGGACGAGATGACCGCCTTGCCGTGGCCGGGGCCGGCCGCGTGGAAGATGCCGTAGGCAAAGGACAGCGCCACCATCCAAAGCATCTGCCCGCGGCTGTCGCGCATGCCCTTCAGCGCGCCGGTGAGCGAGCGGTAGAACTGCTGCTGATGCCCGTTGATCCAGTTCATGACGTGGCCGAACAGGCCGGAGGAGGGCGGTACGCCGCCGTCGTTGACGCCGATGCCGAGCGAGCTTTGCGCGTGGGCCGTGCCCGCAAGCAGCGCGGCTGCGACAACGAGGCCGGAAAGCATGAGAGCGGAGCGGACGGGCGGCTTGGTCATGGGCTTCACCCTTGCGCCTTGGAACAGTCGAGTTCGAGCTTGGTGGCGACGAGCCTGCTGTAGTCGGTGCCGGTGGGATCGTTGAAGAAGGCGTCGGTCAGCGTCTTGCTGTTCTGCGCGATCGCCGTGTCGGGATCGGGCCGGATCACGCTGCGCGCGCAGGCTTTCGGCAGCTTGTCCACGCGCATGTCCTTGTCCTCGCGGAAGTCGATCGCGGTGTAGAAGGTCGGGTCGTAGATGCCGAAATCCACGGTGCCGGAAAGCGGCAGCGGTTCGGCCGGCTCGGACTCGAACTTGATCGTCATCTGCTGGCCCTTGAACGAGGCGTGGATGGCCGGCGGCGGCTTCATCTTGACGTCCCTGCCGTTCACCGTGACGAGCTGGAAGTAGCCGTAGTCGGCCAGCGAGGAGTGGATGGTCTGCTCCACCTCGCGGGTTTCATCCGGCTCCATCTTCCCGTCGCCGTTCTTGTCGAACTGCACGATGACGGTGGCGGAAAACACGTCGTCGAAGAGCCAGGAGTGCTTCAGCGACTTCACCGTGCCGTTTCCGCTCACCACGACGTCGAGAAGCGCATCGGCAAACACGTGAGGGTGGACCCAGGCAGGCCCGGCAGAGGCGAGAAGGATCCCAAACGCCAGGGCAGCCGTGTCCGCGCGCAACCGCTTCTGCATGCAAGTCCCACCCCGAATCTCATCCGGAGGCTGGCGCGCCGATCGGGGCGAAATTTGGACTCTTCCGGCCGGATGCAGCCGGAAACGCCGCCATGCCGCGGGGCCGGTCCTGGCGCGCCGTTCGGTTTCGAGGGGCGGTGCCGGCTGAAAGGGTTGGCGGCATCGCCCATCTGTGCACCAGAAAGGGCTGGCTCTACCTTTGCCGAAGCGTCCGTCATATCGTGCGGCTGGTGTGTTGACGGGATCACGATCATGCCGATGGAAGCCGATGCCTTGCAAAAGCTCGCAGCCGCCTATGCCGAGGCGTGGAGTTCCGGCTCGCCTGAGGCGGTCGCTTCGTTCTACGCCGAGGACGGCCGGATCATCATCAACCGAGGCGAACCGTGGAACGGGCGGGAGGCGATCGCCCGGATGGCGGGCGGCTACTGGGTCATGGGCGAAGCGGACGCGCATGAAAAGATCAGCTGACGATCCGGCACGTCGGCCCGCGCGCATCTACGGAGTTCCGGCTGGGACGGGCGCTGCACCATCCCAGCCAGGGCTGTCGAACCAAAAGGCGCTGAACGAAATCTGTCCGGCGCGCAGCGCCCGCTTTCCCGGAAATGACGCTGCTTGACTAACCCGTATTAACTTTTCTTGGAACGAGTTCGGCTTCTGCGGCGTAGATGCGACAGGCTGCCGCATAGCCGAGCATCGAAGCAGAAATGTTCAACCAAGTCCGTATCGCAGTGGAACTGCTCCGCCTGATGATCTCAGGCGAGCACCCGGTTGACCTGAAGCTGGTGCGCTTCTGCAATCAGAAGCTCCATTGCGCTTCCAAGCAATGCGGATCGGACCTGATGAGCAAAGTCGAGCTTCTCGACCAGGCGCAACTCTTCAACGCGCCGCCGAGCTTGCTGCGCATCCTCCGGCGCGATGCCTTGCAGACGCTGGCAGGCGTGGCAAGCGGCGGGGTAGACGACTGAGTCGAAGGGCAGAGCGAAGGCGGCCTGATTGCCGTAATTTGCGGCGCGGGGCCAAGCCCGCGCTTCTTCCTTCACGCAAATGGCTGCGCGCCGGGCAACGGTTTCGTTCCTTCGCATGTTGTTCGTGCTCTGCGCGCTCCTTTGCGGGTTTTTTGCCGATGGACGATCACGAATACCGCTTCGGCATCGAGGAGGAGTTCTTCCTTGCCGACGCCAAGACGCGCGGCACGCCTGGGCGCAGGGTGGCCGCGTTCCATGCCGCGGCGGCCAGACGGCTGGACCGGGTAGAGCCCGAACTCCTTCAGTCGCAGATCGAAATCTCGTCGCCGCCTTCCACCAGCTTTGATGCAACGCGTGCGACGTTGGACGGATTGCGCAAGGGCCTCACTGAGGTCGGCCGGCAGCACGGCGTGCTGGTGTTCGCGGCCGGAACGCACCCGCTTGCCCGCTGGTCGCGGCAAAAGGCGACACAGGCCGACCGCTACCAGTCGATCATGCGGGAGGTCGGCATGCTCGGCCGCCGCAACGTGGTGTGCGGCATGCACGTGCATGTGGAGGTACCGGAGCCGGACAAGCGCATCCCGCTGATGAACCGGCTCCTGCCGTTCCTGCCGCTTCTGCTCGCGCTTTCCACTTCGTCACCCTTCTGGCAGGGCCAGGCTACAGGCCTGAGCGGCTACCGCCTGTCCGCTTTCGGCGAACTGCCGCGCACCGGCCTGCCCGACCTCTTCACGGATGCCGCCGACTACGAGCGCTATGTCGGCATCATGATGCAGGCCGGCGCGGTCAAGGACGCCTCGTTCCTGTGGTGGGCGATCCGGCCTTCGCTCAAGTATCCGACGCTGGAACTGCGCGTGGCCGACAGCTGCACCAGCCTCGCCGACACGATCGCCATCGCCGCGCTTTACCGCTGCCTCGTGCGGCTGGTTCACCGCCGGCCGGACGTCAACGCGACGCTGACCGGCGCCTCCCGCGCCATCACTGCTGAGAACCTCTGGCGCGCCCAGGCCGACGGGGTCGGGGCCGATTTGATCGACGGGGAGCGGGCGGTTCCGTTCCCTGAGCACCTCGCTGCCGTTCTCGACCTCGTCAGCGAGGATGCCGCCGCCCTCGGCTGCACGGCCGAGGTGAATTTTACGCGCGCGATCGCGGAGCGGGGCACCAGCGCGGACCGCCAGGTGCGGATCTTCGATGAAACACGCGCCCGCGTGAGGGCGGACAGCCTGCACCGCGAAGCGCTGGGCGCAGTCGTCGAGTGGCTGGCGCAGGAAACGGCCGGCCGCTGAACCCGGCGGCGAGCGGTCCCCCGCTCGCGCTTGCTTCGCCGGCTCGCCGCTCCAGATTGGAGGGGAAGCAATGTTCTTGCCGGGAGGAGGGCACCATGGCAACCGATACCATTCACGCCGACGACCTTGACGACGAACAGAAGGCCGCGCTGCAGAAGGCGGCGACCGGCATGCTGAAGCCGGACGAGGCCGGCGATCTCGAAGAGATGGGCCTCGTGACAATCAAGGGAGACGAGTGCAGCTTGACCGAAGAGGGTCAGGCGACATTGCGCACGCTGGTGGACCCCGACCATCCTCTGACCTGAGACGATAACTGCCGGCACATCGTCGGGGACGGATGGATGCGGTTGGTAGTGCCGCCCGGCCTTACGGCGCCTGATAGCGGGCGGTCGGAGCATCCTCGCGCATCAGGCCGGCAGCCTTGAGTTCGGTCCAGAGGGCGGCGGGAATCGCCTTGTCCAGCATCGCCTTGTTGTCGCGCACCTGCGCGGCGCTTTGTCCGCCAGGAATGACGGACAGGACCGATGGGTGCAGGAGCGGGAACTGGAGCGCCGCTTCGGCGAGCCGGGTGGAAAAGCGCCCGCACACGTGTTCGATGCGGGCAACCTTTTCCAGGATCGCCGGCGGCGCCTCGGCGTAGTCGAAGAAGGCGCCCGGCTTCGGGCCGGTGGCGAGGATGCCGGAGTTGAACGGGCCTCCCAGCACGATGCCGACGCCGCGCCGCTCGCAATCCGGCAGAAAGCTTTCCAGCGCTTCCTGCTCCAGAAGCGTGTAGCGGCCGGCGAGCAGGAACAGATCGACGTCGCAGCGTTCGAGCAGCCAAGCGCCGGCCTGCCATTCGTTGATGCCGGCGCCGAAGGCCCGGATCACGCCCTGGTCGCGCAAGGAAACGAGGGCGCGGCAGCCTGACTCCATGAACTGGACCCGCCGGGCGTCGAGCGAAGCCTGCGAGCCGTGCGTGAAGATGTCGAGATCGTGCGCGAAGAGGATGTCCACCCGGTCCACGCCGAGGCGCTCCAGCGAGGCCTCGAAGGAGCGCATGACGCCATCATGGCTGTAGTCGTATTCCTCCCGGCGCGAAGGCACGTCGAAGAACTTGCCGATGCCGGTCCGCTCCTCCGGGCGGCAGGCGTGGAGCAGGCGGCCGACTTTGGTGGACAGAAGGTATTCGTCCCGCACCCGCCCGCGCAGGAAGGCGTTGAGCCGCGTTTCGGCGAGCCCCAGCCCGTAGAGCGGCGCCGTGTCGAAATACCGGCAGCCGGCATCCCAGGCGGCCTGAAGCGTGGCCTGCGCGTCCTCTTCCGACAGCGCGCGATAGAGATTGGCCACCGGCGCGGTTCCGAAGCCGAGCCGCGTGAAGCTCAACTCCCCTTTGCCGAGCCGGTTGAAGTTTTGGCGTTCCAAGTCTGCCTCCCCAAGCTTTGCCGTTCTTCTAGCATGCGCTAGAAAGCGGCGGCAGGCAGTTGTGGAGGGGTTTCGATGGACGACCGGATCGGCGAGGTGCTGAACGAACTCGGCACGGTGATTGCCGGCATCGACGAGGGCTCGGTGCAGGCGCTCTGCGAGGCGATCGTCGGCGCGCGCCGGATCGCGGTGGCGGGATGCGGGCGCGAGTTTCTCCAGGTGCGGGGCTTTGCCATGCGGCTCTTCCATCTCGGCCTCGATGTCGGGGTGATGGGCGAGATGACCTTCCCCCCTGTGGCGAAGGGCGACCTGTTCCTGTTCGCTTCGGGGCCCGGCGAACTCGCCTCCATGCAGGCGCTGCTGAGCGAGGCGAAGAAGGCGGGCGCCGCGACCTTCGTGCTGACGGCGCAGGCGGAAAGCACGGCAGCAAAGGAGGCAGATCAGATGCTCCTGATCCCCGCGCAGACGATGGCTTCCGACCAGGGCCCGGCACGCACCTCCGTGCTGCCCATGGGATCGCTGTTCGAAGGCGCGCTGTTCCTGCTTTTCGAACTCCTGGTGCTTCGCCTCCAGCGGATGACCGGCGAAACGCTGGACTCCATGCGGGCGCGGCACACCAATCTCGAATAGGACTTTCTGGAAGCCCCGTCAGCCGGCCCGCATCTGACGGAAAGACAGGCAAGCCTCTTGAGCAATGTGAGTGCCATGCGCGATGCCAGCCCAAGCAGCCAGGCCGAAACCTGGCTGAAAGCGTTTGCCGATGCGCTGGAAAGACGCGACGCCGTCGGAGCGGCCGAGCTTTTCGCCGAACACTGCTTCTGGCGCGATCTCCTGGCCTTCACCTGGAACATCCGCACGGCGGAAGGCCGCGGGCCCGTCCGGGCGACGCTTCAAGCAGCGCTGAAAAACATCGAACCCTCGGAGTGGAAGCTCACCGGCGACGCGGCGGCGTCGGACAAGGGCATCGAGGCATGGTTTACCTTCGAGACCGCCGCCGCGCGCTGCGAAGGCAAGGTGCGGCTCAGCGACGGGCGCTGCGCCGTGCTGTTCACTGCGATGACCGAGTTGAAGGGTTTTGAAGAGCGCCAGGGTTTTACACGCCCGCTTGGGGTGGATCGCAAGGCCGACCGGGGACGCCTGAACTGGCGTGAGCGGCGCGACGCGGAGGAGGCGGCGCTGGGCCGCAGCGTCCAGCCCTACGCCGTCATCATCGGCGGCGGCCAAGGCGGGATGGCGCTGGGCGCGCGGCTCAGCCAACTTGGCGTCCCGGCGGTCATCCTGGAGAAGAACGCTCGTGCCGGCGACGCCTGGCGCAACCGCTACCGCTCGCTCGTGCTGCACGACCCCGTCTGGTACGACCACCTGCCCTACATCCCCTTTCCCGCGCATTGGCCGGTCTTCACGCCCAAGGACAAGATGGGCGACTGGCTGGAAATGTATGCCCGCGTGATGGAGCTTCCCTACTGGACCTCGTCCGTCTGCACCCGTGCCGCGTTCGATGAAGCGGAAAAAGTCTGGACGGTGGAGGTGGAGCGCGAAGGCGGGAAGATCACCCTGAAGCCGCAGCACCTCGTCTTCGCGACCGGCGCCTACGGCCCGCCCCGCCTGCCCGTCTTTCCCGGCTCGGAAGACTTCGGTGGGGAAATCCTGCACTCCAGCCAGTATTCCGACGGTTCCCGCTTCCGGGGCAAGCGCGTGGCCGTGATCGGCGCGGCAAGCTCGGCCCACGACATCGCCCTCGACCTTTGGGAAGGCGGCGCTGCCGTCACCATGGTGCAGCGCTCGCCGACTACCGTCGTGCGCTCCGAGACGCTGATGGAACTCGGCTTCGACATCTACTCGGAAAAGGCGCTCCGGCGCGGCCTCTCGGCGGAGCGGGCCGACATGATCGCCGCCGCCACGCCCTATGCGCTGATGGCGGAGGAACAGAAGGAGCTTTACAAGGTGATCCGCGAACGCGACGCCGGGTTTTACGACCGTTTGGCTGAAGCGGGCTTTGCCTTCGACTTCGGCGAGGACGAGTCGGGCCAGGCGATGAAGGCATGGCGCACCGGCTCCGGCTTCTACATCGACGTCGGCGCCAGCCAACTCATCATCGACCGGCAGATCGCCGTGAAGAGCGGCGTTTCCGTCGAACGGCTCGTGCCCTCCGGCCTCGCTTTGAGCGATGGCAGCGAGCTTGCGGCCGATGCGGTGATCGCCTGCACCGGCTTCCAGTCCATGCACGAGACGGTGGCGCTCCTGGTTTCCCGCGGGACGGCGGACAGGGTCGGCCCGTGCTGGGGGCTAGGCTCCGGCGTGCACGGCGATCCCGGTCCCTGGCTCGGCGAGCCGCGCAACCTGTGGAAGCCGACGGCGCAGGAAAACCTCTGGTTCCACGGCGGCAATCTCGCCCTGTCGCGCTTCTACTCGCGCTTCCTGGCGCTCCAGCTGAAAGCGCGGATGGAGGGATTGCCCACGCCCGTCATAGGGCGACCCGGCCGTCCGCCCTACGACACTCCATCCTGAGCGGCGACTGCTTCGGTCGGGTCCTTACTTGGTTGATAAGTTTCCGAGCGTTGTCTATGTCGAAAGTTGCGCATCGTTGCCACTAAGGCTTTTCCCATCATGACGGCACCGCGCTTCGCCACCCGTCTCAATTCGTTCGGCTCGGCTCCGCACCTGTTCTGGCCGGAGCTTCAGCGCAAGCCGACCATGCTGCAGATGGTGGAGCGGGCCGCTTCCGCGGCAGGGCTCACGGACGTCGATCTCAACTATCCCGACCACGTTGCGGAGGAACCGGCCGGACTTGCCCGCCGCATCGAGGATCTTGGCCTTTCCATCAACGGCCTGGCCATGCGCTACTACACGAATCCAAGCTTCAAGCGCGGCGCCTTCACGAACCCGGAACAATCCGTGCGGCGGGAAGCGATCGAACTCACCAAGCGCGGCATCGACGCCGCGCGCGCCATGGGTGCGAACCTCCTGACGGTCTGGCTCGGCCAGGACGGTTTCGACTACAACTTCCAGCTCGACTACGCCCAGGCCTGGGAGTGGGAGATCGAGGGCATCCGCGAGGTCGCCGCGCACGATCCGGACTGCCTGATCTCCATCGAATACAAGCCGGACGAGCCGCGTGCCCAGAGCCTGCTGCGGGACGCCGCGACCACGCTGCTGGCGATCACCGAGGCAGGATTGCCGAACCTTGGCGTGACGCTGGATTTCGCCCATTCCCTGTATGCCGGCGAACAGCCTGCCTTTGCCGCGCATCTGATCCACCGCCGCGCCAGGCTGCTCGGCGTGCACCTCAACGATGCCTACGGCAAGCGCGACGATGGCCTGATGGTCGGCGCCGTGCACCTGCGCTCGACGCTGGAATTGCTGCGCCAGATCCAGCGCGACGGCTATCGCGGCGCGCTCTACTTCGACACCTTCCCCGACCTCAGCGGGCTCGACCCGGTCGCGGAATGCGAGGCGAACATCGCGACCGTCAACCGGCTGCTCGCGGTCGCCGACCGCCTGGACGGCGACAACCGGCTCGGCGAGGCGCAGGCCCGGCAGGACGGCGTGGCCAGTCAGAGGATCGTCAACGAAGCCCTGATCGGCAGCGCCTGATAAACAGGCGCTTCGTCCGAACCAACAGACGGCGGATCCCATGAAGCTCCCGCAAGATGCCAGGGTCGTCGTCGTCGGAAGCCTGCACTACGACATCGTGGTCGATGCGCCCGACCGGCCGCGCAAGGGCGAAACGGTGACCGGCTACGGCTGGCGCCCGAAATTCGGCGGCAAGGGCGGCAATCAGGCCGTTGCGGCGGCGAAGGCGGGCGCCCTTGTCCGCATGGCCGGTGCGGTGGGGGACGATGAGTTCGGCCGTTTCCTGCTTGAGGCGCTGCGCCGCGCGCAGGTGGACGCGGCCTGGGTATCGGTCCTGCCCGGCGTCGGCTCCGGCATGAGCGTGGCGATCTCGGACGCGAGCGGGGACTACGGCGCCGTCATCGTTTCCGGTGCGAACGGGCGCGTCGATCCCGCCGGCGTCACGGCCCCGGAGCTTTGGAGCGAAGCGCGGCTGCTGGTTCTCCAGAACGAGATGCCTGAGGCGATCAATGTCGCGGCGGCGCGGCAGGCCAAAGCGGCGGGGGCTCTGGTCTGCGTGAACGCTGCCCCCTTCCGCCCGCTTTCCCATGCGTTCGCCGGCCTGATGGACATGCTTGTCGTGAATGCCATCGAAGCCGAGCAGCTGAGCGGCGTTTCCGTGCAGGATCTTTCTTCCGCCGCCCTTGCTGCCGAAACCCTCGGCAAAACCTTCCCCGCCGTCGTCGTGACTGCCGGCGGCGATGGCGTCGTCGGCCTGGAACGCGGAAAACCCCCGATCAGCCTTCCCGCATTGCCTGTGAAACTGGTCAGCACGCACGGCGCGGGGGATGTATTTGTCGGCGCATTGGCGAAAGCTGTAGCGTCCGGCCAGACTTTTCGCCTAGCCTTGGAAGCTGCAAACGCTGCCGCGGCGATTCATGTATCGACGCCGCAGACATGATCGTGGGATGGTGTGCTGCCGGGAGGAAGGCAGCGCGTGCCCAAGGTATGACGGAACAAGGTGGCTTAAGGGTAGCGACGCCGCCTGAAATGGCTCAATCAAGGAGGAGAAGTGCATGAAAGTCGATCTGTTTGAACGCATGCTGCGCGCTCGCGCGAGCCGACGAGGCGTACTGCAAGGGGCCGCCAGCATGGCGGCGCTGGCGGCCGCCGGAGGCGCGGGACTCGGCGCGCTCACGCGGCCCGCATCCGCGCAGGCCAACGTCCGCACCGAGATCCTGAAGATCCCCGGCATCGGCAAGGGCCAGCCCACCGACGCGGACTTCCAGAAGGTCGGCGAGATGGTGCTTGGGCCCACCAAGGCCAACGTCAAGGAAGGCGAGTTCGCCGGCGTCGAGCTGACCTTCATGGGCCTCAACAACCAGAACCTGCACAACGTGCTGTTCCGCGGCTTCCTGAAGCCTTGGGAGGCCTATACCGGCGCCAAGATCAACTGGATCGACCTCGCCCAGGCCGACTACAACGCCCGCCTCCAGCAGTCGATCGCCACCGGCACCGTGGACTTCGACATCATCGAAATGGGCGCGCCCTTCGAGGGCGACGTGTGCGGCAAGGGCCTGACCTCGGAAATGCCGGACTGGGTCAAGCAGCAGATCGACGTAGGCGACATCGTCGGCTATCTCCAGCCCCCCGTCGGCACCTGGGACGGCAAGACGTACCGGGTGACGGTGGACGGCGACGCCCACAACTTCAACTACCGCACCGACGTGTTCTCCGACTCCGCGCTTGCCGAGGCCTGGAAGGCGGACGGCGGCGACAAGGCCGGCCTCGCGGAATGGGGCGTGCCGAAGACCTGGCAGCAGGTTCAGGCGGTCACGAAATTCCTCAAGGGCAAGCAGATCGACGGCCAGGACATCTACGGCTATCTCGACGCGCCGAAACCCTGGGGCGGCTTCGGCTTCTACTTCCTGGGCTCGCGCGCCACGGCCTACGCCAAGCACCCCGACGACAAGGCCTGGCTGTTCGACGCCGACACGATGAAGCCGCGGGTCAACAACCCGGCCTGGGTGCGCGCCATCCAGGACGTGATCGACGCGCTGCCCTCCGAGCCGCCGGACCAGCTCAACGCCGACCCGAACCAGACGGCCTTCAGCCAGTTCCTCGGCGGCACGGGCTCGATGGTCTCGTGGTGGGGCGACGTCGGCTCCAACGTCAAGACCAACGACTCCTCGGTGGTCGGCGACAAGACCGGCTTCTCGATCCTGCCCGGCTCCGACGACGTCTATAATGCCAAGACCGGCAAGTGGGACAAGCTCGCCAGCGGGCCGAACTATGCGCCGAACTGCGCCTATCTCGGCTGGGGCGTCTATGTCATGGCGCGCGTCGATTCCGACGAGAAGAAGAAGAAAGCCGCGTGGTCTGCGGCCGCGCATCTCGGCGGCAAGGACCTGTCGCTCTGGACGGCCATGTACCCGTCCGGCTTCCAGCCCTACCGCAACTCCCACTTCGACATCCCGGAATGGGTGGCGGCAGGCTACGACGAAGGGTTCATCTCGTCCTACCTCAAGTCGGAAGGAGACTCTTACAACCACCCGAACGCGGCGATCGAGCCGCGCATCCCCGGCATCTTCCAGTACTACTCGGTGGCCGAGGACGAACTGGCCAAGGTGTTTGCCGGCCAGGCGACGGCGCAGGCCGGCGCCGACGCCATCGCGGCAGCCTGGGAGAAGATCACCGACCAGATCGGGCGGGACAACCAGATCAAGCTCTACAAGGCTTCGCTCGGAATGTGAGCCATGCCATGGCCCGGCGGCAGACATGCCGCCGGGTTGCTTTCCCAATTATCTCCAGGACCGATGTGACGCAGCATCCCCGTAATCCGGCTGCCGCTATCTTCTCGCCGAGAGTCGTCACCTCCGGCGGGCACCCCCACCCTTTATCCCTCCCCTCAAGGGAGAGGGAGGACGCGAGCGTTCGAGCAACTCTACGAAATGGCAGTGCGGCTTTGAAGGAAGTTGCACAGCGTGCATGCCCTCCCTCCCCCTTGAGGGGACGGATAAAGGGTGGGGGTGCGGCGCCGGATCGGGTGGCTGAAGATGACCTCTCGCACTCCTCCCTCAGCAGAAAAGTTGACGGCAGCCGGACGGGCGGAAGCGACCAGTATCGGCATGAACGAGTTGCCCAAGGCCTCGCATCATGACCGACACGGCCTTGCAACTCCCCCCGGCGGGTGACATCGGCGCCATCGGCGATCCCGTGCCTCCCGGCCGCAAAAAGCTCGGCAAGGCGCTGATGGCGCTGGCGACGCTTGGGCTTTTTGCCGTCATCCTCTGGCAGATCCTCTACAAGTCCGGCGAACTCTCGGCCGGCTTCGCCAACTGGCGGCCCGTGCTCTACGCCTACGTGCTCTGGGGCGTTGCGATCGGTGCCGGCCAGGTGCTCACGCGCGGCGACGAGGGCCTGAAGGCGCTGTTCCTGCTGCCCGCGGTGCTGTTCACCGTGGCGCTGGTGATCTTCCCCACGCTGTTCGGCTTCTACATCGCGCTGACCGACTGGAACCTGTCCTCCTTCAGCGGGCGCCGCTTCAACGGGCTGGACAACTTCTGGCAGATGCTGGGCGACCCCTATTACCGCAACGCGCTCGGCAACATGGTCCTCTACGTGCTCGCGATATTCGTGGAATATGCGATCGCCTTCGGGCTGGCGCTGCTCCTGAACGCCCAGATCGTCGCGCGAAAGTTCTTCCGGGTGGTCTTCCTTCTGCCGCTGATGCTGTCGCCCGTCGCGGTGTCCTGGATGATCGGCAAGTCGCTGATGGAATACCGCTTCGGCCCCGCCGCGACGCTGGCCCGCCATCTCGGCTGGGACAATCCCGCCTTTCTCGCCACGCCAGGACTAGCCAAGTTCTCCGTCATGGTGCTGGATGCCTGGACCTACATCCCCTTCATGATGATCATGCTGCTGGCCGGCCTCCAGGCGATGTCGCGCGAGGTGCTGGAGGCCGCGAAGGTGGACGGCGCCACGCCCTGGCAGACCTTCTGGCAGGTGACGTTTCCCCTTATGATGCCGGTTTCCATCACCGCCGTGATGCTGCGCATCATCTTCAAGCTGAAGCTCGCCGACATCGTCATCACGGTGACGTCCGGCGGGCCCGGCGGGGCGACCGACTCGGTGACCAGCTTCATCTTCCGCGAATACCGCGACCGCTCGAATGTCGGCTACGGCACGATGCTGGCGATGGCCTATCTCGTGATCATCATCGTCTTCGTCACGCTGCTCCTGAAACTCGCCAACCGCTTCCTGCGCAACGTCACCTGAGCCGGAGCCGATGAGCGCCTTCACCACCGAGCAAGCTCCCGCCGACGTCCAGTCGCCCGCGGCTTATCTGACGAGCCGCGTCTTCATCTACGGCCTGCTGCTCTTCTGGGCCTTCATCTGCCTGTTTCCGATCTACTGGACGATCACCACCTCCATGAAGTCGGCCGTGGACGTCACGCAGGGCCATCTCCTGCCCTGGGGCGACTTCACGCCGTCCTGGCGCGGCTGGCGCTCGCTCGGCCTTTCGCCGGACACGATATTCTCCACCTCCACGGTCCGCGACGAGTTCCTGAAGCGCTTCCTGAACTCCGTGATCGCCTCGGTCGGCGCCTCGGCGCTCGCCATCGTGATCGGCAGCCTCGCGGCCTATGGGCTGACGCGCTTCCGCTACCGTTTTCTCTGGATGAAGAACGAGGACATCTCGTTCTTCTTTCTCAGCCAGCTGATCCTGCCGCCGGTGGTGCTCGCGCTGCCGTTCCTCGTGCTCTACCGCGAACTCGACATGCTGGACACGCGGGTCGGCCTGATCCTGCTCTACGCGCTGACCGTGCTGCCCATCGTGATCTGGATCATGCGCGACCAGTTCGGCTCGATCCCCGTCGAGCTGGAAGAGGCGGCTCTGGTGGACGGGCTTTCGGTCTGGGGCGCCTTTTTCCGCATCGTGCTGCCGATCGCGCTGCCCGGCATGGCGGCGGCCTTCATCCTGTCGATGGTGCTGTGCTGGAACGAATACTTCTTTGCGGCGCTGCTCACCTCCACCAACGCCAACACGCTCCCCGTCATGGTGGCCAGCCAGACGGGATCGCAGGGCATCAACTGGTGGTCCATGGCGGCTCTCTCGACGGCAGCCATCGCCCCGCTCGCGATCGTCGGCATCGCGCTCGAACGCTACCTGATCAAGGGGATGACCGCCGGGGCGGTCAAGTGATGCAGGCGGCGGTCCTGCCGGAACGCGGGCAAGCGGCCGGCTTGGGGTAGGGGGGATCAGATGGCTCAGGTATCCATCCAGGACGCATCCAAGACATATGGCGCGGTCAAGGTGCTGCACGGGGTCAGCGTGGACATCGCGGACGGCGAGTTCGTGGTGCTGGTTGGCCCAAGCGGCTGCGGCAAGTCCACGCTGCTGCGCATGGTGGCGGGGTTGGAGGCGATTTCCGGCGGTGTGGTCCGCATCGGCGACCGCGTGGTCAACAACCTGCCGCCGGCCAAGCGCGACATCGCCATGGTGTTCCAGACCTACGCGCTCTATCCCCACAAGACCGTGCGCGACAACATGGCCTTCGCCCTGAAGCTGCGCGGCACGAACAAGGCGGCCGTGGACGAGCAGGTGAACCGCGCGGCGGCGATCCTCGACCTGAAACCCTATCTCGACCGCTATCCCCGCCAGCTTTCCGGAGGGCAGCGCCAGCGCGTCGCGATGGGCCGCGCCATCGTGCGCAATCCGCAGGTCTTTCTCTTCGACGAGCCGCTGTCCAACCTCGACGCCAAGCTGCGCGTGCAGATGCGCACCGAGATCAAGGAACTCCACCAGCGGCTGAAGACCACGACGATCTACGTCACCCACGACCAGGTGGAGGCGATGACGATGGCCGACAAGATCGTCGTCATGCAAGGCGGGCGCATCGAGCAGGCCGGCAGGCCGCTCGACCTGTTCGACCGGCCTGCCAACACCTTCGTGGCAAGCTTCATCGGATCGCCCTCCATGAACCTGCTTCCGGGCACCGTGCAGAGGGAGAGGAGCGCCCGTTCGGTCGTGGTATACGGCGCGCAGCTTCCCGCCCCTCCCGACAGCTCGGTCGTGAACGGACAGGAAGTGACCTACGGCATCAGGCCCGAACACCTGACCCTGGCCGAGGACGGCTTTCCCGCCGTGATTTCCGTTGTCGAGCCGACAGGTTCCGAAACGCTGGTCTTCGCGCGCTTTGGCGGGCACGAACTGGTGGCGCTGTTCCGCGAGCGGCACATGTTTAGGCCCGGCGACACGCTGAAGCTGAAGCCGCGGCCGGACAGCGTCCACCTGTTCGACCGAAAAACGGGCCAGCGCATCTGATCCAGGCGAAGGCGTCTGGCCGGTAGCCGGGCGATCTGTTCTGCGTTGAAGGCAAATCAAAACGTTTCCTGCAAGTGCCTGACCTGCAACCCCGCCTGAAGCTCCTGAAGGGTGACTGAGGCGCCCTGTTGGGGTTTGAAGGTCAGGGCGGTCGGGCGTGCCGGCAGCAGCGTGATCGCATTGTCGGAGAATGTGCCGGGCAGATTCGCGGTTGCCGTCACAAAGAAGGCCGGACGGTCGGTTGAAAGTGTCAGCACGGGCGCTTCACCGCCCATCTGCCATTCGGCCGACACCCGCGCTACGGGAAGCTCGTAATACTTGTAGGCACGCGGGAAGAAGTCGTTTTCGCCGAGCATTTGGCCCTCGGCATCGCGCCAGGCAAAGAACAGGAACTCATCCGGCGCGAGGCTTGCCGCCGGGATGCGGGCGATCTCGACTGCCGTTTCCGTCGGGAGTTCGGCGAAGCCCGACCAGGCAACGCGCTCGCGGCCTTCCATGTTGACCGCCCGCACCTCCAAGCCGATCCGCGCCCCGGCCGGCGTGTCGTCGATCCCGCGCAGCGCGATCGCATCCCCGTCCGGCACTGCGACGACGCTGACGGACGCGAAGAAGCGCTTGGCCATGTGGTGCAGCGGCTTCCAGCTTCCGCCGTAGTTCAGGCTCGACCAGCTCGCCACCGGCCAGGTGTCGTTGATCTGCCAGAACAGCGTGCCCATGCAGCGCGGCTTGGTGGAGCGCCAGTATTCGATCGCCGTCTTGATCGCCAGGCCCTGCTGGACCTGGCTCAGGGACACCATCGCCTCGAAGTCTTTGGGGAAGCGGAAATAGCGGCACATGGTTTCCAGGATGCGCGCGTTGCCGCCCTCGTTGCGCTGGTGCGTCTCCATCACGGGCGAGGAGGGATTGCGGTCCGCGGGCACGGCGAAGCTTTCGATGACAGGCATCGACGGAAAGCTCTGGAAGCCGAACTCGGAGGCGAAGCGCGGGTGCTGGTCGCGGTAGGCCTCGAACGGCTTGGCCGAGTGCCAGACGTCCCAGTAGTGCATGTCGCCGCGCGTATCGACATGCCAGCCGTCGGCGAAATCCATGTAGCCGAGCGACGGCGAGGAGGGCCAGAAGCGGCGGCCGGGGTCCTCGGCGGCGGCAATGGCGCCCAGCATCGAATTCAGCCGGTCGTAGTTGGCGACGTAGCGGTCGCGGTTGGCGCGGGTTTCGGGAAACCAGTTGAGCGAGCCGATGCACTCGTTGTCGCCGCACCAGAGCGCGATCGACGCATGATGCTGAAGGCGGCGCAGCTGCTGGGTGATCTCGGTGCGAACGCTTTCGAGGAAAGCGGGATCGCTGGGGTAGGGCATGCAGGAGAACATGAAATCCTGCCAGACCATCAAGCCAAGCTCGTCGCAGAGACGATAGAACCAGTCCGGCTCGTACTGCCCGCCGCCCCAGACGCGGATCATGTTCATGTTGGCGGCTGCCGCGCTTTCCAGGACATCCCGCACGGCGGCGGATGTGATGCGCGAGGGCAGCGCATCATTCGGAATCCAGTTCGCGCCGAACGCGAACACGTCGCGGCCGTTCACCCGCACATGGAAGCAGTGGTCGATGCTGTCCGCCTCCACCACCCATTCGAGCCGGCGCAGGCCGAGGCGCCGCGTCGTCGTCTCGCCGTCCAAGTCCGTTTCCAGCTCGTAGAGCGGCTGCTCCCCCTGGCCGTTCGGCCACCAGAGTTTTGGCTCGGCGATCACGACCGCATGGACGAAAAGGTTTTCGCCGGGGCGCAGCGCGACCTCGCCGCCAAACTCCTGCCCGTCGATCCGGTGGCGGAGCGCTGCTGCGCCTTCCGCAAAAGCATGGATGCGCGTCCTGATCGTCAACTCGACCGCGTCGCCCTTGTGGACCTGCTCGACCTGCACGCTGTCCTGGCGCGCGCGGTGCGAGCGGCCCAGGCTCATGCGGCCATAGACGCCGATGGGAAGCAGGCAGATGCCCCAGTCCCAGCCGGCATGGCAGGCCGCCTTGCGGATGAAATTGAGGTGCCCGACCTTCTGGTTGCCGGCGTGGTAGGGGATCGGAAACGGGTGCGCCGCAAAGCGCGCTTTCGCCACGTCGCGCGCGACCGCGAAGTCGATGGCAAGCGTGTTCCCGCCTTCGCGCACCTTGCCCGTCACGTCGATGTCGTGGCGCAGAAAGGCGTTGTCGGTCTCGGCCACCACCTCGCCGTTGAGCCGCACGCAGGCGACGCAGTCGATCTCGGCCAGCGTCAGCGTGAGATGACCCGCCGTATCGGAGGCCGACGCGTGGAAGCTGCGCTCGACGCGCCACGGGGTCTGGTTGACCCACATCACGCGCTCTTCGTTGTCGGCGAAGTAGGGATCCGGGATGACGCCGGCCGCAAGCAGCGCCGAATGCACGTCGCCGGGCAGTGCGATCGGCACCGCGATGCCGTTTAACGGCGAGGTTAGCGACCAGGCGCCGGAAAGGTCGATTTGTGAATAGGCCAACTGCGTTCCAACTCCTCAGCGCCATCCAAGCGCTGGCGCAACGTGCTTGAGGACCGCCTCGATCCCGTGCGCGCAGTAATCGACGCCGAGCCGGTTGGGAACCGTGGGCAGCGTACGAGAGTGCCGGCGAAGCCCTGGGATCGAATACCCGCCGGCTGGGAAAAGCCGCGATACGGTTTCGGACTCACTGCGCCGTTGCGCTTTGCGGCATTCCCCCGTCGCCGTGCATCGGGGCCGGCGCCTCTTCGAGGTTCCCGCGAAAATAAGCGATGGTCCGCGCGACGCCGGCGGCTACGGAGACTTCGGGCTCCCAGCCGAGCAATGCCCGCGCGCGCGAGATGTCGGGGCGCCGGCGTTTCGGATCGTCCACCGGGAGCGGACGGAACACCAGAGGCAAGTCGGATCCCGCTTGCGCCAGCACCAGTTCGGCGAGTTCCAGGATGGTGAATTCCTTGGGATTGCCGAGGTTGACAGGCTTGCCGGGGTTGGGATCGACGCGCATCAGGGCGAGCAGGCCGGCGATCAGATCGGAGACATAGCAGAAGGAGCGGGTCTGCTCGCCCGTCCCGTAGATCGTCAGCGGCTCGCCGCGCAGGGCCTGGACGATCAGGTTTGAAACGATGCGTCCGTCGCCCGGCTGCATGCGCGGGCCGTAGGTGTTGAAGATACGCGCCACCCGCACGTCAACGCGGCGCGCCCGCAGCATGTCGAAGCAGAGCGCCTCGGAGGCACGCTTGCCCTCGTCGTAGCAGGCGCGGGGGCCCGTGCAGTTGACGTGGCCGGCATAGTCCTCCTGCTGCGGGTGCTGCTCCGGATCGCCATAGACCTCGCTGGTGGACGCCTGGAGGAACGTGGCGCCTTTGGCCTCGGCGAGCTTGAGCAGGTTCAGGCTGCCCGCCACGTTCGTCATCATGGTATGGATCGGGTCGGCCTGGTAGTGCGGCGGCGAGGCGGCGCAGGCCAGGTTGAAGACTTGGTGGAGAGCGCCTTCGAGCGTCACCGGCTCGCAGATGTCGTGCTCGACAAGCGTGAAGCCGGGATGGTTGCGCAAGTGCGCGACATTGGCCTGCGCGCCTGTGACAAAACTGTCCAGGCAGATCACGCGGCGGCCCCGCGCCAGAAGCGCGTCGCAAAGGTGCGAGCCGAGAAAGCCGGCGCCGCCGGCAACCAGAACCGTTTTCTCGTGCCCGTTGCCGTTGGCTAAGGGAAAATGCTCAGCCTGCATTGCTGACCTCAAGGGAAGATGAGAAGGCCGGATGCCGGTCCGCCGCGCCGGCCCTGGTAAGAAAGCCGGCCAGTTCGGCTGCCCGCGCGTCGCCGGTGTGACGTTCCAGGACGCGCGCCTGGGCGGTCGAGGCAACCTGCTGGCGCTTCGCGTCGGGCATCGTTTCCAGCATCATCGTGACGTCATCCGCCCCGTGCGCGATCAGCACGGCCTCGCCGGGAGGCAGCACGTCCTCGATCCCGTTCCAGAAGTCGCTGATGATCGGCGTGCCGCAGGCGGCAGCCTCGAAGAGCCGCACGCTGGGGCTCCAGCCGGCCGCGATCATGTCGGCGCGTGTGACGTTGAGGGTGAAGCGCTGGCGGCTGTAGAAAGAGGCATGCTCGGCGGGAGGGAGATGCTCGATGCGCTCCACATTGTCCGGCCAGTCGATGTCGGCCGGGTATTGCGGGCCGGCTACGGCAAAACGTCGGTGCGGCAGACGCCGGGCAGGCTCGATCAGCAGCCTTTCCAGCGCCGGCTGGCGGTCGGGGCTGTAGGTGCCGAGATAGCCCAGATCCCATTGCGGCGCATCGCCGGTGTTGCGGTAGCGCTCGGCGTCCACCGAGCAGTAGAGCGCCTCGGCTTGGCGGGCGCCGAACGCGCTTTCGAGCCGGCGGAGCATCGGCCCGCCGGAAAAGGAGAAGTAGATGTCGAAAAGCGGGATCTGGCGCTTTGCCAGATACTCCTCGTCGCCGCGTTCGAGCTTGGCAACTGTCACAGGCGTGTCGATGTCGTAGAAGGCGAAGAACCGGGGGCGGAAAGCCGCTAGCGTGTCGATGACCGCAACGCCTTCGGGCACATAGGAGCCGACGATCACCGCATCCGCATCTCTGATCTCCGCGCCGAACTGCCCGGAAAGGTCCGGCACGCTTTCATAGAAGCTGAGCCGGCAAAACTCTGGCGCGGGGAGGTCGCGATGCTCGCGATACCACGGCACGTCGCGCTCCAGGAAGTGGACGCGGTGGCCGAGTGCGTGAAGGCCGCGCAGGAGGCCGCGGAAGGTCGTGGCGTGGCCGTTGCCCCAGGACGAGGACAGCGACAGGCCAAGCACGACGATGTCGAGCGCGTTCGTCACGCCGCCACCCCGGCACTGCCTCGCGCGCCGCGCTTGCGAAAAATGCGGTCCGCTTCCCGCGCGCGATGGGCGTAGGTGTGCTCGCCCAGCACGCGGGCGAGCGCGGCCTGCCCGATTTTTTGCGCGCGTTCAGGTGCAAGTGCGAGAAGGATTTCGGCCACCTCCTGCCCGTCGCGCGCTACGAGCACTTCTTCGTCCGGCTTTAGAAAGAGTTCCAGGCCCACCCAGGCGTCGGTGATCAGGCAGGCGCCGGCGCCCGCCGCCTCGAAGACGCGCGTGGCCGGCGAGAAGCCGGTCGCGGCCATGCTGTCGCGGCTGATGTTGAGCACGGCCTTGGGCGTGCAGTTGAAGGCGTTGTGGTCGCGCGTGCCGACATGGCCGAGGAAGCGGACGTTCTGGGCCATCGGTTTGTCGCCCCAGCCGGAGCCGCCGAGCAAAAAGCTTTGCTGGGGCAGGCTCGCGGCCGGCTGGAGGAAGAAGGATTCGACCCGCGCCTCGCGGTCGGGCAGGCGGTTGCCGAGAAAAGCGAGGTCGCAGGCAAAGCGCGGCTCCGGCGGCACGGGAAAGTGCGTGGCGGGGTCGAGCGCGTTGTAGATGGGGATGCACTCGGCCGCGCCCATGCTCCGGTAGGCGTTCACCACGGGATCGCCGCCGCCATAGGTCAAAACGAGGTCGAGCCGCTTCAGCGCGGCGTGTATGACGTGGCTGGGGTCGGCGCGCATCTCGGCAAGCGTTGCCGGCGCGTCCACGTCCCAGAAGATCTTCAGCGCATCGGGCCTCGCCGCGGCCAGCACCTCGCGCAGCAGAAGGTCGTCCTCGAAGCCGACGCCGCTCGCCTTGACCACGATGTCGGCTTCCCCCGCGCGCGCCGTCACCGCCTTCAGCGCCTCGACGGTGCCTTGGTAGACCACGACGCGGCACCAGTCCGGCGGCTCGATGTCCCGGTTCTTGCCGCGGTCGTAAACGTCGGGCTCGTAGAAGGTGATGTCGTGCCCAAGCGCCGCCAGAGCACGCAGCAGCCCGCGATAATAGGTCGCCGCGCCGTTCCAGTAGGCGGAAAGCAGGCTGGACCCGTAGAAGGCGATCTTCATTCCGGCACTCCTTTCCTGGCGCTGCCGATCTCCCGCAGGATGCCCATCAGCTCGTCCACGCGGTGCCGGCAGGTATGGCGCGCCAGGATCGTTTCACACCCCGACGCCGCAAGGGATGCCGCCAGCGCAGGATCGCCGAGAACCGCCTTGAGGTGCCCGCGCATCTCGTCGCCGTTTTGCGCATAGAGAAAATCCCGGCCGCCGCGGAACAGGTTTTCCGCGTCGTCCCACGGTGCCGAGATCAGCGGGATGCCGCAGGCCAAAGCCTCGAACATGCGGATGGTGGGGATGCCCGGCAGCCCCTCGCGATAGGGACGGCGGGGAATGTGCATCGTCACGCGATGCCGCGCGAAAGCTTCGGGAACGTCGGCGTTGGCGATCCAGCCGCCGAAGGACAGATGCGTCTGTCCGATCGCCTCGATAGCGCGCGGGGGATAGCGCACGCCGCGCACCGTGCCTGTGAGGCTTAAGGCGCGAGCCGGCTCGATCAGGAACGAAAAGATTTCCGCGCTGCGCTCGTCATCGCCCCAGTTGCCGATCCAGATCAGGTCGGCGTTTCGCTCGATCTCAGGGTGCGGCTTGAAGAGCCGGTCGTCGGCTGCCTCGTGCCAGGTGAAGACGCGCCGGCCCCAGCCCGCCCTGCGATAACGCTCCGACAGGGTTTCGCCGAAGGCCAGGACCGCGTCGTAGCCTTCGAGGTCGAGCCCGGAAATCTCCTTTTCGGCCGAAACGGCGCGGTGATGCGTGTCGTGGAAGAGCAGGGCGAAGCGCCCGCCGTTGCGCCGTGCCGCGCCGATGCAGGCAACAAGGGCCGGGTCGGTCCACTCATGCACCACCACCACGTCCGCTTGGCCCAGCGCTTCCTCGTGGTCGAAGCCGGCGCTGTGAGTTTCCGAACTCAGTTCCGGGAAATCCCCGGCAAAGCGCTCCACCGCCGCCATGCCCCCATCGGCAACGAGGTTCGTTCGGCTCCATGCGCCTTCCGGCTCCAACGCCCGCACATGGTGGCCGCGCGCCACGAGATCGCGCAGCACCCCGCGCAGGAAATGGGCGTTGCCGTGGTTCCAGTCGGAAACAAGCGAGTGGGTGTAGAAAAGAAAGTTCATGCTCAGCCTGCCGCGCGCTTGCTTTCGCGCGGCCCGACCGCTGCATAGACGCGCGCCATCGCTTCAGCCTGCGCCGCTACGGAGAAGCGGACCGCACGGCACCGGGCGGCTTCTGCCAATTGGAGGCGCAGCGTCTCGTCGGCGATGAGGCGCCCCAGAACTTCGGCAAAGCTTTGCGGGCTGCGGGGATCGGCGAAAAGGGCGGTGTCCTCCCAAAGCTCGCGATAGGTTGGGATGTCCGCCAGAACCAGAGCGCAGCCTGCCTGCGCCGCTTCCAAGGCGGCAAGCCCGAACGGCTCGAAGAGGGAAGGGGAGCAGAAGATCGCGGCCTCGGTCATCTGCGCTGCTACCGCATCGGACGAAAGGTTGCCCAAGCTTAGTCCATGGGCAAGCGTCAGCGCCTGCCCGTTCGGGCCTCGTGGGGAGCCGGCCATCCGCACGGGCCAGGGCAGGTGTTCGGCTGCCTTGTCCAGAACCGCGCCGTTCTTGCCTTCGTCCCACCAGCGCCCGGCGGCAAGAACGAAGGGCTGCTTCGCCTCCCCCTCTTGGCGGCTTTGCGCGGAGGCATTGTACACCACGCTGAGATGCGGGATTTCGCCGTAGCATTCTTCGAGGGCCGCGGCGTGGCTGCGGCTCGGCGCCACCACGGCGTCCGACTGCCCAAAACCTTCCTGGTTGAGACGCTTCTGCCAAATCCAGCCTGGCGGACAGTCGCACCCTTTGACGGCGCGGAACCACGTGGCGACGCAGGAATGCGAAACGGAAACTACGGGAAAGGGCAGGTTGAGCCCGACCGCCTGGGAAGGAAGGTTGAGGTGCAGGCAATCGGCCTGCTCGCGCAATGCGATCTCCCGCAGGGCAGCGGCGACCCCGCCAAGCTGGCTCTCATCCTGTGCCATCCAGTCGAGAGGCTCCCGGAGCCAGGTGAGCTTGCCCGTGCGTTTGGCTTCCGCAGCCTGCCCCGGCGTCGGCTCAGGGCCGAGGCCGACGAAAACGAACTCTGTTCCGCGCAGCCGCAACCCGGCGGCGAGGTCCATGGCGTAGCGCCACACGCCCCCCACCGCATCGACGGTCATCAGCACCTTGCGGGGACTGGTCATCCGCACCGAGCCGCGCCGCAACCGGCGCCGATCCCCAACGCAGAGCACAGCCTCACGCCACGCTCCGGTGGTGGCGAAGCGTACTGCCGCGCCCCAGCCGGTGGCGGGCGAGCCACTGCGCGAGGTCGGCCAGACCATCGCGCCAGCCGATCTTCGCCTGCCAGCCGGTTGCGGCGTGGAGCTTGCCCGTATCGGCCACGAAGAAGAATTGGTCGCCCGTCCGCCAGTCGCTGTATTCCAGGGCTATGTTGCTGCCGGTGAGCCGCGCGATCTCCTCCAGCACGGCGCGCAGGCTGACCGCGTTGGCCGGGCCGCCCCCTAGGTTGAAGGCTTGGCCCTTGAGGCCGTCGATCCCATCCAGAACCGCGCGATAGGCTGCCACCGCGTCCTGCACGTGGAGCACGTCGCGCACCTGGCGTCCGGTGCCATAGACCGAGATCGGCTCGCTTTGCAGCGCGCGCAGGAGGAAATGCGCGATCCAGCCCTGGTCTTCCGTGCCGAACTGGCGCGGGCCGTAGATGCAGCTCATCCGCAGAACGGCGGTCGGCATGCCGAAGGACTTCGCGTAGTCCAGCACATACTGGTCGGCCACGCCCTTGGAGCAGCCATAGGGCGTGCAGAAGTCGAGCGGCCGGGTCTCGTCCACGCCATGGGCGGCGATTTTTGCATCCGCAGGCGTGTAGCCTTCGTCCCGCTCCTCCATCTCCAGATCTTCGAGGCCGCCATAGACCTTGTTGGTGCTGGCAAAGATCACGGGAATGGGACGGCCGGTGGCGCGCACGGCTTCCAGCACGTTGAGGGTGCCGCGCGCATTGACCTCGAAATCGTCCACGGGATCGGCCAGGCTCGTCGTCACCGCCGTCTGCGCCGCCAGGTGGAACACCGCGCCCGCGCCCGCCACAGCGCCGGTCAGCGCGTCGCGGTCGCGGATGTCGGCGATTTCCGAATGGAGGCGGACGCCGTGCCTACCCTTGAGCCACTCCAGGTTTTCCGCCACGCCGGGCCGGCTGAGATTGTCCACCACCACGACTTCGCGGCCTTCGCGCAAAAAACTGTCGGCGAGGTTGGAGCCGATGAAGCCGCTGCCGCCGAGGATCACGATCGCGTTCGCGCGGCCGATCGTGGCGGGGCCGGGCAGGCTCATCGAAGGAGCCTCACGCATGGCGAGAACCGAAGAGCGCGGGCGCGGCTCAAGACACCAAGCCTCTCTCTTCCAATTCCTTGCGCATCTGCGCGCCGCGGTCCACCGCGCCTGTCGCCGCCACCCATTCGGCGAACCCGGCCAGCGAGCTTTCCAGCTTGAAGCGCGGCTCGAAGCCGAGCAGTTCGCGCGCCTTGGAAATGTCGGCGAAGCAGTTGCGGATGTCGCCCGCCCGCGCCTTGCCGAGGATTTCCGGCGCGATCTCCGGAACGCCCATCGCCTCGGCGAGCAACTGCGCGACTTCCGCGATCGTGTAGGCCTGGCCGGAGCCGACATTGATGACGTGGCCGGGCGCCTCCGGCTTTTCCAGGGCCAGGCGGAACGCTCGCGCCACGTCGCGCACATGCACGAAATCGCGGCGCTGTTCGCCGTCTTCGAAGACCGTCGGCGGCTGGCCGTTGGCGAGCCGCGAGGCGAAGTTGGCGAGCACGCCGGTGTAGGGATTGGACAGCGCCTGGCCGGCGCCGAACACGTTGAACAGGCGCAACGCCACGGCCTCCACGCCATAGGCCTGCCCGAAGATCAGCACGGCGCGCTCCTGCGCGAACTTCGTCAGCGCGTAGATGGAGGCGAGATCGACCGGCTTGGCTTCGTCGGTGGCGGCCGGCCGGAGCGCGGAACCATCCGGTGCGACTGGATTCCAGTTTCCCGCCTTGACCCGGTCGGGCGAGCGGCGGACGTCGCCGAAGCTGCGCCCGTCGGCCGCGCGGTAGAGGCCTTCGCCATAGACGCTCATGGAGGAAGCCACCACGACGCGCCTGATCTTGGCTCCGATCATCTTTTCCAGGAGCACGGCCGTGCCGAGGTCGTTCGCGCCGACATAGCGGGCGATCTCATACATCGACTGGCCGACGCCGACTTCGGCTGCCAGGTGGATCACGCCGGAAACGCCGTCCAGCGCGGCCGTCACCGCCTTCTCGTCGCGGACATCCGCCCGGATCAGGTCGATGCGGGGATCGATCTCCGGCCTGTCCTCGCCGTGGACCTGCCCGATCAGGGCATCGAGGACGCGCACGCGATAGCCGTGGGAAAGCAGTTCCTCCGTCACGTAGCGGCCGATAAAGCCGCAGCCTCCCGTCACCAGAACCGTGTCTGATCCCGTCATTCCCATTCCTTCAAGCATCCCCTACCGGGATTCGAACTATCATGCTGGGGGAATGTTCCTAGGCGGGGAGCAGAAAAGTTTCCTATTTTCTGCCGGAAAGGTTGCGGCAAAATCGCCGCGTTTCCGTCTGTGTCCGGCGCTGCGCCCAAACGAAGCAGCGCCTTTCCTTCCGCCCGCATGCTGCTAAGGCGGACCTGCCCTTCTGCCGAGCGCAAGCGGGCGCAGACGGTGTTCGGCGAAAGGAGGCAAGCAGGTGAGCGACAGGGAATGGGAAGCGGGCGGCGCGGCGATGCGCGCGGCGGTCGTCACCGGCGCGGGCCAAGCCGAAACGCAGGTCACCCCGCGCCCGCAGCCCGGCCCCGGCCAGATCCTCATCCAGCTGGAGGGCTGCGGCGTTTGCGCGTCGAATCTCGGCCCCTGGTCCGGGCCGGAGTGGATGCGCTTTCCCACCGAGCCGGGCGGGCTCGGCCACGAGGGATGGGGCAAGGTTGCCGCGTTAGGGGAAGGTGTGACAGGCTTCGCGGTGGGCGACCGGGTCGCCGCCCTGTCCTACCACGCCTATGCCGAATACGACGTCGCCGACGCTTCGATGGTCGTACGCCTGCCGGAAAGCCTCGACGGCAGGCCGTTCCCCGGCGAGCCGCTGGGCTGCGCGATGAACATCTTCCGCCGCGCCGAGATTTCCGCCGGGCAGACGGTTGCGGTGATCGGCATCGGCTTTCTCGGCGCGCTCCTCGTGCAGCTTGCGAAGAGCGCGGGCGCGCGGGTGATCGCGATCTCGCGCCGCCCGTTCTCGCTCGACGTGGCCAGGCAGATGGGCGCGGACGAGACGATCCCGATGGATGACCATTGGGCGATCATCGAAGCGGTGAAGCGGCTGACCGATGGGAAGTTTTGCGACTGCGTGATCGAGGCCGTGGGCAAGCAGGGACCGCTCGACCTCGCGGCCGAACTGACGAAGGAGCGCGGGCGCCTGGTCGTGGCCGGCTACCACCAGGACGGGCCGCGCCAGATAAATATGCAGATGTGGAACTGGCGCGGGCTCGACGTGATCAACGCGCATGAGCGCGACCCCGCGATCTATCTGAGGGGCATGCGCGAGGCGGTGGATGCCGTGGCTGCCGGCCGGCTGACGCCCGACCCCCTCTACACCCATGAATTTCCATTGGAGCAGCTTGGCGACGCGCTGGACGCCACCCGCGACCGGCCCGACGGCTTCCTGAAGGCGCTCGTCACCGTCAGCTGATCGTCTCGTTGAGCTGCCAGAGCTTGGCGCCCCAGTCGCCGACGACGAGCGTGGTGATCGAGGCCGGGCTGATCTCCAGACGCGCGCCGGCATCGAGCGGCAGGCCGAGATGGCAGAGCACCGCCGTCTTGATGATGTCGGCGTGGCTCACCGCCACCACCGCCTGGTCGGGAAAGCGCCCGCGCAGGCTGCCCATGCAGCGCAGCACGCGCGCCTTCACCGCCTCCATCGTCTCGCCGGCCGGCGTGCGGGCCATGGCGCGCTCACTGTTCCAGACAGCCCAGCTTTGGTCCTGGTTCAATTCGTCGAACGTCTTGCCCGACCAGTGCCCGAAGTCGATCTCCTCCAGGTCGGGATCGAGCGTCACCGGGCCCGTGCCGCAGGCGGCGGCGATCGCCTCGGCCGTCTGGCGCGTCCGCTCCCTGGGGCTGGAAACGATGGCGGAAAACCGTTCGCGGCGCATGCGCCGGGCCAAGCGTTCGGCCTGCGCCAAGCCGTCGGGACCAAGCAGGATGCCGGGAAGCCGCCCTGCCAGAAACCCGCCGACATTGTCGTGCGCGGCGTGGCGCACCAGGAGAAAGGTCGTCGTCATCGTTTGCGGATTTCATGCGCCATGAACGGGAGCCTCGTTGCGGAAACAAGCAGCCGCCGAACCATGTCGCCCGAGCTTTGTTCCCTCTGCCGCGTTCTACGAACAGGGAAGGAGCAGCTTTGCTGATCTATGGCGACATGGAGCGCATCGAGGATGCCGCTTCCGTCCGGGGCGCGACCCTTGCCGTTCTGGGCGAAGCCGATGCCGCGCCGCCAGGCCTTGCCCGCCACGCGCTCCTTGTCGAAGCTTTCATCGGGGCAGCCGAACTCGCGGGGGCAGTCGTGGATGCCGGGTGGGAAGCGCGCGGCTTCGATGCCGCTTCGCCTGGTGAAGATGCCGCGATGAGGCTCGTCGGCGCCTTGGCCGAACTCGTCGGCCGTTCCTGGGAGAACGGTTTTCGGGCGCCGGGCGAGTTGATCGCGGAAGCATCGCAGCTTGTCGCCGGCGTGGACTGTTCCGGCGCGCTGCGCCTGCGGCAGGCCGAAGGGTTTGCGATCTATGCGCTTTACCCCGAGAGCTACTGGGAAGCGGCGCGCGGCTCCGGCCTGGCCGCCGGCACGCGGGTGATCGGCATCCGCAGCATCGGCTTGGGGCTAAGCGCGCTGGTAGCGTCCGCATTGAAGGCGCGCCCTCCCGTCACGCTGCGCCCGACCGGCCATCCCTTCGCCCGCAGAATCGAAGCCGCGCCCGCGTTGCGCGAAGAACTTTTGGCAGACCCCAAAGCCTGCTTCGCGGTAGTGGACGAGGGGCCGGGGCTTTCCGGCAGTTCCTTTGCCGCGGTCGGCCATTTCCTGCGTGAAGGCGGCGTTTCCTCCCAAACGATCCGCTTCTTTCCCAGCCACGGCAACGGTCCGGGCTCCCAGGCCTTAGTCGAGACGAGGGCGCTCTGGCAGGAGACGCCCGCCCTATGGCGCTCCTTCGAGGCGACGGTTCTCGACGCGGCATCGCCGCTCCACCGGCTGGACCGCTGGGTGGCCGACCTCGTCGGGCCGCTTGCCGCGCCGCTCGAAGACATCGGCGGCGGGGGATGGCGCGCTCAGGTTCCGGGCGGCACCGAAGCGCCCGCCGTTCCCCAGCGCGAACGGCGAAAATTCCTTGCGCGGACAGTGGACAGAAAATTCCTCGTCAAGTTTGCCGGGCTCGGCGCCGCCGGGAGGAAAAAGCTCGAAACCGCGCACCGGCTGCACGAGGCCGGTTTTTGCACTGAGCCGACAGGCCTCTGCCACGGGATGCTGGTCGAGCGCTGGATCGACCATTCTCCCGCGCAGCGCACGCTGCCGCGCAAGGCGCTGATCGCCCGTCTAGCCGCTTACCTGGCGTTTCGCGCCAAGCACCTTCCTCCGGGCAACGAAGGCGCCAGCCTTTCCCGCTTGCGCGAGATGGCTGTCTTCAACACGGGCGAGGCGCTGGGACAGGCTGCTGCGGACAGGCTGAAAGACTTCTTCGCGCGGGCTGGAGGCTGGAGCGGCAGGGCGCGGCCGGTCAACACGGATAACCGGCTGCACCGCTGGGAGTGGCTGACCGATCGCAACGGCGCCTGGCGCAAGACCGACGCGCTGGACCACAGTTCCGACCACGACCTGATCGGCTGCCAGGACATCGCCTGGGACGTGGCAGGTGCCATCGTTGAGTTCGAACTGAACGCGGAGGAAGCGGAGAGCCTGCGCGCCAGCGTGTCCGAACTTGCTGACCGTGCGGTGGAGGAAAGCCTCGTGCGGCGGCTGACGCCCTGCTACCTCGCCTTCCAGCTGGGGTCGTGGACGATGGCGCTGAACGCCGCTGATCCCGCGGCGGCGATCCCAATCCGGCGCGAGCGGGACCGTTATGCCGAGCGTCTCCGGTCCTGGCTCAATCGGCTGGGGTGACATCCCGCCCCACCCCCTGCGACCGCCGGAAGTGGAACATTCGCCTGTGGTGATCCTTGTGGCGGCTCAGCAAGCCGCGAACGCAGGGATGCAAAAATGCAGGATATTTCCAGAAGGCAGGTGGTCGGAGGGGCAGCGATCGGCCTCGCGGCTGCGGCAGTAGCAGCGCCGGCCGCCGCGCAGGCGCAGAACGCAGCAGCCGATGCCGGCGTCGCCTTGAGCAACCCGGTCGAGAAATACCCGAAGCCGCCTTTCGAGAGGCAGTCGCAGCCCTGGCCCGGCCTCGCTTCCAAGATGAACCCGCGCCCGGACCACGGCGAGACGAGCTACAAGGGCTCAGGCCGCTTGGCTGGCCGCAAGGCGCTGATCACCGGCGGCGATTCAGGCATGGGACGCGCGGCGGCCATCGCTTTTGCCAGGGAAGGCGCGGACGTGGCGATCAGCTACTATCCGACCGAGGAGCCGGACGCCCGCGAGGTGATCGACCTGATCACCAAGGAGGGGCGCAAGGCCGTGGCGCTGCCCGGCGACATCCGCGACGCCGAACTCTGCCGCCGCGTAGTCGCGGATGCGGTGGCGCAGCTTGGCGGGCTCGACATCCTCGTCAACAACGCCTCGCGCCAGCAGCAGAAGCCTTCACTGCTCGATATCTCTGACGAGGACTTCGACGCGACGATCAAGACCAACATCTACGCCATGTTCTGGCTCACCAAGGCGGCGCTCCCGCACATGCCGCCTGGCTCGTCGATCATTCAGACGGCTTCCGAGCAGGCCTACGACCCTTCGGAAAACCTCGTTGACTACGCCATGACCAAGGCGGCGATGATGAATTTTTCCAAGTCGCTGGCCAAGCAGCTTGGGCCGAAGGGCATCCGCGTCAACGCGGTGGCGCCCGGCCCGATCTGGACGCCGCTTCAGGTGAGCGGCGGGGCGACGCAGGAGAAGCTCCAAACCTTCGGCAGCAACACGCCACTCGGCCGTCCCGGCCAGCCGGCCGAACTCGGCTCGATCTACGTGCAGCTTGCGGCCGCCGATGCAAGCTACGCCAACGGCCAGGTGTACGGCGCGGCGGGCGGAAGCGGGCAGCCCTAAGCGCCGCTTCAGCGCTCAGGCATTCCGCCGGCGTCCCTCGATGAGATCGAGCACGGCGCCGGCGGCATCCAGAACGGAGGTTCCCGGCCCGAACACCGCGGCAACGCCGTGCTCGAACAAGAAGGCGTAGTCGGCCTGCGGTATGACGCCGCCGCAGACCACGATCACCTCACGGGCGCCGCGCGCCCGCAACGCTTCCACAAGTTCGGGCAGCAGCGTCTTGTGGCCGGCTGCCAGCGACGACACGCCGACGACCTGCACGCCGCCGGCCACTGCCAGCTCCGCGGCTTCCGCCGGCGTCTGAAACATGGGGCCGACCGTCACGTCGAAGCCGAGATCGCCGAAGGCCGACGCGATCACCCGCGCGCCCCGGTCGTGGCCGTCCTGGCCGAGCTTGGCGACCAGGATGCGGGGCGCCGCGCCAGCCGTTTTTCGCGCCGCGGCCAGCCGTTCCTTCAGCGTGCGGACTTCCGGTTCGTCGCCGTAGGCCGCTTCATAGACTTGGCTGACCACGTCGGCCGCGCCTTGGTGCTCGCCGAAGACCCGGCGCAGCGTGTCCGAGATCTCGCCGAGCGTCGCACGGGCGCGGGCCGCATTGATGCAGGATTCCAGCAGGCCGCCGCCGTCCCGCGCCGCTGCTTCCAACGCCGAAAGCGTCGCGCCGACGCGCGCGGGGTCGCGCTGGCGCCGGACGCGCTCCAGCTTTGCCACCTGGGCCGCGCGCACCGCCGCGTTGTCGATCTCGCGGCCCTGGAAAGGTTTCTCGTCCTCCACGCGAAAACGGTTGACGCCGACGATCACCTCGTCGCCGCGGTCCACCGCTGCCTGCCGCTGGAGGGCGGCGGTTTCGATCAGGCGCTTCGGCAACCCTTGCGCGACCGCCGCCGTCATGCCGCCAAAGGCTTCCACCTCCTCCATCAGCGCCCAGGCCTTCTCGGCAAGCTCCGCCGTCAGGCTTTCGACGTAATAGGAGCCGGCCAGCGGATCGACCACGCGCGTGACGCCCGTTTCATGCGCCAGGATCAGCTGCGTGTTGCGCGCGATGCGGGCGGCGAAGTCGGAAGGCAGCGCGATCGCCTCGTCGAAGGAATTGGTGTGCAGCGATTGCGTGCCGCCGAGCACGGCGGCCAGCGCCTCATAGGCCGTGCGCACGATGTTGTTGGTGGGGTCCTGCTCCTGGAGCGACACGCCGGAGGTCTGGCAATGCGTGCGCAGCATGAAGGACTCTTCGCGCTTCGGCGAGAACTCCCCCATTACCCGCGACCACAGCAGGCGGGCGGCGCGCAGCTTTGCGGCCTCCATGAAGAAGTTCATGCCGACCCCGAAGAAGAAGGAAAGCCGGCCGGCGAAGGCGTCCACATCCAGCCCGGCCGCGAGTGCGGCGCGGACATAGTCGCGCCCGTCGGCGAGCGTGAAGGCGAGTTCCTGCACCAGCGTCGCCCCGGCCTCCTGGAAGTGGTAGCCCGATATCGAGATCGAGTTGAAGCGCGGCATCTCGCGCGAGGTAAAGGCGATGATGTCGGCCACGATCCGCATGGACGGTTCGGGCGGGTAGATGAAGGTGTTGCGGACGGTGAACTCTTTCAGGATGTCGTTCTGGATCGTCCCCGACAGCTTTTCGCGCGGAATACCCTGCTCCTCCGCCGCCACGATGAAGCAGGCGAGAACCGGCAGCACCGCGCCGTTCATGGTCATCGACACGCTCATCTCGCCGAGCGGGATGCCGTCGAACAGGATCTTCATGTCCTCGACCGAGTCGATCGCCACGCCTGCCTTGCCGACGTCGCCGGTGACGCGCGGATGGTCGCTGTCGTAGCCGCGGTGGGTGGCGAGGTCGAAGGCGACCGACAGCCCCTTCTGCCCGGCCGCCAAGGCATGCCGGTAGAAGCCGTTCGACTCCTCGGCGGTGGAGAACCCCGCATATTGCCGGATCGTCCAGGGCCGGCCGGAGTACATGGTCGCGCGCGGCCCGCGCACAAACGGTCTCTGGCCCGGCAGGCTGCCGAGATGCGGAAGGTTTTCGGTGTCGGCAGCGGTGTAGAGCGGCTTGACCGGGATGCCTTCGGGCGTGTTCCAGACGAGCGTGTCCGGCGACGCTTTGAGTTCCTTCTCCGCGAGCCTGTTCCAGGCATCCAAGTCCGGCTTGTCGCTCATCGTGCTGCCGTCGCCATCACTCGAACTCCAGGATCAGCGCATCGACGGCCAGGTTCGTGCCGGGCGAGACCGCCACGCGCTTGACGGTGCCGCGCCGTTCGGCACGCAGGGTGTTCTCCATCTTCATCGCTTCCACCGCGGCAAGCGCCTGACCCTGCTCCACCGTGTCGCCGGCAGCAGTGAAGATCGCCGTCACCACGCCGGGCATCGGGCAGAGCAGCAGCTTCGACGTGTCGGGCGGCGTCTTTTCAGGCATCAGGCGGGCGAGCGCTGCCACGCGCGGCGTGCGGACGGCGGCCAAAACGTCGATCCCCTTCCAGCGCAGCCGCCAGCCGGAACCGTGCGGCGCAACCTTCACATGACCGGCCTGCTCGCCCCAGGCAAAGCGGGCAAGCTGGCGCCCAGGCTGCCAATCGTGGCCGCTCGGCCGCGGTTCGCCCCCGTCCACCGCAGCCTCGCGCTCCGCATCGAAGCGAACCGTCCATTCCCGCGCGCCCACCCGCACGACCCATTCCCCGTTTCGCGCCGCGCCACGCCGGGCGGCGGCGATTGACTGAGCCTGTGCCGCCGCGACGGCGAGGAAGCACGCTTCGCCCTCCGAAGGCGCGACGCCCGCAAAGCCGTCGGCAAATTCTTCGGCGATATAGGCCGTCGAGAGCCGGCCGGCGCGAAAACGCTCCTGCGCCATGACGACTGAAAGAAAGGCGAGGTTGTTGCCGACGCCCTCCAGCTCGAAACGGTCCAGCGCCTCGGCCATGGCGTCGACCGCGCCGGTTCTGTCAGGTGCATGGGTGCAGAGCTTGGCGATCATCGGGTCGTAGTGGACGGAAATCTCGCCCCCTTCGAACACGCCGGTGTCGTTTCGCACCGTCGCACCGCCTTCCGTCTTGCCCTCGGCCGGCGGGCGGTAGCGCGTCAGCCGGCCGATCGAAGGCAGGAAGTTGCGCACGGGGTCTTCGGCATAGATGCGAGACTCGATCGCCCAGCCGTCGAGCCGCACGTCGCCCTGCGCGATCCGCAGCCTCTCGCCCGCTGCCACCCGGATCATCTCCTCCACGAGGTCGAGGCCGGTGACAAGCTCAGTGACGGGGTGCTCCACCTGAAGCCGCGTGTTCATCTCAAGGAAGTAGAAGTTGCGGTCGCGATCGACGATGAACTCCACGGTGCCGGCCGAGAAGTAGCCGACGGCCTTGGCCAGCGCGACGGCCTGCGCGCCCATCGCCGCCCGCGTTTCCGCATCCAGGAAGGGCGAGGGGGCCTCCTCGATGACCTTCTGGTTGCGGCGCTGGATCGAGCATTCCCGCTCGCCGAGGTGGATGAGTGACCCGTGCCGGTCGCCCAGCACCTGGATCTCGATGTGGCGCGGTTCGGTAACGAATTTTTCGATGAAGATGCGGTCGTCGCCGAACGAGGCGCGCGCCTCCCCTTGCGCCGCGCGGAAACCATCGCGGGCCTCCTCTTCGTTCCAGGCGACCCGCATCCCCTTGCCGCCGCCGCCGGCCGAGGCTTTTATCATGACGGGAAAGCCAATCCCTTCCGCGATCTCCGCGGCATGGCCGGCATCTTTGACTTCTCCAAGAAAGCCGGGCACGGTCGAGACCCCTGCCGCCTGCGCGCGCCGCTTCGACTCGATCTTGTCGCCCATCGCCTCGATCGCGCCCACCGGCGGCCCGATGAACGCAATGCCCGCGCTTTCCAGCGCTTGCGCCAAGCGCGGGTTCTCGGACAAAAAGCCATAGCCGGGATGCACGGCCTGCGCGCCCGTCTGCCGCGCTGCCTCCACGATGCGGTCGATGCTGAGATAGGACTGGGCGGACGGCGCCGGCCCGATGAAAACGGCCTCGTCGGCCTGCGCGACATGCAGCGCATTGCGGTCGGCTTCGGAATAGACGGCAACCGTCCGGATGCCCATCCGCTTCGCCGTGCGGATCACGCGGGCTGCGATCTCGCCGCGGTTGGCGATGAGGATCCTGTCGAACATTTTCTAAGAAGCCCTAGGCGGTATCCCGCGAGTGCCAAACAGCAGATTCTTGACGCTGATGTCCTCGTCGATCTCCTCCCAATGAACACCATAAGGAGACAATTCGCTTTTAGCCCGTTGCAATGGGGTAGCAGCGCAGAGTCTCGGATACCAATCAATCGGCACGCTAATTCTTGCGCCGCTCTCTAACTCGATTTCCAAATGTGTGCTTGTGCACCACGCGGCAGCGGGAGAGAGCCGGTAGTCATCGGGTAGATCACTCAAATCTGTGCGTTCTGTGGGGAAAGATATTCGATGTTGTTCCATACTCGATCTCACAACGGCATCGTGTCGTGCTTGCGCGGGATTGTTTCCACACGTTTGGTCCGAAGCATCGCAAAGGCGCGGGCGATGCGGCGGCGGGAGGAGTGCGGCAGGATCACCTCGTCGATGAAGCCGCGCTCGGCGGCGACGAAGGGGTTGGCGAAGCGCTCCTCATATTCCTTTGTGCGGGCGGCGATCTTTTCCTTGTCGCCGAGTTCGGAGCGATAGAGGATCTCTGCCGCGCCCTTGGCGCCCATCACGGCGATCTCGGCGCTCGGCCAGGCATAGTTCACGTCCGCGCCGATATGCTTGGAGGCCATCACGTCATAGGCGCCGCCATAGGCTTTTCGCGTGATCAGCGTCACCATCGGCACGGTCGCCTGGGAATAGGCGAAGAGCAGCTTGGCCCCGTGCTTGATGACGCCGCCGTGCTCCTGCGCCTTGCCCGGCAAAAAACCCGGCACGTCCACCAGCGTCAGGATGGGAATGTTGAAGGCGTCGCAGAAGCGCACGAAGCGCGCGGCCTTGCGGGAGGCGTCGATGTCGAGGCAGCCCGCCAGCACCGTCGGCTGGTTTGCCACTACGCCGACCGTCGCGCCTTCGATGCGGAGAAAGCCGGTGACGATGTTGCCCGCGAACGCCGCGCCGATCTCAAGCCAGTCGCCTTCGTCGGCAAGCGCCGTGATCAGCTCCTTCATGTCGTAGGGCTTTGTCGGGCTGTCCGGCACCAGCGTGTCCAGCCGCATCTCGACGCGCGCGGGATCATCGAAGCTGTCGCGGATGGGGGTTGAGACCCGGTTGCTGAGCGGCAGGAAGTCGAACAGGCGGCGCGTCGCTTCCAGCGCTTCCACGTCGTTGTCGAAGGCGGCATCCGCAACCGCGGACTTTTCGGTGTGGGTGCGCGCGCCGCCGAGTTCCTCGGCCGTCACGATCTCGTTGGTGACGGTCTTCACCACGTCGGGGCCGGTCACGAACATGTAGGAGGTGTCGCGCACCATGAAGATGAAGTCGGTCATGGCAGGCGAATAGACCGCGCCGCCCGCGCACGGCCCCATGACGACGGAGATCTGCGGCACCACGCCGGACGCCGCCACGTTGCGCTTGAACACCTCGGCATAGCCGGCGAGCGAGGCCACGCCCTCCTGGATGCGCGCCCCGCCGGAGTCGTTCAGCCCGATGAGGGGCGCGCCGACGCGCACCGCCATGTCCATGATCTTGCAGATCTTCTGCGCGTGGGTCTCGGACAGCGAGCCGCCGAAGACGGTGAAATCCTGGGAGAACACATAGACCAGGCGGCCGTTGATCGTGCCCCAGCCCGTCACCACGCCGTCGCCGGGCACGATCTGGCCGGCCATGCCGAATTCGGTGGCGCGGTGGGTCACGTACATGTCCCACTCCTCGAAGGAACCTTCGTCGAGCAGAACCTCAAGTCGCTCGCGCGCCGTCAGCTTGCCCCTGGCGTGCTGGGCAGCGACGCGGCTTTGGCCGCCGCCCGCGCGTGCTGCGGCGCGGCGTGCTTCAAGCTGTTCGAGGACAACATGCATTGTTCGCTAACCTGAGGCTTGATCGGCCCGGACGGGAAAGACCAGCGCAGCAGATGAAGGAGCGGCGCGCAAGAAGCAAGCGCAGCGCTGTCAAGGCCGATCGCTTGAAGGCTTGCTCCACCCTTACCCTCCCCCCAAGGGGAGGGAGTCTTCCGTGCCGAGCCCTTCCTCCCGAATGGAGCGCTTTCCCGCGGGATGAGGCGCAAGCATCGGTGTCTCCCTCCCCCTTGTGGGGAGGGTGAGAGTGGGGGTCGATGCCGTGGATCCCCTGCGACTGCCCTGGCGGTGCCGTCAGAAGCTGTTGCGCTCGTGATAGGTCCGCAGGAAAGCCTGTATCCGGGGGTCAGCCGGCTGGTGGAGGATGCGGGCAGGCGTGTCGGCTCCGACCAGTTCGCCCTTGTCCAGGAAAGCCACCTGGTCGGCGACATGGGCGGCAAAACCCATCTCGTGGGTGACGACCGCCATCGTCATGCCCTCGCGGGCCAGCGTGCGCATGACCTGGAGCACCTCGCCCACCAGTTCCGGGTCGAGCGCGGAGGTCGGCTCGTCGAACAGCATCAGCTTCGGCTCCATGGCGAGCGCCCGCGCGATCGCCACGCGCTGCTGCTGGCCGCCGGAGAGCCGGACGGGATAGCTTTCGAGCTTGTCGGACAGGCCCACCTTGGCCATCGCCTGGCGCGCGCGCGCCCGCGCTTCGGCTTTGGAGAAGCCGCGCACGCGGATCAGCGCTTCCGCGACGTTGCCTTCCGCCGTCATGTGCGGCCAAAGGTTGAACTGCTGGAACACCATGCCGACCGAGCGGCGGATAGCGCGCAGCTTGGCGCCGCGCGACTTCCGCCCCGGCGCATCGTAGCCGACGAGTTGGCCGTCGATACGGATTTCGCCCGCGTCGTACGCCTCCAAAAAATTGATGCAGCGCAAGAGCGTGGACTTGCCGGAGCCGGAAGGCCCGATCAGGCAGGTCACCTTGCCCGGCGGGATGGTCAGGCTCACATCCTTCAGCGCCTGGAACGGCCCGAAGAACTTGCTTACCCCGCGGATTTCAACGGAAGAGGCCTGCACGCTCACGCCCTTGTCCCCAGATGCCGCGTGACGACAGCCTCGAACCGGCGCCCAAGGTGCGACACGGCTTCCACCAAGCCCCAGAAGAACAGCGCGAGCACGAAGTTCGCTTCGAGGTAGCGGAAGGTTTCCGCCGACATGCGCTGCACCTGATACAAGAGTTCCGGCACCGTGATGATCGACAGGATCACCGTTTCCTTGGTCAGGATGATCGAGAAGTTGACCAGCGCGGGCAACGCCGAGACCAGGCCCAGCGGCAGCAGGATGCGGCGCACGATCACCGGCTCGGACATGCCGATGGCGCGCGCCGCCTCGATCTGGCCAAGCGGCACCCCGCGAAAGCCGGAGCGGAAGATTTCCGCGAAATAGGGGCTGCCATAGACCGTCAGGCCGAGCAGCCCGGCGGGCACGGCGTCGAGCCGCAAGCCGATCAGCGGCCCGCCGTAATAGAGCAGGAAGAGCTGCACCAGGAAGGGCGTGCCGCGGATGATCTCGATATAGATCTGCACGACCCAGCGAACCGGGCGCGGCGCATAGCGCTGCACCAGCGCGATGGCGAGGCCCAGCGCCATGCCGAACACGGTGCCGAGCAGCCAGCACAGAATCGTCGTGCCGAAACCCTTCAGCAGCAGCGGCCCGTATTGCTGAAGGATGGAAAATTCCATCAGACGGCCGTTCGATGTTCGAGGAAGCGGCCGAGCGCTGCCAGGCAGAGGTTGAGCGCGAGATAGATGCAGCCCGCGGCGAGATAGACTTCCAAGGGACGGAAGGTGGTTGCGGCCTGCGCCTGGGACGCGCGGGTGAGTTCCAGGATGCCGACCACCGACACCAGCGAGGAGGCTTTCACCAGCAGAATCAGTTCGTTGACGAGCGCGGGGAGCGAAAGCGTCACCGCCTGGGGCAGGATGATGCGGCGCCAGATATCGCGCGGGCGCATGCCGATGGCGACCGCCGCTTCCGTCTGGCCCCGCGGCAGGGCGGCAATGGCGCCGCGCCAGATCTCGGAAATGTAGGCGCTGGCGCAGATGCCGACCGTGCCGACGGCAGCCATGGTCGGCGGCATGTCGATGCCGATAACGGGGAGCGCGTAGTAGAAGACGAGAAGCTGCACCAGCAGCGGCACGCCGCGCAGGAAGCTGACCCATACCGCGGCCAGAGCGCGCAAGGGCGGATAGGATGAAAGCCGCGCGGCGCA
The DNA here is from genome assembly GCA_964242945.1 of uncultured Rhizobiaceae bacterium. Classification (GTDB taxonomy): domain Bacteria; phylum Pseudomonadota; class Alphaproteobacteria; order Rhizobiales; family Rhizobiaceae; genus Mesorhizobium_B. The sequence continues at coordinate 187 of CAXTCF010000012.1, read as the reverse complement.
GACAGCCGTGCCGATTACCAGCCCCAGCGCGATGCCGAGGACGGAGATCAGCACGGTATAGCGCGCCGCCCAAAGCAGCGGCTCGAAGGAGCGGAAGAACACCGCGAGGGAGAACATGCCGCTTCGTCTTTGCCTCCGCTCGAGGTGCTATCTGATTGGGGCCGGACCCGTTCCTGCCCGCCGGTGC
>CAXTCF010000011.1:0-53448 GCA_964242945.1 uncultured Rhizobiaceae bacterium | reverse complement strand
CATCCCGCCCCCAACCGCCAGCCTGCATCCGATTAACCGTCCGATGCTCTAAGCTCCAAGAGCCATCTCTATGGCTCTTGGCCGGCTTTCAGCCTTCGCTTCTCACCCGCTTTTCCTCCACCTTGTCCCAGAACAGGCTCGCGATGTCGGCGCCGCCGAAGCGCTTGACCTCGCGCACGCCGGTCGGCGAGGTCACGTTGATCTCGGTGAGGAAATCGCCGATCACGTCGATGCCGACGAGCAGGAAGCCGCGCTCGCGCAAGGCGGGGCCGATGCGGGCGCAGATTTCGCGCTCCCGCTCCGTCAGTTCGGTCTTCTCCGCCCGCCCGCCGACATGCATGTTGGAGCGCGAATCGTGCTCGGCCGGCACGCGGTTGATGGCGCCCACGGCCTCGCCGTCGATCAGGATGATGCGCTTGTCTCCCCGCCGCACCTCCTTCAGATAGCGCTGGACGATATAGGGCTCGCGGAACATCTGCCCGAACATTTCGAGCAGCGAGGCAAGGTTGCGGTCGTCATCGCGTAGGTGGAAGATGCCTGCGCCGCCGTTGCCGTAGAGCGGCTTGACGATGATGTCGCCATACTCCTTGCGGAAGGCCGCGACCTCTTGCGGATCCTTGGTGATCAGGGTTTCCGGCATCAGGTCGGGAAACTCGGTGACGAAGATCTTTTCCGGGCTGTTGCGCACCCAGGCGGGATCGTTGATCACCAGCGTTTTGGGGTGGATGCGCTCCAGGATGTGCGTGGTGGTGATGTAGTTCATGTCGAAGGGCGGGTCCTGGCGCAGCAGCACCACGTCCATCTCGGCTAGGTCGGTGCGGATCTCCTCGCCCAGCGTGAAGTGGTTTCCCTTCTCGTCGCGCAGGTTCATGGTCTCCACGCGCGCCACCGCCCGGCCGTCACTCAAGGACAGCCGGTCGGGCGTGTAGTGGAAGAGTTGATGGCCGCGCCGCTCGGCTTCCAGCGAAAGGGCGAAACTCGTGTCGCCCATGATCGACACGGTCTTCACATGGTCCATCTGGACGGCGACTTTCAGCGGCATGAGGCAGGCGCTCCGGGTTTGCCCGCGCGATGTAGCGCGCCGGGCGCTTGCCTGCCAATCGCGGCGTTCAGCGATCGAATACGAGGCGCGAGTAGCCCGTGAACGAGAACGAGATCGCCGCAGCTGAGCCGGCTGCCAAGGCGAGCAAAGGCGGCAGGCCAGGCAACAGCAACAGCGCCGCCGAATAGGCGGCGTAGTTGAGAAGGCTGGCGGCCATGCTCACGCCGCCGTAGCGCGCGCCTTCCGCCGCCAAGCCGCGGCTGCTCGGCCCGAACGAGAAGGAGCGGTTCAGGCCCCAGGTGAGAAGCATTGCAAGGCTGATCGAAATCAGGCGCGCCCCAAACGGACCCAATTCCGGAAACGCTGCGAGCAGCAAGGTGAGCACCCCGGCATCGGCCAGGAAGCCCGTCCCGCCGACGAGCAGGAACCGCCCGAAGCGCGCCGCACCGGGTGATCGGGCAAGGGATTGGATATGGCAAAACCCAGCCTGACCAATCATGCACTCAATCCTCTGAAAGGCTTTGGCGGCGGTCGCTTGCTACGATCTTAAACCCTTTGTTGAAGGCATTAGAGCTAGGTTGAAATCCGGTTTCCATCCGGATTTCTTTTTTCATGGCTCTGAACGAAGCGCTTGCGCCCTCCGCGGCCGTGCTGCTGCGCCGCGACGGCGTGTGCGCTGCTTGCGGCCGTTGTTTTCACCGGGCTCTATCCCGTCAAGGGGTTTCCGGACCTGCTGACGGCTGCCGGCGACAATGACAGCCTTTTGCGCCTCATGGCGACGCGCGACTGGCTGGGCGTACAGGGCTGGCTCGACCTCCATCAAAGCCGCATGGGAATGGAAGGCGGCTTTCTCATGCACTGGTCGCGGCCGGCATCGTCGCCTTCTACTCCGGTAACCCCGAAACGGAGTTGCTGGCGGACGCCGCGCCGCAAAGGCTTAGCGGCGGCCTGGCGGCGGGGCGTGTGCCGGCTGGCTTCGATCGGTGACGGGAACGGCTGGGTTTCCGCTCAGGCTCTGCCGTCTCGCACCCCAAAGACCGGCCGATGCGCGGCTTTTACGCAGCGTTATCACCAAATAGTCAGCTTTTCGAAAGGTTCGCGGGGTTAAGGATAGAACTGTATACAGAAGGGCGCCTTCGCATAGGCGCCTGCCGCAGGCGCCCGAAGGATTGACCGGCAGTGCTGTTCGCAAGGGATTTCGCGCGAGGGGAAATGGGAGGCGACACTGCCTTCACCGACCCGCTGACAGGGCTCGGCAACGCTCGCCGTTTCATCGATCAGGTGGAAAGGCTCCTGGCGGAGCGCGCGGACGATCCGGCACCGTTTACCGTCGGCATCCTTGACCTCGACGGCTTCAAGCCGATCAACGACCTGTTCGGGCGCGCCGCCGGCGACGACATTCTGGTGCAGGCGGCGCAGCGGCTGCGCGCTTTCATGGACGCGCCGTCCAAGGTGGCGCGGATCGGCGCGGACGAGTTCGCGTTTCTTCTCCCCATGGTGTTCAGCGAGGCTGCGGCTGCCGAAAAGGTCGCCACGCTGATCGAGATTCTTTCGGCGCCCTACGATGTCGGCGAGCGCACCGCGCGGCTTTCCGCTTCGGCCGGCTGCTCCCTGTTCTTTTCCGGCGACGAGACGACGGACATCCTGCTCAACAAGGCGGAAACCGCGCTCTATCAGGCCAAGCGTGGGGGCCGCGGGCGCGTCACCGTCTATACCGAGGAGATGGAAGAGGCGGCGCGCCGCATCACCACGGTGGAGCAGGCTTTGCGCCGCGCCGTTTCCGCCGGCGAGGTGGAGCCGTTCTTCCAGCCGATCGTGGATCTGCGGACGCGCTCCATCCGCGGCTTCGAGGCGCTGGCGCGCTGGACCGACCCGGATCTCGGCCCAGTTTCGCCCGCGATCTTCATCCCCATCGCCGAGGAGCGGGGCATCATCGGCCCCCTGGCGCAGCTTGTGCTGCGCAAGTCGGCCGAGGCCGCGCGCAACTGGCCGAAGGAGCTTTTCCTTTCCTTCAACCTGTCGCCCTCGCAGCTTGTGGACCAGAACACCGGCCTGCACGTGCTGGCGATTCTCGACCGCGCCGGCTTCGACCCGCGCCGCCTGGAGGTGGAGATCACCGAAACCAGCCTGATGGGCGATCCCCGCTCGGCCAAGAAGATCGTGGAAGACCTCCAGCGCTGCGGCATCCGGGTGTCGCTGGACGACTTCGGCACGGGCCAGTCGTCGCTGGGGCGCCTGCGCGAGTTCCGCTTCGACAAGCTGAAGATCGACCGTGCCTTCGTATCCTGCCTTTTGGAGGACAAGCCGTCCGAACACATCATCCGCGCCATCCTGTCGATGTGCGAAGGGCTCGGCATGGAATCGGTCGCCGAGGGCATCGAGGATGCCGGCCAGGCCGAGCGGCTGACGGCGCTCGGATGCAGCGGCGGCCAGGGCTGGCTGTTCGGCAAGCCGCTCGACGCGGGAAAGACGCTGGGCGTGCTGCGCGGTACGTCCGCGGCTGTGCTGCGGCGCTTGGCTGGCTGAACGCAAGCCGCTCCGGCATCTTGCCTCCATAGGCCTTCACCCGCTCGCATCTTCGCCGGTCAGTTAAACAGCCATCATAGAAAAGGGCGGCTCGAAGCCGCCCTTTTCCTTGTGGATTCTTAAGATGAGCGGTGCTCAGGCACCCTCTTCCTCATCGGGGAGCTTGGCGCCGGGATTGTCCTGTTGCTGGTCGGCTTGGATCGCCTTGCTGTCCAGCCCGCGCTCCTGGCTGTGCTGCGCCTTGTCGTGGTTGGACAGGATCACGTTCTCGCCGATGAGGTCGTCGCGCTCCGGCGCCAGGGCGCCTGAGCCGTCGCCCTTGCCCTGACTGCCTACGCCGATATGCTTCCTGCTGGCATTCGCCATCGTCTTCTCCCTGTTCGTTGCCGCCCAGTTGCTTTGCTCGGTGACGCTCAGTGCGCCTTGTTCGTATCGCTCTTGGTGTTGGGGTCGCGGGTGTGATGCTTGTCGCGCTCGCCCCCGCCGCCCGACACCTGGGAGTGCCGCTTCTGATCCGAAGCCGGCGTTCCCTTCTTTTCCTGAAGCGGCTCCTTGGCGTTCTCGTGAGACGAGCCGGGCCCGCCCTGGCGGATGCTGGCGGGCGTCTTGTCGGATGTGGACATGGCAAACTTCCTAGCGGTCCTGCTGATGGCCCTGATGGGTCGTGTTGATCACCGTGTTGCCGGCCTCCCCCTGTTTGTCCGTGTCGGGGGCCGAGTGGCGGTCGTGGCTGCTGGTGTCCAGCGGCACGTCATCGGAACCGCCCGGACCCTTGGGGCTGCGATTTTCCGGGGGAACCGGCGGGGCCTTGGCTGCCATGGGTCGTCTCCTCTTGCCTTGCGAGGAGGAAACCGCCGGGAGGGGAGCGGGTTCCCTTCCAACTGCCGCAGGAGGTCAGGTCCAGTAGAGGATGCGCGCACCGGGAAGCAGCAAAGCGATCTCTTGCTCGAAGAAGCCGCGCAGTTCGCGCATCGTGTCCGCGTCATAGACCTGCTTTTCCCCGCCGAACTTGGTGCGCTTCGTCGTGCGGCCCTCGCCGCTCATGTCGAGCGCGGAGCCGGGATACCAACTCGTCAGCACCGCCTTGGAGCCGGCCGTGAAGCGGTGGGTGATCAGTTCCACCGTCAGGTCGGGAAGGTGACCTAGTGCCGTTGCCACCTGCGCGATCAGGCCGGCATAGGCCTCGCGCCAGCCTTCCGCCGCGATGATCGGCGCGATCGTCAGGCCGATCGGATAGCCGGCATCGCCCATGCGGCGGGCGGCGGCGAGGCGGGCGGCCACCGGGCTCGTGCCCCCTTCGAAGCGGGCGAAAAGCGGCGGGTTGAGCGACACGCGCATGCATGTGCGCCCGCCATGGTCCAGCTTCAGGAGCGGCTCTACAGTGGAAAACTTGGTGGTGAAGCGAAGCTGCGCGTCGGCATTCCACTGCCCGAAATGGCTGATGAGGGCGGAAAGCGAGCCCGTGAGATGCTCGATGCCCAGCGGGTCGGTGTAGCAGGAAGCTTCGAAAGTCGTGCCTTCCCCCGCCCGCGCGGCGCTCTTCGACGTGATCGTGCCACGGCCGAGGTATTCAGGCAAAACGGCAAGGATCTCTTCCAGATTGGCATAGACCCTGGTGATCGGCGGGCCGGACAGGGACCCGGCGAGGTAGCAATAGCTGCAATGCGCGGGACAGCCCTCGGCCAAGTCGATGCGCCAGTCGGCGGAAGGGGCGATGGGCTGGAACCTGCGCTTCGAGGGCGGCGCGACCACCACGGCCAGCGTCGATTTCGCCTGCGCATAGGCTTTTCGCGCATCGCTGTTGAAATCGAGCGCCACACGATTGTTGGGCAGTTCGGTAACAGGCAGGCCGAGGTTCGCCGCGCGTTCGGCAATAGTGCGGCCATGCGCATGGTCGAGTGCCGCCTTCGTCACCAGCACGCGCTTCGGCAGCCACAGTTTCGGCGCCTTGTCGATCTCGCGGGAAAGGGGGAGTGTGTTCATGCCGGCCAACGCTTGATCAGGTGGGAGTGTTTCGCCTAGACGAAAAGGCCCCGCTCTTGGAAGCGAGGCCTCTTTGACCGCGTCGGATCCGCGCGGCTTACTGCACGGTCTGCACGGCTTCCAGGATGTGCATGGTGTGCATCTCGATGTCCGGCAGCGTCTTCTTGGCAAAAGCTACGACGTTCTCGTCGTCGCCCGTTCCCGCGAAGTTGCGGAACAGGGCGATGGCCTCCATGTGGGCGTGCGCCTGCATGTTGATGTAGAGCGCGTCGAAGTCGGCGCCGTTCGCGGCCTGGAGCTGCTTGAGCTGCTCCTGCTGCTTCGGCGCCAGCACCGGGGCAGGTGCCGGCTTGCTGCTCTTTCCGAGAGCCGCCTTGAGGTTTTCGCCGGCTTCGGTGTGGCCCTTGATGATTTCGGCGGCCACCTTCTTCACGTCGGCAGCGCTTGCCTTCTCTTCGGCCAGTTTGCTCGTCTGAATTTCCCACTCGTTGGCGCCGGAGGCGACTTTCACGAAGGTCGGCGTGTCGATCTTGATCGGCGGGGAAGCGGCATCGGCATCCTTGGCCGGCATCGAGGCGGCAAGGGCGGCGGTAGCGGAAAGCAGAGCCGCCGCTAGGGGTACCATCATTGTCTTCATTGCATTGGTTCCTTGTTTCTGGACAGGTTTGCCGGTCACTTCTTGGCGAGCGCCTGCTTCAGGTCGGAGACGGCCAGGTCCATGGCTTCCTTCGCCTGCGGCACGATCTTGGCCATGCCGAAGAACTCGTGCGTCACGCCGGGGAACGTCTTCTCGGTCACGGTCACGCCGGCAGCCTTGAGCTTGTCGGCGAGCATCTCGGATTCGGAGCGCAGGGGATCGATCTCGGCGGCGATGATCGTTGCCGGCGGCAGGCCGGCGAGGTCGGGATTGCCGACGAGGTTGATGCGGGGATCGGCGGTTTCGCTCTTGGAGGCGAAGACATAGCCGTTGAACCAGTCGAGATCCGGGGTCGCCAGCGGGGCCGTGTCCGTGAACATCTTTTTGGATTCGGTGTTCGGGTCGTTGCTGGCGATGGGATAGACGATCACCTGGTGGACCGGCATCGTCGCCTTCATCTTCTTGGCCATCAGCGCCACGTTCACGGCGAGGTTGCCGCCCGCACTTTCGCCGACCAATGCCGTGCGCGACGAGTCGCCGTTCTGCGCGCCGATGTTCTCGATCACCCAGCTATAGGCGGCGTAGGCGTCCTCATGCTGGGCCGGGAACTTGCTTTCCGGCGCGTGGCGGTACTCGACCGAGACGACCAGCGCGTTGGTGGCCAGCGCCAATCCGCGTGGCGTCGTGTCATAGACGTTGATGTCGGCGATCACCCAGCCGCCGCCGTGGTAATAGACGATCACCGGGAAGGGACCGTCGCCGGCCGGGATGTAGAGGCGGGCGGCAAGGTTGCCGTTCTTCGTGGGGATGGCGATGTCCTTGGTCAGCACCTTGGCTTCAGGCGCGGCCGGGATTTTCTTGTCCACCATCACGGACATGGCGGCGTCCGCTGGCGTCGCCTGGGTGCGCGCCTCTGGCACGGAAAGCGTGTGGATCGGCTTGGCGCCCAGCGCCTTCAGCTTGTCCAGCACCGCCTGCATCTCCGGCGCGGGTTTCGGCTTGTCCTGCGCGAAGGACGGCAAGACACCAACGGCTGCCGTAGGCAGGAGCACGGCCAGCATCAGCGCGTGGCGGCGTAGGTTCGAAAGCGGCATGGAAAAACTCCTTGGCTAGGGATTTCCGGCAACTTCTCCCAAAAGCGATGGTTCCGCCCTCGAACCGGGTCTGCGGCGATTACGCCTGCCATGGCCGCAGAATTTTTCCTTTTGATATCAATTGTTAAGCGCCGATCGAAGGTGGATGTCCCATCGGCATGCGGCTGAATCCGGCGGCTTGAACAGGCAGCGCCGGGGGCGAAGCGGAGCGTTCCGTTTCCCTTCGACACACCCCATATGCGCTGCTAGAAGCCCGTCGATTCCAGCCAAGAAACCCTGACCGAAATGACCGAATCCTTAGGCAGCGCCGTGAAGCGCCGGCGCACCTTTGCCATCATCGCCCACCCCGACGCGGGCAAGACCACGCTGACGGAAAAGCTGCTGCTGTTCGGCGGCGCGATCCAGCTTGCCGGCGAGGTCAAGGCCAAGAAGGACCGAATGAACACGCGCTCCGACTGGATGAAGATCGAGCGCGAGCGCGGCATCTCGGTGGTCACCTCCGTGATGACTTTTGAGTACGGCGACCACGTCTTCAACCTGCTCGACACGCCCGGCCACGAGGACTTTTCCGACGACACCTACCGCACGCTGTCGGCTGTAGACTCGGCAGTGATGGTCATCGATGGGGCGAAAGGCATCGAGCCGCGCACGCTGAAGCTGTTCGAGGTCTGCCGCTTGCGCGACATCCCGATCGTCACCTTCGTCAACAAGATGGATCGCGAAGCGCGCGACCCCTTCGAGACGCTGGACGAGATCGAGCAGAAGCTGGCTCTCGATACCGCGCCGATCACTTGGCCGATCGGCTCAGGCAAGAATTTCGCCGGCACCTTCCATCTGGCCGAAAGTGCTGTGCGCGGCTCGGACTCCGAAGAGGCGCGCACGAGGGTGAACGGCGCGCAGTCCGACCTCGTGGCCGGCAAGCTGCCGGAGAATGAGCGCGACGCTTTTGTGGAAGGGCTGGAACTGGCGCAGGAAGCCTGCCGTCCCTTTGATCTCGCCGCCTTCCGCGAGGGTCACCTGACGCCGGTGTTCTGGGGTTCGGCACTGCGCAATTTCGGCGTGCGCGACCTGATCGAGGGCCTGAGCGCCTGGGGCCCGCCGCCTCGCGCGCAGGAAGCCGACACGCGGGTGGTGGAGGCGACGGAGCCGAAGATGACCTCTTTCGTCTTCAAGATCCAGGCAAACATGGACCCCAACCACCGCGACCGCATCGCCTTCGTGCGGGTGTGCTCCGGCCAGCTTTCGCGCGGCATGAAGGCCAAGCTCGTGCGCACGGGCAAGCCGATGAGCCTGTCCGCCCCGCAGTTCTTCTTCGCCCGCTCGCGCCAGACCGCCGATGAGGCCTATGCCGGCGACGTGGTGGGCATACCCAACCACGGCACGCTGCGCATCGGCGACACGCTGACGGAGGGCGAGAAACTCTTGTTCCGCGGCGTGCCGAACTTCGCGCCCGAAATCCTCCGCCGCGTGCGCCTGGGCGACGCGATGAAGGCCAAGAAGCTGAAGGAGGCGCTCCAGCAGATGGCGGAGGAGGGCGTCGTCCAGCTGTTCCAGCCGGAAGACGGCACGCCGGCCATCGTCGGCGTGGTCGGCGCGCTCCAGCTCGACGTGCTGAAGGAACGGCTCAACGCCGAATACGGCCTGCCCGTCGATTTCGACGCGGCGCGCTTTTCCGTCTGCCGCTGGATTTCCGCGGACAGCGGACAAGAGCTGGATCGCTTCATCGAGGCGCATCGCGGCGACATCGCGCGCGATCTCGACAACGATCCCGTCTTTCTGGCGCCCCACGCCTTCGGCCTCAACTACGAGGTGGAACGCTGGAAAGCGATCCGCTTCGATGCAGTGAAGGATTATCAGGTGCGAGAGGCGGCGTGACTTGGCGCGCTGCCTCTGTAAACCTGACTTTTCTAGTTTAGAATTATTCTAACTTATTGATCGTGCGGCGCTTTTGCGGTTTGCCCCACCTTGACACCTGCCTCCTCGCGCGCCTAAGCAGGCCTTCAGAATTCCTTTGATGGAAGGGCCTTGACCCCTTTTGATCGGAGGTTCGCTGCCCCAAGAAGCCGCTTGGTCTGCCGCCAGCTTCGGTGCTGCTTCCGGCTCAGGACGCGATCCCTCCTTCTCTGCGGTTCCGGGCTCAGTTCTGCATTTTTGGCGAGCCGGAAGGCTCGCAGGGGAGCCCCTTATCCATGATCCTGTTCACCCGATCCCGGCTTGCGCATCTCTGGACGGCAGCCGCTGCCGCCACCGCGCTGACCGCCGCCGTCTTCATCCTGCCCGCGCGTGCGGCGGAAACCGATCCGGCCGCCGTGATAAAAACCTATGCCGACATCGGCCACGCCGCTTACGAGGACGCGCTCACCACCGCAAAGGCGCTGGATGCCGCGGTGGACAAGCTCATCGCGCAGCCCAGTGCGGAAACGCTTGCAGGGGCGCGCGCCGCATGGCGGGCCGCGCGTCCGCCCTACCAGCAGACGGAGGCCTTCCGCTTTGGCAACCCGATCGTCGATGCCTGGGAAGGCAAGGTGAATGCCTGGCCGCTGGACGAGGGCCTGATCGACTACGTCGATGCCTCCTATGGCACGGAGTCGGACGAGAACACGCTCTACACGGCCAATGTGATCGCTAACCCGTCAATCGAGATCGACGGGGCGAAGGTGGATGCCTCCAAGATCACGCCGGAACTGCTTTCGGGCAAGCTCCAGGAGGCCGGCGGGATCGAGGCGAATGTCGCGACGGGCTATCACGCGGTCGAGTTCCTGCTTTGGGGCCAGGACCTGCACGGCACCGGGCCGGGCGCCGGCGAGCGCAAGGCGACCGACTACGACACGGAGAACTGCACCAACGGCAACTGCGACCGCCGCGCCGCTTACCTCAAGGCGGCAACCGACCTGCTCGTTTCCGACCTCCAGGAGATGACGAACGATTGGGCGGAAGGGGGCGCGGCGCGCAAGGAGTTGCTGGCCAAGGATGCCAAGGCCGGCCTTTCCACCGTCCTGACCGGCATGGGTTCGCTGTCCTACGGCGAACTGGCGGGCGAGCGCATGAAGCTCGGCCTGCTCCTGCACGACCCGGAAGAGGAGCACGACTGCTTCTCCGACAACACGCATGTCTCCCACCTCTTTGATGCGATCGGCATCCGCAACGTCTATGAGGGCAGCTACAAGCGCGTGGACGGCACCACCGTTTCCGGGCCTTCGATCTCGGACCTCGTGAAGGCCGTGCATCCCAAGGTGGACGCGGAAGTGCGCGGAAAACTCGACAAGACGGTCGCCGCGATGGAAGCCGTCGCGAAGGCTGCCGAGAGCGGCGAGGCCTATGACCAGCAGATCGGCGAAGGCAACACGGCGGGCAATGCGCGCGTGCAGGCGGCCATCGACGGGCTGATCGATCAGACCCGCTCGGTCGAGCGCGCCGTTTCCGCGCTTCAGCTCGACGCCATCGCTTTCGAGGGCTCCGACAGCCTGGATTCTCCGGACAGGGTGTTCCAGTAAGAACCTGTCCGGTCGCTAAGGGGGAAAGGCTGACGCGGGAACTTCGGGCAGGCGGGCATGCTGATCTGCCACTGCAACATCCTGACCGAGGAAGACATCGAGGCGGCGATCGCCCGCCTTCTCGAAGCCGACCCTTGGGGGCTGATCGTGCCGGCCAAGGTGTACCACAGCATGGGGCGGCGCGGACGCTGCTGCACCTGCTTTCCAAGCGTGATCGAGACGATCGTCCGGGTCACGGAAGCCTTCCACGCCCGGCCGAACGGCGGCAGCGCAAGCGAGGCCGCCTCCCATCTCGAACGGGTCCGGGAACTGCGCAAGACTGTCGCGCCGCCCGCCACCGGCACGAAGCCAGCGACAGGTTAACGCACCAGGCGGCAACCTGCCGCTCTGTCATGATGAAGCCATGCCGATGGTCTTTCAGGCTGCCGAAAGCGAACATCAAGCCCGAAGCGAAGCTGGAGGTGCTGCGATTCCGCAGCTTGACAACGAGCAGGCTTCCTTCCTGAAGGCCAAGCTCCCGACCCTGCTGCCGCTCGGCGCCGTGCTCATCGCGGCTGTGATCGGCTTTGCGGGGAGCCCGCGCGCGGCGGCGCCCGGCCCGGCCGAGCCCACTCTGCCGCTGGTCCGCGACGACCTTTCGCCGGCCGATCTCGCGCGTGTCCGCAGCGTCACCGCGCCGGCAACCGACTTTTCCAAGCCGGAGAATTTCGAGGACAGGCCCGGCGGGGCTGCGACCACCAAGAAGCGCGTCACCGCCGACATCTTCTCGCAATCCTCGGCCAACATCTCGTTTGAGGAGGAAGGCACCTTCAAGCTCGGCAACGCGCTGTTCCGCAAGAACTGGGTGGCGGCTCCCGCCTCCACCCAGGCCTCGGACGGGCTGGGGCCCTTGTTCAACGCGCGCGCCTGCCAGAACTGCCACATCAAGGACGGGCGGGGCCACCCGCCGGAAGGCGGAGCGGACTCCACCTCCATGCTGTTCCGCTTGGCCCGCGAGCCCGTGACGGACGCGGAGCGCGCCCGGCTGGCCGACAAGCGCCAGCTTGTGCTGCCCGACCCGATCTACGGCGCGCAGCTTCAGGAGCTTGCCGTTTCGGGGCTGAAAGGCGAGGGCCGCGTCGCCATCCGTTACGACGAGGTGCCGGTGACGTTGGGCGACGGCACGGTGATGTCTCTGCGCAAGCCGACTTATGCCGCCGAGAACCTGAGCCACGGCCTGCTCGATCCGACCACCACGCTGTCGCCGCGCATCGCGCCGCCGATGATCGGCTTAGGGCTGGTCGAGCAGATCCATCCCGCCGACATCTTTTCCCGTGTCGATCCCGACGACAAGGACGGCGACGGCATCTCCGGCAAGGCTTCCATCGTGCACGATCCGCACACTGGCGCCACCGTGCTCGGCCGCTTCGGCTGGAAGGCCTCCGTGCCGTCCATCCGCCAGCAATCGGCGGAAGCCTTTGCCATCGACATGGGGCTTTCCACAGCGGACGTGCCGCTGCACTGGGGCGACTGCACGGACAAGGAGCCGGACTGCCTGAGCCTGCCGAACGGCGTGCGGAAGCGCTTGGGCGACTCGGAAGCGCCGCCGCCGGTGCTCGACCTCGTCACCTTCTATGCGCAGAACCTGGCGGTGCCGCTGCGCCGCGGCACCAGCGCCGCCGATGTGCTGCGGGGCAAGCAGGTGTTCTACGATCTCGGCTGCACCGGCTGCCACACGCCGAAATTCGTGACGCGCCGGGATGCTCCGAACAAGGCGTTGGCCTTTCAGCTCATCTGGCCCTACTCCGACTTCCTGCTGCACGACATGGGACCGGGCCTGGCGGACGGACAAAAAGTCGGCGACGCCGATGGGCAGGAATGGCGCACCGCGCCGTTATGGGGCATAGGTCTGACAAAGACAGTGAACGGTCACACCTTCTTCCTGCATGACGGACGCGCGCGAAACCTTTCCGAAGCGATCCTCTGGCACGGCGGCGAAGCAAGCGGAGCCAGAAATGGATTTGCCGCATTGCCAAAAACCGACCGGGATGCACTGATCCGCTTCCTGGATTCGCTTTGATGGCCTTTTTCCGTTTCTTCTTGCTGACCCTGCTGATGCTCGGCTCCGGGGCGGCTTCGCGCGCCGCCACGAAGGAGCAGGCGGCGGCCGTGGTCTCCCAGGCCGTGGACGGCTTCATCCGCCCGGCCTACCGGGCCTTCCGCGACCGGACGCTGGCGCTTGTCGGCGACGTGGACAATCTCTGTAAGAACCCGAACGCCGACACGCTGAACGGGGCGCGGGACAGCTTCCGCCGCGCCGTGGGGACCTGGAGCCAAGCGGAAATCATCCGGTTCGGCCCCATCACCGAGGAGAACCGGCTCGACCGCATCCTGTTCTTCCCCGACCGCAAGGGGCTCGGCCTGCGCCAGATCCAGGCCGCGCTGACGCAAAAAATTCCCGACATCACCGACCCGGCAAAGCTGGCGGGCAAAAGCGTCGCGATACAGGGTTTTGGGGCCTTGGAATTCGTGCTGTTCGGTACGGACTCCGACGCCCTCGCCAACCCCGGCGGCGCCTTCCGCTGCGCCTACGGGCGCGCCATTGCGGCAAACCTTGCCAACATCTCCAATGCCGTGGACAAGGCCTGGAGCGACCGGGACGGTTTCGCCGCGCGCTGGGTGTCGCCCAATGCGGACAATCCGCTCTACCGCACGCCGGACGAATCTTTGAGCGAACTGATCGGCGTCTTCGTGGATGGGCTGGAATGGATGCGCGACGTGCGCATCAACGGCTTCTTCGGGGAGAAGCAGGAGGAGGACAAGCCGAAGCAGGCGGTCTATTGGCGCTCCGGCGCCACGCTTGCCGCGATCGGTGCGAACCTTTCGGGCTTGAGCTCCCTCCTGGAAGCCTCCAACCTGGAAGCCGTACTGCCCGCAGACAGCGCCTGGATCGAGGACTCCGCCCGCTTCGAGTTCGGCAACGCCGTCCACGCGGCCAACGATCTGGACAGCCGTCCCGTGGCCGACATCCTGAACGACGGCAAGGCACGCTCCCGCCTTTCCTATCTGCGGTTGGTTACGTCCAGCCTTTCGGAAATTTTTGGCACGCGGATTTCCCAGGTGCTGAGCCTTTCCACGGGCTTTTCCTCCCTCGACGGGGACTGAGAACGATGAACAGCATCACGCTGGAACGGCGCAGTTTTTTGCGCGCGGCGGGCGCCGCCTTCCTCGCTTCCCTTGTCCCGGCCATGCAGGCGCGGGCGGAGACAAGCGACCTGCTTTTCGCCGCCGCCTTCGGCCGCCGCTCCTCGGAAAGTTTCGGCGTCGCGCTGCTCGACGAGGGCGGAAAAGTCCTCCAGGCGATCGACCTGCCCGACCGCGGCCACGACATCACCTTCGATCCGGTGTCCGGCCGCGCCGTGGTTTTTGCCCGCCAGCCCGGCACCTTTGCCGTCGTGTTCGACCCCGCGGGCAAGGTGCCGCAGCACATGATTGCCAGCGTTCCAGGCCGGCACTTCTACGGCCACGGTGTGTTCTCGCCGGACGGCAGGCTGCTCTACGCCACCGAGAACGACTTCGACGCGGCCCGCGGCATGATCGGGATCTATGACGCGACCGACGGCTTCAAGCGCAAGGCCGAGTTCCCGACCGGCGGGGTAGGGCCGCACGAGGTTCTGCTGGCGGGCGACGGGCGCACGCTGGTCGTGGCGAATGGCGGCATCGAAACGCACCCGGATTTCGGCCGCGCCGAGCTGAACCTTTCCACCATGAAGCCGTCGCTCAGCTTCCTCGACCGCGAAACCGGCGACCTCCTGGAAAACCACGAACTGCCGCCCGCGCTGCACCAGCTTTCCATCCGCCACATGGCGTTCGACGAGCAGGGGAAAATCTGGTTCGGCTGCCAGCACCGAGGACCCGCCACGGAAAAGCCGCCGCTGGTCGGCCATGTGAGGCGGGGCGAAGACCTGTCGCTTCTTGCCATGCCCGACCAGACGCTGTGGAGCCTTCGCAACTATGTCGGCTCGGTTTCCGCCAATCCGGACGCCGGCACGGTGGCGGTGTCATCCCCACAGGGCAACGCCTTCCTGGTGATCGAAGCGGCATCGGGCAAGGTGCTGAAGAATACGGCGATGACCGAAGTCTGCGGCCTGGCTGCGGACGGCACGGGCTATCTCGCCACAACCGGCCTGGGCGTCTTCACGCCGCCGGGCGGCGGTGAGATTCAGGCGCCGGATACCGTCTGGGACAACCACATCCTCCGCCTCGGCTGAACTTCGGAAGATTTCGGACGAACGGCGCTCAGGCACTCCGGGCCAGCCGCACCGGGGCGGGCAGGAAAGAGCGGAAGTGCATGCCGTGGGGGCCGATGGCCACGAAGCTTTCGGGCGGAACGGTTTGCCAATCACAGCCTGAGCGGTCGAAGGGTTCGGAAACCAGGCAGCGCCCGCCGCTCTTTGTCGCCGCGGTGTAGAGCGTAGGCGCTTTGCCGTCGCTGGCGTGGCGCACCGCCCACAGCGTTTCGCCGTCGGAGAACGCGGCGGTGAGCTTCACGTCGGGTGAAAAACCGGCGCGGCGCGAAGCATCCTCGACACGGGCAACCGCGCGGGACACGGCACCCTGCGGGTCGGTTTCCAGCCCTTCGTCCAAGGCCAGAAGAAAGAAAAGTTCGGAATCGGTCGTGCCGACGCGCTCGGCATAGAGCGCATCGGGCAGGCCCGCTTCCAGCCGGCGGCGGATGCGCTCGAAGCCGCCGATCTGGCCGTTGTGCATGAAGCTCCAGCGGCGGTAGGTGAATGGGTGGCAGTTGGCGCGGCTGGTGGCGCCTGCCGTCGCCGCCCGCACATGGGCGAGAAACAGGCCGGAGCGGATCTGGCGGCAGAGGTTCTTGAGGTTCGGGTCCGACCAAGCCGGCAGGATGTCGCGGTAAAGGCCGGGCTCGGACCGCGCGCCGTACCAGGCGATGCCGAAGCCGTCGCCGTTAGTAGCTGATCTCGCCTCAAGGGCGCCGTGGCTCTGGACGATCAGCGAATGGCAAGGCGCGGACACGATGTCTTCCAGAAACACGTCCGCGCCGCGATAGGCCGCCCACCGGCACATGCACTTTTACCCCTGGTTTTTCCGCATGCCGCCGCGCCGCCCTCTCCCTTCGACAGCCGACATGGCTTCACTTTCCGGTTTGATTGGTGAACAAGACGTTAACAGCAGCCAGGCGCTCTCTATAACGGCAGGAGTGATTCGCACCGTTATTGCCATCCTCCTGCTTGCGGCTGCCCTTTTCCCCGCCCATGCCCTTGATCGGGAATGCTATGCCCGCATCAGGCTCGCCCAGGGCGCCGGGTTCATCAAGAGCTACGAGCCGACGGCGGATGGCTTGGAAGTGGTCGTTTCCGAAGAGATCTGGAACGCGATCCTTCTTCCTTCCAGGCAAGGCATGATCAGCACGCTGAACTGTGCGCTGCGCCGGAACGGGCAGCCGTTTCCCCGCATCCGCATTCGCAGCGACCAGACGGATGACGTCGTCGGCGAGGCGCGCGGCAACGTCCTGACCACACTCCCCTGACTCGGCAGGCCGAGCAAGAAGCCGCCGCCGATTGACCGCCGCACCTGCTTCGCGGCAAAGAGCGCCATGCCCGCTCCCGCTTCGCACCCGATTCTCGGCATCGTCCGCTTAAGCCACGGCGAGGGCATCCCCCTGCCTTCCTACGAGACGGAGGGCGCGGCGGGCATGGACCTGCGCGCTGCGGTGCCGGAAGACCGGCCGCTGCTGCTGCTGACGGGCAAACGCGTCAAGGTGCCGACGGGGCTGGTCCTGGAACTGCCCGAAGGGTTCGAGGCCCAGGTGCGGCCCCGCTCCGGCCTTGCCTTCCGCCACGGCGTCACCTGCCTGAACACGCCGGGCACGATCGACTGGGACTACCGCGGCGAGATTTTCGTGCTGCTGGCCAATCTCGGCACGGAGGATTTTTCTGTGACGCGCGGCATGCGCATCGCGCAGCTTGTGGTTTCGCCGGTTGTGCGCGCGACGGTGGAGGAGCGCATCCACGCCACGGAATACGGCGCGAAGGCTTCGCCACTCTGAGGCTCGACGCCGCCAGAGCAGGTATTCAGCGCCAAAAGGTGCTCGATCAGTGCTATCGGATCAGAAGCGCCATCTCCGAAAGCCCCGATACACCGCGCGTCGTCAACCCAGATCCCAGCGAACGGGAGGCAGCCCCATCTCTTTGCGCCATGCTTCTGCTTTCAGGAAGGGCTGTGACGCGATGAATGGATGCAGTTGTCCGGCTCCAAGCCTGGCGCCTGCCAAGGGCGATGGATGCGGCGCGCGGACGATCAGGTGGCCTGCGGTATCGATGTTCTTGAGCAGAAGCTCCGCTTTGCGGCCCCATGCCATGAACACCAGATGATCCTTCTCCCGACTCAGCTTGCGAAGCGCTTGGTCGATAAGCTCCGACCAGCCAAGCCGTGCATGTGATCCTGCGAGGTTTTCTTCGACGGTCAGGGCGGAGTTGAGCAGCAGCACGCCGTTGCGGCCCCAGCGAACAAGGTTCCCAGACCGGGGGAAAGGGAGATGCAAGTCGTTCAAATACGCCTTGAATATGTTCCTGAGCGAGGCGGGCAGCCTGCGCCCGTCCGGCACCGAAAACGCCAGACCGTCGGCGTTGCCGACCTGCGGATATGGGTCCTGACCGATGATTGCCACGTTCACTTCCGCGAACGGCGTCGTTGCGAAGGCTCTGTATACGTTCCCCGGCTCCGGAAGCACGTTCGCTCCGGAACTCGCCTTTTCATCAAGTGCCGCCGCGATGGCCTCAGCGGAGTTCGAGAAGAATTCCAGAGCCTGCCATCCAGAATCCTGCCGACGGAAGGCATCCAAAGACCGCTTGTGGCTCACAGCGAGATTTCCTTTGCACTATGGCAACGGATCGGCTTGGATGGCCGCAACTTGGAGATGTAGCTTGGCATGGGCATGATTCCTTTCGAGCGGCGCGGTGAGGCTCCGACCATCGTCAACAGCTCCGAGCATTTTTCTCCAAGCGGCATGAAAGTGCTTATTCGCAATTGGGATGAAAGTTTCGACGACCGGATCAAAACGGAGGGAAATGCCTCGTATGACTTGCGAGTGGGAAGCCAGTACCGCGATCACAGAGACGACTTGGCCATAGGGCTTTCGGAAAATGCGGAGTTCAAGATCCGCGCGGGAACAGCGGTCATCATACAAACGCTTGAGGAAGTTCAGTTCCCAAACAATGTCTTTGGTCTGATACTGGCTAAAGTTTCCATCCTTCAAAAAGGTTTAACAAACACTGCTACGAAGATCGACCCCGGTTTTCGCGGCAAACTCCTCATAACCGTCTTCAATTTAGGTCGTGTGGATGTCTCACTAAAATATGGTGACAAGTTCTGCTCTCTCCAGCTCGTTCAAACCACACGCCCGTTTGTACCCTACGACCGGGTAAACAGGACCATTGAACTTCGCGGGAGGCGGGCCGCGTGGCGGAATGGCCTCGACTTCCTGAATGCAAATGCCGGCGCCATGACGGCCCTGCTGGTTCTGGCAACGCTGATGGCCACTGTTTTGAGCATCATCGCAATTTTGCGGACCCTTTAAGTTCATTTCAGATACAAGAGATTTTCAAACGTTTCCTTGAAGACCTATCAAAACAAACCTCCTGATAATTTCAATATAAGCTCTGTCAATCTGCGATCGCCAGGTGAGCGCTTGTGAAGAGGCGTGCCTGGCGGGTGCCTATGGAAGTCGGAGCCGCCATTCGCACGCATGGGGTGCAAGCGTTGCCGTGGGCTCCACGATCCTACGGCGCCGTGCTGACGCATAGTCGCCATGCTGCATGCTCAAGCCGCAAACGGGAAATGTTCGACGGGCTTCCAAGGGCCGCCGCGATATTCCCATAGTTCCAGACTGACGCCCTCAGCCGTCCACGGTGCGAAGCCGGCGCTAAGCCGCTCGAACAAGGCGCGAGCCGCCGCTGGCTCTACCTTGTTCTGCACGGTGACGTGCGGCTGGAACTTCTGCCGATCCTGCGCGGTCAATATGGCGTCCCAGCATGCGGCGAGGTCGGCGCGCAGAGCGGTCAATTCCGGCGAAATCAGCCTGTAGGCGACGCCGCGGCCGAGGAAGCGCAGTCCTTCCACCCCGACGGCGAACGGCTTTTGCCGAGCCGCTTCTTCCACAAGCACGGTGCGGACGCGAGCAGCCTCCTCCTGCGGCAGATGGTGGAACAGCGTGATGTGAGCCTGGAGAAAGTTCCGCTCAGGCGGGAAATGTCGTGCCCTCTCCCGATCAAAGAACTGTGAATTTTGTTTATCCAGGCGGAGCGTCAGGATCAAAGGGTTCAACGAAGAGGCTTCTCCTTGAGGCGTTAGTTTCTCCGCATTTGGAGCTATTCTTATTCAGTCAACCCAGGCGCAACAGCTAAAAGCTAGAAAAATTTACTCAGTACGGCTGAAAACCGTGTGCCGCAGAAAAGCCGCGGCATCGCCACGCACGGCCCCATTTCTCCCCTACCGCGCTCCCGTTCGATCAACGGAGCATCTCCAAACGATGAAGAAAACGCATCTCACGGTCGCCGTTTTGACGGCTGGCCTGGTCACGGGCCCCGGCAATACGGCATCCGCGCAGTGCGGGCGTGCCTCCTGGTACGCGCTCACCTCCAGAACCGCCTCAGGCGAACGCATGAACCCTTCGGCGATGACCGCCGCTCACCGTTCGCTGCCTTTCGGTACGAGGCTCAAGGTCACAAACAAGCACAACGGCCGCAGCGTCGTGGTCCGCGTCAACGATCGCGGCCCGTTCGTCAGAGGCCGGGTTCTCGATCTCTCCAGGGCAGCGGCCCGCTCGCTCGGCTTCGTGTCGTCGGGCCAGGCTTCCGTCTGCATGGCCGAGTTGTAACGGCTAAGCCGGCCGCAGCCGCGTAGCGGCTGCCCGCGCCATCGCTCCGGCCAAGTCCGCCTTCCACTCCGCCTGGCAATAGGCGCGGAAGTCGAAGCAGGGCAGGCCGGGGCAGACCTCGAATTCCAACAGATGAACGGTGTTGTCCGCTTCCACCCGGAAATCCAGGGAGAACACATCCTTCAAACCGAGGCTCCGCATCAGGACGGAAGCCATCTGGCGGATGCGCGGATCGGCTTCCGGCTGGCTGTCGGAAAGCGCCGCCAGCTTCGGCTCGGCGTAGCCGCCCGTTGCCTTGGCGGTGCTGCCGGTGTCGCCGTAGAGCGCCAAGCTGTCGGCCATCGTCTGGAAGTCGCCGCCTGAGTCCACAAAGGCGATGCCCAGCCGCTCGACGCCGGCACCCCGTTCGGCGCCCAAGAAACTCGCCCGCACGTTGCGGCCGGGCACATAGGCCTGGACAATCGCGTCGTCGCGGTAGGCGGCGAAGATGCGTCGGCTCAAGTTCCGCGCTTCGGCCTCGGTGCGGCACCGGGAATCCTCCCAGATGCCGATCTTGGCGCCAAGCCGGTTCGGCTTGACGAACCAGCCGGCACCGGATGCAGGGGCTGGAACCAGCCACTCCCCGTTCCGCGCCAGGCCGCGGCCAGCACCGCGCCGGAGCGGAACTTGTCCTGGGCCAGGGCGAACAGCGCGTCTTCCGCGCCAAAAGTCTGGAAGCCGCCGAGCCGCGCCAGCGCCGGGGAGGCGCTGCCCCGAAAGAAGGAAATGCCGTCCGTCAGCGTCCACACCAGCGTGTTGGCGGGGTCGCAGCGCGCGAGATGCGCCGGCAATCCGTCCAGCGGCGCCGGCTGGAAGGATAGGCCGCGGGCAGCGCAGGCATAGGCGATCGCGCCGAACTCAGGCGCGATGTCGGTGGACTGGTCAAGGTAGGATGCGATTTCCTTTGCGTGGGCTTCCGCGAAGCCGGCCGCGCGCAGGCGGTCGAGACAAGCCGCGACCGGCTCGAAGGCAAGCAGCAGCGTCGGCTCGCCCATGGTGGATCAGAGCACCACGGCGGGATCGAAGCGCCCTTTCACGGGCAGGTCGAGCAAAAAGGTCTGGCCGCCGAGCGGGTCGGCGGCGCGGGCTTCCGCGCTCATGCCCTTCCAGGCCGTTGTTACCAACAGCCGGGAAGCATTCGGGCCGACAAAGGCCGGGCAGGAAACCTGCATCGCCGGCAGGGCGATCGACTGGAGAAGCCGACCATCCGGCGCATAGGCATCCACGCGCGAGCCCGCCCAGCGGGCGTTCCACAGCACGCCTTCCGCATCCACCACGGAGCCGTCGATGAAGCCATCGGCCAGCGTTCCGTCCACGAAGAGCGACGGCTCGCGCTGCGGCAGGCCGGTCAGCGGATCGCAGGCGACGCGCCACAGCTTGCGGGCGTCGGAGTCGGCGAAATAGGCCGTAGTTCCATCGGGGGAGAAGCAGATAGAATTGGGGATGCTCACCCCATCGTAAAGCCGGCGAAGCTCGCCGCGGAAGAACCAGTAGATCGCGCCTTTGCCGGGCCCCTCGTCCTGCGCCATGGTGCCGATCCAGAAGGCGCCGCAGGGATGCACGCGCGCGTCGTTGGAGCGGTTGTCCGGCTTGTCGGCTTCCAGGGCCGTGTGAAGCGAGAGCTTTCCGGTGCGGCGGTCGCGCAGGTAGAGGCCGTCTTCGGCTGCGAGAAGCTGGCGTTCCGCATCGACAGAGGCGATGGCACTCGCCATGACGGGCAGGTCGTGGACAAGCGTTTCGCCGTCGGGAAATTTCCGCTCCAGCAACTTCTTGCCGTAGATGTCGAACCAGAACAGCGTATTCGCCGCCGCATCGAAGCTCGGTCCCTCACCAAGCTGGCAGGGGATGTCGGAGAAGATTTCGGCCTTCGGTGCATTCATGGGCGTGCAAATACCTCGTCCCAGGCGGCAACTGCGGCGCTAGCGCGGCGTGCGACTTCTTCCGGCGTCATCCCCGGCTTGAACAGGCTGGAGCCCAGCCCGAACGTTTTGACGCCGACAGCGGCATAGTCGGAAAAGTCGGCTTCGGAAACGCCGCCCACTGCACCCACGATCGTCTCGGCCGGCAGCACGGCGCGGATCGCCGCGATGCCTTTCGGGCCGACGACGCTGGCCGGAAAGAACTTTAGGGCCGAAGCCCCGTGTTTCAGCGCCAGGAAGGCTTCAGTTGGGGTGAATACACCGGGCATCGTCACCATGCCGTGCTCGCCCGCGCGGTCCAGCACGGCCGGATCGACGTTCGGGCTGACCAGCAGCGTTCCGCCCGCCGCATGGAGTTCGTCCACCTGAGCGGGCGTCAGAACCGTGGCCGCGCCCCGCAGCCGGCCCGGCCGCCGGTCGGGCCGAATTTGGGGCGTGGAGCGGAATGGTTCGGGCGAGTTGAGCGGCACCTCGATGGCCGTGATGCCGGCCTCCCAAATGCCGCGAGCGGTTTCCACCGCATCTTCCGGCTTGAGACCGCGCAGGATGGCGACGAGGCCGCGCTTCAGGGCGGGAAATTTTTGTGCCGTCATGCCCCCGATCCTCCCCGCGCCGCCTCGAACAGCCCGGCGCGCACCGCCTCGTCGGCATCGGCCGGCTCGACGGTGAAGCCGGCAGCTTCCAGCGCGGCGGTGTAAAGCTCTGCCATGGCGCCGGATGCGACCAGCACTACGGTTTGCGAGGCCCCGAAGCGTTTCCGGGCGGAGGCCATCTCGCCGCCGATCAGCAGGCCTGAGAGCTTTGCCCCCGCATCGCCCGGCGAAAGGTTTTGCAGGAGGCTGCCCGCGCGGATGGCAAACAGGTTCCCGCTCCAGTCGCCGCCTTCCAGCGCGGTGCGGCAAGCATCGGTAAATGCCGGGGCGCCGGCCTGCGGGCGCGGCGCCGGCTGGCCGATCGAGTGAGACAAGATCGAGCGCTCCGAAAGCAGGGAAAAGAGCTCTCCGGTGAGGTATGTCGTGAAGCGCGTCACCGCCCCGTTTTGCACCTCGACCCATTTGCAGTGGGTGCCGGGCATGCAGACCAGCCCCGCCCCTTTTCCGAGTTTGTTTCTGAGGCCGGCAAGCTGCGTTTCCTCGCCGCGCATCACGTCCGGCCGTTCGCCTCGGCTGGTGCTTCCTTGGGACATTCCCGGCACGATATGCACGGGCCGCGCGGTACCCGGCACCAGAACCGCGCCGCGCAGCACGGCACCCAGCGCCGCCGGCGCCTCCACATAAGGCGCCTCCACCCAGCCCTGGCGCGAGCCCACCATGCCGCAGGCCCAAACGGCCAAATTTTTCTCGGCGCCCATCGCGTCGAGTTGGCGTTCCAGGATTTCGCCGAAGCGGTTGCCCTCTCGCGCCGTGATCAGGCCCTCGTCGCTGCGGCGTTCTTCAAGAACCGCGCCCGCAGCGTCCATCAGCCAGACGCGCATGCGCGTCGTGCCCCAATCGACCGCAGCGAAAGCAGGAGCGCTCATTGCTGGCCTCCGTCCACGATGATCGTCTGCGCCGTCAGCATGGCGCTCGCGTCGGAGGCCAGGAAGAGCGTGATGCCGACCATGTCTTCGGGCTGCATAGGCCGGCGGATGCACTGCTCCGCGACGTGCCGGTCCACGCCTTCCTTTGTCGCCCAGAGCGTCAGCTGGCGCTCCGTCATCACCCAGCCCGGCGCCACCGCGTTGACGCGGATGCCGTCCGGGCCGAGCCGCCCCGCCAAGCCCTTGGTCAGGCCCACCACGGCAGCCTTGGCCGCGGTGTAGGCGGGCAAACCGGGATGGTTGATGAGAAAGGAGGTGGAGGTGTAGTTGACGATCGAGCCCTTGCCCGCCGCCTTCATGCCGGGCGCCACCGCCTGCGCCGTGAAGAAGTGCGGGCGGATGTTGATCGCCTGGTTGCGCTCCCAGTATTCCTCGGTGACATCGGCAAGCTCGTGCCGGTCGTCCCATCCCGCATTGTTGACGAGCACCGTGACGGACCCGTGCGCCTCAGCCGCTTTCGCGACGGCATCGCGCAAAGCTGCGATGTCCGTCAGGTCGGCAGGAAGGAACAGCGGGGCGGTTTCTCCTTGGCCCTGCAAGCGCTCAACAAGCGCCCGGCTCGGTTCCTCTGCGACGTCGATGAAGGCGACCCTAGCGCCCTGCCGGGAAAAACCCTCCACCAGGGCCGCGCCGATGCCGGAGCCGCCGCCGGTGATCAGCACCGACGCGCCCGCAAGGTCCGGAAAACGGGCCGACGGCATCCCCAACGATAATCCTCCCCGCGCCGGCAGCGGCGCGCCTTTTCAGGCATCCGTGTGGGGAGAGAGGACCGGCGCTGTCAAGCCTGCCCAGCATAATTCGAGCGGCAAGGCGGCTTGGCTCGCAACGCCGATCTCCTTGGCTGCCCCGTCCACCGCCTTCGGCGGCGCTCCTCCTCCATGAACGGGTGAGGAACAACCGGCGTGCAGGTCGCGACGCTTGATCCTCCCTTGCAAAGCGGGGGAGGGGAACCGCCGAAGGCGGTGGAGGGGGCGAAGAGAGATGCCCCGAATCCGGCAAAACGCCCTTGTCTCAGCCCTCCGCGCGGGCGGCGCGCAGTGCTTCCATGCGCTGGGCGATGGCCGCGCTTCGCTGCAAGAGTTCGATCTCGGCCACGCCGGCGGCAGCCCTGGCATCGGCGCGCGGCAGGCCGGCGCCGTTGACGTCCTTGAGGATGCGCCCGAATGCGGCTTCGGCCTGCGCGACCCGGCGCTCGACGCCGGCCTTCCGCCGTGGCGCCGCAGTATCGCCGCCCACCATGGCCTCGCGCCGGCTTGCTTCCCAGGCGGCGAGTTCCTCTTCCATCTGTTCCTTGCGCGCCTTCAGCGCGGCCAGGCAGGCTTCCAGGCGCTCGGCTTGCTCGGCGGATTCGGACTGCGCCGCGTCCAGGCGCTCAGCATGCGCTTCGAAGTCGATCTGGCGTGCGATCGCAGCCTCGGCCAAGTCTTCGCGGTTCCCGGTCAGGGCGAACTGCGCCTTTTCTTCCAAGGCTGCGGCCTGCTCGCGGAACATCCTGGCCTGGCGCATGGCCTGGAGACGGCGGGCGGCAGCCGCCTCGTGCTCGGCGCGCACCTCGTCCAGGACGCGGTCCACTTCCCGAATCGCCTCGCGCATCACGCCGGTGCCGCCGGCCCGCTCCATCGCGTCCACCGCATCCTCGACGCTCCCCGCGATTACCCGCCGCACACGCCCGAAAATCGATTCCGCCACGCTTGTCTTCCCTCTCTTCAAACCCGCCTCAAGACAACCTCGAAGCATGAGAATCCTCCGCTCCTTCCTAGCCCGGCCGGATGAAGATTGCCTGGGCGCGCCCGGCAGCATTTTCGCAAAGCAAACAAGCGTTTCTTCACGCTGCCGCTTCAGCCGGGATTAAGCGGCAAGGCCTAGGGTTCCGGCCGATACCAGGGATAAAGGGGCGCGTCTTGGATCCGATCCTTCTTGGCTGCGCGGGCGCGGCCGCTCTTGCCGGCCTCATGGGCTGGGGCAGCTTCAACCGGCTGATGGCGCTCGACGCGCGCTGCGACACGGCGTTTGCCGACGTGGACGCACAGCTGAAGCATCGTCATTCGCTGATCCCGAACCTCGTGGAAACCGTCCGCGGCTATGCCGCGCATGAGCGCGGCGTGCTGACGGAGGTAACGCAGGCGAGGGCGAATGCGCTCCGCACGGCGGGGGCGGAAACGCGGCTGGAAGCGGAAACGCAGGTCGGGCAGAGCATCCAGTCCCTGCTCAGCGTTGTCGAGCGCTATCCCGAAATCCAGGCGTCCAGCCATTTCCGCGAGTTGCGGGCCGAACTGGCGGACGCGGAAAACCGCATCACCGCCGCGCGGCGCTTCTTCAATCTCGCGGTCAACGAGTACAACGCGACGCTGCGCCA
Organism: uncultured Rhizobiaceae bacterium; assembly: GCA_964242945.1. GTDB lineage: Bacteria > Pseudomonadota > Alphaproteobacteria > Rhizobiales > Rhizobiaceae > Mesorhizobium_B. The sequence goes on along the minus strand of CAXTCF010000011.1, from coordinate 27,892 downwards.
GTTTCCCGGCAACCTCGTAGGCGCCGTTTTGCGGCTCGGCCGGCGCAAGCCGTTCGACCTGGGGCTGGAGCGCGTCCTGCTCGACGAACCCGTCGCCGTGCGGTTCTGACCGCCGCAGGCATAGTCCACCTACCGATCTCTTTGGCGCAAGGATGCGTTTCATGCTGCGCGTGAACGGCTTCTACGGGCATGTCCGCCGCAACGACCTGCGCGCGATCGTGATGTTCGCGGGCTTTCTGCTGGCCTTCCAGCTGCTGGCGGCAGTGGTGCTGTTCGTGCCGCTCGTCTTCCTCGACATCGGCCATGCGCTGATCCTCGACCCGCTGGGCTACTGCACACGCTATGTGCCCCTCGTCTTCGCGGCGGGCGTGTTCCTGTTCCTCAAGGGATTGTTCCGCCACATCGCGACGGTGCAGACCTCGGTGAGCTTCGCCTTCGCCGACCGGCGCACTGAGCCCCGGCTTTGCCGCATCGTCGAAACGTTGGCGCTCGGCGCCGGCCTGCCGTTCCCGCGCGTAGCCATCATCGAAACCCCGGCGCGCAACGCCTTTGCCTGCGGCATCAGCCGGTCGTCCGCCGTCGTGGTGGTGACGCGCGGCCTGCTCGACGCGCTGGACGACGACGAGCTGGCAGCCGTCGCGGCGCATGAGATCGCCCATATCCGCAACGGCGACATCCGCCTGCTGGCGGCGGCCAACGTGTTCATGGACAACCTCGCGCTCCTGCGCCGCGGCAATTTTTTGCGGGTGAAGGGGCCGGTCGGCGTGATCGTTTCCGTGCTGTTCCCGCTTTTCCTGTATCTGGTGCTCGCCGGGAACTTCGTCGGCCGGGCCGCGCTGACGCTGGCGCGGCTTTCCCGCCTGCTGATCTCGTCCTCGCGCGAGTTCGTGGCGGATGCCGAAGCCGTGCGCATGACCCACAACCCCGCGGCGCTGATCTCGGCGCTGCGTCGCATCGAGAACCGCAGCGCGGTGCCGGGCTTGAGCCCGCAGGCCGACGCGATGATGATCGACGGCCCTGCCGAAGGCGCCTTTGCCTCCCACCCCACGGTCGCTGAACGCATCGCGGTTCTCGCCCGCCTGTCCGGCGACATGGTGCAGTTCGCAGGCCCGCGCCGGGATACTCGCCCGATGGCGCAGGTTCTGGCGACACGCGACGCCGCCTTCGGGCGCAAGGTGCAGGCTGCCCCCGCGGCGGCGCGCAATCTCATCGACCGCGTGACGGTGGATGCCGCTGCCGACGGCTTCGGCATGTCGAAGCGCATCCGGATAAGTCTCGGCATCGGCTTCGGGCTGCTGATGGCCATGCAGTTCTCCGTGATGTTTATGAACGGGCTGCCGGCACAGGAAGGAGCGGCCTCGGCGGATCTATCCTACGACGAGTCAGGCCAGATATTCCTCTCAAAGCCGGCGGCAGGGCGGGAAGCGCAGCGGCTTGCCGCTTCCGACCCATCGGCGGCCCGCTGCTTCCGCACCGACGCTTACGGCGTCGGCGACCGCGGCTTGCGCAAGCTGGACAAGCTCGATCCGCAACTTGTCGAACGTTTCAGCCACGGCGGCGCCGACGGCGGGTCGGACGTCGTACCCGAAAAGTATCTGGGCTTGAGGCTGCGCTCGATCGATCAAGTCGTCCGCGCCAGGGACGAAAACCGCGACGCCGCGCTTTTGGCCTATGCAGAAACGCGCAAAACGCTGCTCCAGGTGATGCACCGCTTTTTCGGGGAGTCGGGTTTGCGGCTCATGCAGGAAGCCTATCTCGGCGCAGAGGACCGCGCGATCCTGACAACCCTGCGCACCCGGCTGAAGAACCCTGCGCCCCTGCTTGCGGCCGACCCTAGCCGGCAAGCGGAACTGCGGTTGCTGGTTTCCGCGCCGGAAGATTTCATTCCATGCCTGGCCCGCGCGCGGGCGAACGAGGCCGCGATCTGAGCGACTGTTCCGGCCGTCCGGTGCCTGCTTTCCAGCCGAAAAAAGCGGCTTGCGAACGAGCGCTCGTGTCCATAGCAGGGCCGGAAAGCTCGGCGCGAGGCAGATCGGGCAGGTTTGCAAAGGGTCCTTCCGGCATTTCGTGCGACAGGTCTGGAGGGCAGTCCTTTAGGGTGGCTGCGTTGAAGGGGGAGCAGGCAGGCTTTGCCGACGATCTACGCGCTCAAACCGGCGTTCCAGAATCTGCTGCGGCCGCTTGCCCGCCGCCTGGCGGCTGCCGGCGTGACGGCCAACCAGGTGACGCTTGCCGCCGCCTTTCTGTCGCTGGCGGCGGGGGCTGCCATCGCTTGCTTCCCCCAGCAGCGCGGGCTTTTCTGGATCCTGCCGATCGTTCTGTTCGTGCGCATGGCGCTGAACGCCATCGACGGCATGCTGGCGCGCGAGCACGGCCAGAAATCAACCCTCGGCATGTACCTCAACGAACTGGCGGACATGGCGTCGGACGCGGCGCTGATCCTGCCTTTCGCGCTCGTGTCCCTGTTTCCCGGCTGGGGCGTCGTGCTTTTCGCGCTTCTCGCGGTCCTCGTCGAAGCCGCGGGCATCCTCGGCGTGCCCGCCGGCGCGGGTCGCGTCTATGCCGGACCGTTCGGCAAGAGCGACCGCGCCGCGGTCTTAGCGCTCGTGGCAGTTCTGCTGGGAGCGCACGTGCCGCTGTCTCCCGCCTTGGCTGCTTGGATCTTTCCGCTTCTGGCGCTTCTTTCGCTGCTGACGGTTGCCAACCGCGTGCGCGCCGGCTTACGCGAAGCGAAGGAGAGGGAGACGGCGAATTAAGCTGGGGGAGGGGCCATGTTGCGGGTAAACGCCGGTGCCGAGGCGAAGCAGTTGGCCGACCGCATCGCCAAGCTGTCGCTTTGGGTGGCGGGAGCCGCCGCCGGCGGTCTGGTGATCGTGCCCGCCGCGGCGCTCGGCTGGGCTTCGGGAAATGTCCCCGCAGCGCTTGTGCTTGCCCTGGCGCTCGGCTCCGGCCTGCTGGCGCTGGGCTTGTCCGGCGTGCTGCGCCTTAACGCAGCCTTGTTCCATCTCTTGGCGAGCCACGACGACGAGATCGCCGGCGGCATGCGCGTGGACGATTTTCTGGCGCGCGCCGGACTCCAGGCGGAACCCGCCGTCATTCGCAGGCTGTCCGACCGGGCGGCGGACGCGCAGCGTCTGCAAAGCATCCAACGCGCTGCACTGGCAGGCTTTCTTCTGCTGTCGGTCCTCTGCTTCCTCCTTTTGGGCTTTCTCTGATGCCCGGCAGCTTCGGGCGCGACCGGCTCCTGCCGCTGCTGCGCCGCGTCACGACGGCCTGTCTCGCCGGGCTTGCCCGCGCCGTCACCGGCGTGCGCCTGATCCAGCTGGAAGCCCTGCCGCCCGGCCGGCAGCGCATCTTCTTCGCCAACCATTGCAGCCACGGCGACTTCATCCTCTTGATGACCTGCCTGCACCCGGCGGAGCGCATGCGCACTCATGCCGTGGCCGCCGCCGACTATTGGGGCAAGACGAAGGTGCGCCGCTTCATCGCGGAAACGCTGCTTTCCTCCGTGCTGATCGAGCGGCAGGGCAACCTGAACGCGCCCGACCCGCTGCAAGCCATGCGGGACGTGCTGGACGCGGGAGACTCGCTCATCCTGTTTCCCGAAGGCACCCGCAACCTTTCCGATGAGCCTTTGCAACGCTTCCGCTCCGGCCTCTACAACCTTGCGCTGGGCCGGCCGGACGTGGAACTCGTGCCCGCCTGGATCGAAAACATGTCGCGCGTGCTGCCCAAGGGCCATTTCCTGCCCGTGCCGCTGCTCTGCCGCGTGATCTTCGGCCACGCGATCGCCTTGGAGCAAGACGAGGAGCGCCGCAGCTTCCTCGGACGGGCACATGCCAGCCTGCTGGCGCTTGATCCACGCGGGCGACGGGAGCCGAGCCGATGATGCGCGAGCACGTCTTCCTGTTGTTCGGCCTGCTTGGCGTGCTGACGCTGGCCAGCCTCATTGCGCACATCCTGTCGCTTCGTGCCGCCGAGTCCCGGAGCGCGACGCTCGTCAACCTGCGTCAGCGCATCCGGGCCTGGTGGGTGATGGTGGCGGTGATCGGCCTGGCCTTTCTGTTCGGCCCGCACGGCGTGGTCGTCCTGTTCGCGCTGATCTCGTTTGCGGCATTGCGCGAGTTCGTGACGCTGACGCGCTCAAGCCGCGCCGACCACCGCGTGCTGCTGGGGCTGTTTCTGGTGGTGCTGCCGTTTCAGTATTGGCTGGTCTGGACGGAATGGTATGGCCTCTTCGCCATCTTCATCCCCGTTTATTGCTTCCTGCTGATGCCCGCGCTGGCGGCGGTCCACGGCGACACCAAAAATTTTCTGGAGCGGGTTTCCGCGCAGCAATGGGCGATCATGCTCGCGGTGTATTGCGTGAGCCATGTGCCGGCGCTCACCTCGCTGGCGATTCCCGGCTTCAACGGTCCGGGCACTGAGGGCAAGGGGCTGCTGCTCGTCGCCTTCCTGCTGATCGTGGTGCAGGGCTCGGACGTGCTGCAATATATCTGGGGCAAGCTCGCGGGGACCCGCAAGATCGCTCCCGCCGTGTCGCCGTCCAAGACTTGGGAAGGCTTTGCAGGCGGTGTCGCTTCCGCCAGCCTTCTGGGAGCCGCGCTGTTCTGGCTCACACCCTTCACGCCGTTCCAGGCGGGGCTGATCGCGCTGGTGATCTGCCTGATGGGCTTCTTCGGCGGCCTTGTCGCCTCGGCCATCAAGCGCGACCAGGGCGTCAAGGACTGGGGCGCCACGGTTCCCGGCCATGGCGGCATGCTTGACCGCGCCGACAGCGTGATCTTCGCCGCCCCGGTTTTCTTCCATCTCGTCCGCTACTGGTGGACAATCTGAGGCAACAACTCACTCGACGATGGTGATGCGGGTGTTCTCAGAGCCGAAGACCGAGACAAGCTGGAAGAAGTCCTCCGCATCGTGCGGATGCAGCCGTACGCAGCCGTGCGAGGCCGGGCGTCCTAACCGCTTCACGGCATCCGTGGCGTGCACGGCGTAGCCTTCGTGGAAGAACACGGCATGCGGCATCGGCGCGTTGTCGTACTGCCGGGAATGCCACATTTCTTCGAGATGCGTCGGCCGCCAGGAGCCGGTCGGCGTGACATAACCCTTGCGCGCCGTGGAAACTTTCCATTCGAAGGTCGGACGGCCGTCCACCAGCACTTCCATGGTCTGCGCGGAAAGGCTGACGCGCGCCTCCAACTGCGTTTCCGCCTGCGCGGAACCGATCTGCCCGAAAAGCAGCATGCCCGCGATGCCGATCCCCGCCGCTACCTGGATTGCCCGTGCCATGAACGTCTTGCGCATTACTCTCTCCCTATCGGCTCGCGCCGTCTCCAATGGGAGCTTTATCCGTTAACCATGTTTCGGTTTGTTTTCGGAACGCGCGCGGTTTTGTTTCATCCGTGTTTCCATGCGGGCTGCATTCCGCACTGCCCATCAGGGGAGTGGCCGAAAACCCCTCTCACCCGCACATTGAAGGCTCGAACAGGAGCTTTCCCGATGCCTTCGACACTTTCCGAACTCTCAGTTGCCCTGGCAGGCTTGGCGCAAGCGCATGCGCCGAGCCTCGTTTCCGTGCACGGTTCGCGCTCGGCCTCATCCGGCTTCGTCTGGCGCGAAGGGCTGATCGTCACAGCAGATGAGGCGCTGCCGGACGAAGGGGACGTTGCAGTAATGCTGCAGGGCGGCAAGACGGTGTCCGCATCGATTGCAGGCCGTGACCCTTCCACCGATGTCGCAGTGCTGAAGGCCGAAACAGGCGATGCGAAGCCAGTCACGCTCGATGGAACATCGGTCTCCGTCGGTGCGCTGGCGCTGGCGCTGGGCAGCCGCGAGGGTGCGGTGACTGCGGCGTTCGGAGCCGTGGCATTTTCCGGTCCGGCTTGGCGCAGCATGCGTGGCGGCGAGATCGACCGGCGCATCGAGCTTGACTTGCGCCTGCGGAGCGATGCGGAAGGCGGGCTGGCCGTCAATTCCGAGGGCAAGGCGTTCGGCATGGCTGTGCTGGGGCCGCGCCGGCGCGCTTTGGTGATCCCGGCCGCCACGATCGAGCGCGTCGCCGGGAGGCTCCAAAGCCATGGGCGGATCGGGCGCGGCTATCTCGGTCTGGCGCTCCAGCCGGTGAAGGTGGAGGACGGCACGAGCGGCGCCATGGCGATGAGCGTGGACGCGAACGGTCCCGGCGCGAAAGCGGGAGTAAAGCAGGGCGACGTGATCACCGCCTGGAACGGCGAGGCGGTCGGGGACGTCCGCACGCTGCTGCGCGCGCTTGGGCCGGAAAGCGTCGGCAAAACCGTCTCGCTGAAGCTTCTGCGCGGCGGCGAGCCGCTTACCCTCGACCTGACGATCGGTGAAAGGCCTGCCGCTTGAACGGTGAAGAGGAAGAGCCGCTGGTGCTCAGCCTGGAAGGTGTGAGCGATCCCGTTCTAGCCGACCAGTTCGCGGCGCGCCTGAGCGCCGTGCCGGGCATAAGGCTCGGCCGCCCCGGGGAGCGGGCGGATGCGGTGCTGGTAGCCGTGGACCGCGGCACGCTGCCCGAAGCCTCCGAGGAGCTTGCGCTGACCCCGCGCGAAACCGAGGTGCTGGCGCTGTTGGCCGAAGGCGCCTCGAACAAGCTGATCGCGCGGCGGCTGGCGATCTCCGTGCACACGGCGAAATTCCATGTCGGCTCGCTTTTGGACAAGCTCGACGCCACCGGCCGCACCGACGCTTTGGCGCATGCGGTGCGGCTGGGGCTGATTCACCTTTGATCTCTACTTCGCGGGCGTCATGCCCATGGTCCAGGTGACGCCGAAGGGGTCGCGCAACTGGCCGTAGCGGTCGCCCCAGAACATGGGCTGCACCGGCATCTTCACTTCCGCGCCGGCTTCCACAGCGCGGTTCCACCATGCGTCGATGTCGTCCACCTGAAGGTGGAGCATGTAGCCCTGCGGATCGACCACCCCGTAGCCGTGCTCAGGGAAGAAGTCGCTCATCATCAGGGGACCGCCGTTGATCCTGAGATAGACATTCATGGTGCGGCCCTGCTCGTCCGCCTGCGCGGCGCCTACCTGCTCGGCGCCGAAAGCGCGCTTGTAGAATTCCGCCGCCTTCAGCGCGCCGTCTATGCTGAGGTAGGGAATCACGCCGGGAATGGCGCCCTGGCCGGGCTTTTGGGTGCTGGTCTCCGCTGCTGTGCTCACCGTCTTGCTCCTTTGCTTCGGTTCGGACAGAGGACGTATGAGCAGAAGCTGGCCCGACACTGATCGGCAAATTTCCTAGCCGCCCAGGCCATCCAACTCGCGGCGGATGAAGGCGGCCTCGCTGACGCTGCCGGCGAGTGCGATGGCGCGGTCGAAGTTTTCCCGTGCGCGGTTGGGCAAGCCGAGTTGCTTCAGGAGTGCGCCCTTCATGCCGTGGAAATAGAAGTAGCCGGACAGGTGGCCTTCCAGCGGCTCGATCATGTCGAGGGCGGCTTGCGCACCTTTGACTTTGGACAGCGCGGCCGCGCGGTTCAGCGTCACCACGGGCGAGGGCTGCATCTGCTCCAGGGCAGCATAGAGCCGCTCGATGCCGGCCCAGTCCGTCTCTGCTGCGTCCGTGGCGCGGGCGTGGGTCGCGGCGATCGCCGCCTGCACTTGGAAGGGGCCAGGCTGGCGGTGGCGCAATGCCTTGTCGAGCAGCGCCAGACCTTCCGCGATTGCCTCGCCTTTCCAGAGCATGCGGTTTTGCCGGTCAAGCAGCACCACCTCGCCGGCCGCGTCGAAGCGGGCGGGGCTGCGGGCATCGGTCAGAAGCATTAGGCTCGCTAAGCCCAGCACCTCCGGCTCGGCGGGAAACAGGCGCAGGAGCAGCCGCGTCAGGCGGATCGCTTCGCCGCAGAGCGGCTCGCGCAAACCGGCTTCCGCACTCGACGCGGCATAGCCTTCGTTGAAGACGAGGTAGAGCGTCAGGCAGACGGTTTGCAGCCGCGCCTGCCGCTCGGCCGCATCGGGTGTCTCGAAGGGCAAGCCGGCCTGCGCCACCCGGCGCTTGGCCCGCGTAATGCGTTGCTCCATCGCGGCCTCGCTGACGAGAAAAGCGCGGGCGATCTGCCCGACGGTCAGGCCGGACACGATCCTGAGCGCCAGGGCGATCTTTTGCGTATCGGGAAGGTCGGGATGGCAGCAGGTGAAAAGCAGGCGCAGGATGTCGTCGCGGTATTCGCCTTCGTCCAGCCGCTGCGCCAGCGCCGCCTCGGCATCTTCCTTGTCGGACAGGGCGGCTTCGTCGGGCAGGGCGGTCAGCCGGCTCTGGCGCCGCGCCCCGTCCACGCCGCTGTTGCGCCCCACGAGGATCAGCCAAGCCGCAGGGTCGCGCGGCGGTCCTTGTTCCGGCCATTTGGCCAGCGCCTTCAGGCAGGCATCCTGGAACGCTTCCTCCGCCGTGTCGAGGTTGCGGAAATAGCGCAGCAGCGCCGCGACGGCCTTCGGCCGCGTGGCCCGGAAGGTGGCATCGAGCCAGGCGGGATCGATCATGCGGGAAGCTCCCCAGGCCGGAACAGCTGCACGGGCCGCAGTTCGAAGGCGCCGTTGGAGGAGGACGCCTTGGCGAGCGCCGTCGCCGTGGCAACCGCCTCATCGAGGTCGGCGCATTCCACGAGGTAGAAGCCGAGCAGCTGTTCCTTGGTTTCGGCAAACGGCCCGTCGAGGAGGAGCGGCTCCGCGCCCTTGCGCAGCGTGGTCGCCGCCGTCGTCGGCATCAGCCGCGCGACAGGGCCGAGCCGGCCAGCCTGGCGCAACTCGTCCTGCACCTTGCCCAGCCGCTCCATAGCCGCGGCGTCCTCTTCCTTGCTCCAGGCGAAAACGGCGTCTTCGCTGTCGTAGCAGAGGATGGCGTAGAGCATCGCGAAAAATCCTTGTCGGTGGGATGACGATTTTGCTCGGCATAATCCGACAGGAATAGATGGGAAAAGCTTGATCATCGACAAAGCTACGGCTAAGCCGTATATCGATGGATGACGGCGTATTCCAATGGGATGATGCCAAGGCGGCGACGAACTTTGCCAAACACGGCATCAGTTTTGAAATGGCGCGCGAGGCATTCAAAGACCCCTTCATCCTGGAATGGCTGGACGCTGGTCAAGTCGCCGATGAGCCGCGCTTTGCTGCTTTGGCCATGATCGAACAGCGTGTGCTGTTCATCGCCTATGCGATCAGGGGAGATACCATTCGGATCATCTCCGCGCGGCGGGCAGAAGCGTTCGAGCGACGGAGGTATGCAGATGACAACCAAACATGATTGGCGGCGTGCGGACGCCATGACGGATGAGGAAGTCCATCAAGCTGCCTTGGCCGACCCTGACGCGCAGCCTCTTACGCCCGAACGGCTCGCGACCATGAAACGGACGCCCCAGGTGCGCACGATCCGCCGCGCGCTTGGCCTGTCGCAGGAGGAGTTCGCGGCGCGCTTCCATATTCCGATCGGCACATTGCGCGACTGGGAGCAGGGCCGCAAAGACCCGGACGCAGCCGCCCGTGCCTACCTCGTCGTGATTGGCCGCAATCCAGCAGCGGTCAGTGAAGCCTTGCGACCCGCACCGTAAACCCTGCTTCTCGCGCTCTGCCGCGTTGCGGAAACCGGGAAGTATGAGGCCGCCCGCTGCTTCGAACGATCCGCCCGGTAGCCGGCCTAGAATCCCGTCTGGATGCGTTCGAACACTACGTTGGTGAAGGCGGAGATCTGGGCGCCGACGAAGGGGCCGGTCAGCACCACGGTGAGCAGGATCGCGACGATCTTCGGCACGAAGGTGAGCGTCACTTCTTGAATCTGGGTGAGCGCCTGGAACAGCGCGATGGCGATGCCGACCACCATGGCGATGCCGACCGCCGGGCCGCAGGCCGTCAGCACGGTCCAGATGGCGTATTGCACGAGGTCGAGCGCGTCGGCTTCGTTCATCGGGTTCCTCCGGACGCCGTTTCGCCGATCACCACGCCGTTCGTGATAGCGATCTCGCTGCCGTTTGCCAGCACGGCGACGAGCCCGTCCGTTCCGAGCTTCACCGACTTCGCGATGCCCGTGGCCGTCCCGTCGGCGGAGGTGATCGCGTGGCCGATCACGCTGTCGGCCTGCGCCAGCGCGGAGGACTGGAGCAGCTGGTCGAGCTTCGAATTGGTTTGCACGGACTGCTCGACTTGGCTGAAGGTCGCAAGCTGCGCGACGAACTGCGTGGGGTCGGCCGGGTCGGTCGGGTCCTGGTTCTTCATCTGCGCGACCAAGAGCTTCAGAAAGGACTGGTAGTCCGCGCTGGTCTTGGTTGCAGCCTTGGTAGCGGCCGAGCCGCCGGTGCTGGAAACGGAAGGCACGTTCATCGCTTCACTCCCCGACCGCGACCGCCCGGCCGGAAGCGGGCTTCGCCGCTGCCGCCGGGTGCGAAGGAGATGCCGCGCCGGGCAGGAGCGACTCCTCTTCCAGCTTGTAGAGCGCGCGGATCTGCTTCAGCGCCTCGAACAGGTGGTTTTCCGCCACCAGCCGGTCCACATGCTTCAGCCCCGTGCGAATCTGCTCGGCCTTGAAGCTGGCGAGCAGCAGCGGCAGAGACTTGCGGAACATCGCGCGCGCCTCGACCGCGCCTTCCGGGTTCATCAGCATCAGCTGGAGGATGAAGTAGAGCTGGCGCAGCGGCGTCGAGGCGTTGTCGGCCTGGAGCACGTGGTTTTCCAGGAGGAACTGCACGTCGTTGAGCAGTTCGATCGTCACCTTGCGATCGACCCGGATCACCGCCCCGTTCAGGTAGATCCGCTCGCCGGGCTTCAGAGAAATCTTCAGCGTGTTCTTCATTGGATGCCGTCCCGGATGATCTGCGAGACCTCGATCAGGCCGTCGAAATTCTTGGAGCGGCCCTGCCGGATTTCCTCGGTTTCGCGGAGCAGCCAGAGGCCGATCGAGATCAGGTTGGCGCGCAGTTCCTTGGGCAGTTCGTTCTCGGTGCTGCCGAGGTCCTCCACCAGCGAGGTCCAGACGCGGCGGGTGAAGTGGAGCGCTTCCACCGCTTCGCGGGAAGTGCCGCCCTTGTCGCGCCCGGCGGCCAGCATGTCGATCGAACGCGAAAGCAGCTGCCGCTCGCGGTCGCGGGCATCTGCCACCGAGTCGGTCTGGATGTCTGCGTAGGAGAATTGATACATCGGAAGCTCGGAGTTTCCTCAGGTCACGTCAGGTATTGCGCCAGGCTGAGCTGCTGGATGCGGGCGGTAAGGGCATAGGATGTCTGGATCTGCTGAAGCAGGTCGTTGACCCGCGTCGATGCTTCATACGGATCGACGCTTTCCAGGGCCTGGATTCGGCTGGAGATCAGGTCGCTCTGCGCCTTGACGCGGTCGGACGCGCCGGACACGCGGGCCTGGAGCAGGCCGGTGTTCGCCTGAAAGGCGGCGATGTCGCCCGTCGCTTCGCCGGCCAGCGAAACCGCGCGCGAAAGCAGGGCGCTGCGGCCGCCCCCGCCGAGACTGCCGCCGCCGAGCTCGGAAACGACCGCCGCGGCGAAGGCGAGCTTGCGGATGCCTTTGTCATTGGCGCTGACGGAAGTCTGCGCGGTCTCGTTCAGGCCGATGCGGCCAACGATGCCCTCATCCGTAGCGTTCGACCAGTTCTGCCCCCAGCCGGGCCCAAGAAACTGGTCTTCGACGCCGTCCAGAAAGCTGTTCATATCGGCTTCGCTGATGCCGGCCGCCTGCGGATCGCTTGGCGCGAAGCCGAATTTTGCCTGGAACGAGTCGCGGAACTCCTGTCTTGCCGGCGAACCGGAGGCCGACCAGTCGTTCAGCGGCGCGCTGCCCGTGTTGATGCCGCCGAACACGTATTCGCCGTTGAAGGAGGTGTTGAGGAGCGAGGTCAGCGTGCCCAGCGTGTTGCGGGCGGTGTCCTGCACATGCGACGCCGAGGAGCCTCCGGACAGGCTGACCGTCAGGGCGGAAAGAAAACTGTCCGCACCCTTGCCCAGCTGTGTCAGCGCGCTTTGCGAGGCCGAGAGGCGCCCGGAAACCAGGGCATTCGTGTCGGCGATGTTGTTCAGCCGCTCGAAATCGCGGTTGAGCGAAACCGATTCCCGCGTCTGCGCGCCGAGCTGAAGGCCGAGGTCGGCGAAGCGCCCGCTGCTCATCTCCTTCTGCGCGGTGTTCAGGTCGGCCTGCCTGCGCGCCATCGCGGCGCGCATGGACTGGCCGATGGAAGCGGAGGAGACGCCGTTTACCGTCATGGCCCTTCAGCCCCTCAGTTCAAGGCGCTGAGCAGGGTGGACATCATCTCGTCCACCGCCTTCATCAGGCGGGCCGAGGCTTGGTAGGTGTGCTCCAGGTCGAGCAGCAGCGAGTATTCCGTGTCCACGTTGACGCCGACCTTGTTGGACAGGGCTTCGCCCGTTCGCGCCGCAAGCGCCCCCGCCGTTTCCGCCTTGTCGGATGCGGTCTTGCGTAACCCCTCGAACCAGCCGACCGAACTGGCGGAAGCCTCCGTGACGCTGCCCGACGCGCCCAGGCCCGCCTTCGGGTCGAGCGCGATGGGCTGATCCAGCCGGTCGCCGAAGGCGATCAGCTGCGCGGCGTAGGACGGGCTGCCGCTCGTGTTGGCGACGTAGGCCGTGCCGTTCGCGCCGCCGTCGCGCAAAAGCACGGGGTTGCCGCCGCCTGCCGGATCAAATGCCGCGTTGACCTTGATCGTGCCGGCAAGGCCGTCCGTCCCCGCGGGTGGCAAAGCGGAGCCGCCGCTCCAGGTGAACAATCCCGCCTTGGCCGACACGGAGTTTCCGGTTTCAGCGAAAGCGACCACGAGGCCGCGCGCCACCTCGTCCAGCTGCCTGCTGACCGTGGTCCCCACCTCGTCGCGCAGATAAAGCAGGCCGCCGAGCTTGCCGCCTGCGTCGGCGCTGCCGGAAACCGGCACGCCGTCCACCAGCACGGCGGCGCCCTTGCTGTTTGCCGTCAGTACGTTCGACGGCGTAAACGAAACGCTGCGCGGCACCGTTTCGAACAGGGTCGCGCCGTCGCCGGTGGAAAGCACCATGTCGTTGTCGGCGCGGGTCGAAACGGATACCGGCAGGATCGCGGCGATCTTCTTTAATGTTGCATCGCGCGCGTCCAGCGCATCGGAAGCATCGCGGCCGGTCCGCGTGGCGTTGACCACCTGATTGTTCGCTTCGCCGAAGCTTTGCAGCAGGCCCTTCAGGTCGTTCACCGCGGAACCGATCGCGCCGTCGGTTTGCGTGCGGAAGGCGCCGACTGCCTCAGCGCCTGCATTCAGCGTTCGCGCGAGGTCGGACGCGGCCGAAACCGCGTTCGCGCCCAGCGTGCGGTTGGAAGGCGTGGCGCTGAAGGTTTGCAGGGCTTGGCTGAGCTTGCCCAGCATGACGGCCGGCGTCGAGGCATTGTCAGCCCCGTTCACCGCCAGGCCCAGCCGCTCCATGGCCTCGCTGATCGTGCCGTGTCCGGCAGCCGCCGCGGCTGCCGACAGGTTCTGCCGGAAAAGCACATCGTCCGCGGCGCGGCGGGTCTGGTCGGCGCTGGAGCCCGGCACCTCGCTGGTGAGAAGGGCGATGCGCCGGTTGTAGTCGGAATCGCCGGCATTCGCGATGTTGCGCGAAACAATCGCCGTCTGCCGCGAGGTCGCCGCAAGCGCATGCTGCGCGATGGAAAGGGCGGAAGAAAGCGACATCGACTGCCGGAGGCTTTAGGCGCTCGGAGAACTAGCGCTTCAGGTTGATGATGATGTCGGACAGTTCGGACCCCGTCTGGAACACCTTGGAGTTCGCGGTGTAGGAGCGCTGCGACTCGATCATCGTCGTGAGTTCCTCCGCCACATCGACGGTGGAGTTTTCCAGCGAGCCGGACGCCACGCTGCCGAAAGCGTTCTCTTCGGGAAAGCCGATGCGGACCGGACCGGAATCCGGCCCTGGGGAGTAGATGGTGCCCTTGAGCTTCAGCATCTGGTCCGGGCTTGTGACGGTGGCAAGCGGGATGCGGTAAAGCGCCTGGAGCGTGCCGCTGCTGTTCTGCGCATAGATCGTGCCGTCCTTGCCGATCTGCATGTCGTTCAGGTTGCCGGGCGCGGTGCCGTTCACCTGCGCTTCGACCGTGTAGGTGGAGGCAAGCTGCGTGGTGCCGGCGAAATCCAGCGTCAGGGTCTTGCCGTCCGGCACGGGGATGGCAATCGCCGTCGCGCTGGCTGCGGCGAGCGTTCCGTTTGCGGGATCAAAGGAAAGCGTCTGGGTGGCGAGCGGCCCCGCACTGTAGGGGAATCCGGCATCGGTCGTGGCCGTGCTCTTGTCGAAGACGGCGATTTCCCAAGTATTGGGCCCTGTCTTGGTGGAATACACGTCAAGCGTCACCTTGGCGCCGACATTGTCATAGGCGATGACGGACGATTTCTGGGAATAGCTCGCCGTTGCGGCGTTGGCCGAAGGCCGGTTCGCGGCCGCAACCGCCGTGGCGTTTGCAGGCAGGTTGGCCTTGAACGTTCCTGCCGTGCTGGCTGAAGCGGAAAGCACGCCGCTTGAAAACGAGACGGGGACAAGGCCCTCGAAACCGTTGGCGGTGACGGCAGGCGCTCCCTCCGTGAGGCTGTAGGCCATCAGCTTGAAGCCGGCGGCGTTGACGAGATTGCCGTCCTTGTCCGGCACAAAGGCGCCGGCCCGCGTGAGGAACGGCGTGCCCGCCGGGTTCTGGACGACGAAGAAGCCGTTGCCGTTGACCGCGAGGTCGGTGACCGAGGAGGTCGATTGCAGCACGCCCTGGGCCGAAACGGCGGTCTGGATCGCCGTCGAAACGGCGCCGGAATTGTAGTAGCCCGGCGCTTCCGCCAGGACGAGGGTGGCGAATTCAGCGCGCGACTTCTTGTAGCCGGTGGTGCCGGAGTTCGCGATGTTGTCTGCGGTGGTGGAAAGCCGGTTGACCTGCGCGGCCATGCCCGAAACGCTGGTCCGCATCATTCCGTAAAGGCTCATGCCAGGCTTTCCCTTCGCAAACGCAACACTTTCGGGATTATGCGGGTGGGCGGCTTGTGCGAGGCTGTAGGGCGGTCCCCAGCCTTACAGGGCTAGGTCACATGGCCAGCCGGTAGCCCAGGAAGCGCTTGGAATCGATCGGGTCGAAGCCGAGGCGCTCGCGCAGCTTCTTGCGCAGCTTGGAGATGTGGCTTTCTACCACGTTCTCCTCCACCTCGTCGTCGAACACGCCGTAGATCGCGTTGAAGACCTGGGTCTTGGTCACGCGGCGCCCGCTGTTGGACGCGAGGTATTCGAGGATGCGGCGCTCGCGGCGCGGCAAAGGCAGCGGCACGCCGTCGATTTCCGGGTCGCGGCCGTCGGAGAAGATGCGCATGGCGCCCATCTGTTCGGACTTCGCCTCGCTTTCCGCGCGGCGGCGGATCGCCGTGATGCGGGCGAGAATCTCGCGGATGTGGACGGGCTTGCGGATCACGTCGTCCACGCCGGACTCGAAAAGCCGCAGCGTGTTTTCCAGATTGTGCTGTTCGCTGAGCGCGATGACCGGGGCTCCGGTGCGGTCGCGCAACTTGCGCGGGAGCATCTCTTCCCCCTTGCATTCGCCGATCAGGATCGCCCGGACGGAGCGCAGGTCCTCGTCCGCCGCGCTGTCGATCCAATCGCTGAACTCGGCGGAGCGGAAGCCGGTGCTGGCGACACCCTCGCGGTGCAGCATGGAGGAATACCCTTCCTTCACCAGAGGACGCTCGTCCACGATCACAATCATTGGTCCCACCCTTCCGAATCGCCAGCTTCGTTGCTGTTGATCGAAAGTTAACGGCGGGCGGGCAGGCGCTCCAATCGTCACATCGGGGCCCTGATTTCTGGGGGGCAGCCCGTTAACCATTCCTAAACCAATCTTTACGATTGGACGCTTCGGCGCTCCCCTCCTCGTTTCCGGGCCCTCTAAGGGTTGCAGAAGCTACGGGCGTTGGCCGTCCAGCGGCCGAAGCCGGTTGCCACCAGGTTGGCAATGACCCGGCAGACATACTGCTTCTGCGCGGGGTCGTTGTTCGGCCCGGCATGGTAGCGCGCCACGGCCATCACCCAGGTCTCGTGCCGCGCCTTCAGCCGCGCCAGAAAGCCGGCGGCGTAGTCCACATTTTTGGCGGGGTCGAGCATGTCGTTCAAGCTGCGGAAAGCCTGTCCGTGAAAGCGGCGGTTGATCTGCATGCAGCCGAGGTCCACCAGCTTGACGCCGTCCCGGTCGGCCTGCTCGGCAAGCCGCACGGCTTCAGCCCGGCTGGCGGGGAACACGGGCGTGCCGCCGATGTTCAGCGCGTTGGGCTGGAGGCTGCCTTTGCGCCCGGTCTCGGCGAGGCCGACGGAGTAAAGGATACCGGCCGGCACGCCCCAGCGCTCGGATGCCTGCGTGATCTCCGCCTCGCAAGGGTTTGCCGCCGCGGCCGGCTCAGATGAAAACGCCGGAGCCGCCATGGCGAGCGCGAGCCACCATCCCCTCGCCCGCGCCGCCGTTCCCCCCGCTTGTCCTATCTTTGCCATCGCCGCCTGCCTTTTGCCCGTTTCTTCCGGCGTTCCCCGCGCCCGCGCCGCCTGCGCCGCCGAAGGCTTGCCCGCCTTGCGGAGGACCGGAGCTTCGGCTGCTGGCGTTCTGATCAAGGCTGCCCGATCCCGGCAGATGCTGGATCGTTAGCCGGTCAACCTGGAAGCCGAGTGCTTCAAGCGAAGCGCGGATGGCGCTTTCCTGAGCCGCCAAGCTGTCCTTTCCCTCACTGGAATCTGCCGTGATTTCAACGGAAAGCTGCTGCTCTGTGATTCGCAGCTTCGCCGTCACCACGCCCAGTTCCACAGGGTGCAGCCGCACCTCCAAGACCCGTAGGTCGTTTGCCGGCAAAATCTTCTCTGCGGGAGTTAAGCTCACGAGCGGACTAGGGGCGGAGGGAGAAATATTGGCCACCAGGAACGGTCCGAACGCTTTCGGTGAGATACTTGGATGCAGGGCGCTGCCGCCACCAAGCGGGCTGACGAGCGGAGAAGCCGGCTTGGCTTCTGGGGCAGATGGAGCAGGAAGCGGATCCTCGGCTTTCTCGGCTGCTGCGGATACGCCTGCCCGATCCGGCTTGGCCTTTGCCGCGTCCCACACTGGCGCCGGCTTGTCCGGCTGAGCCTGCACCTGCCGGCTTTCGCCGAAAAGCCCCAGGGACGCCGCGGCGGCCCGCAGGCGACGGTTTGGCGCCCCGCTTCCGGGCTTGGCATCGGCTTCCGGCTCGATCGCTGCCGCCTCAGCCACAGGGCCTGCGGAGGGTGTCTGACGCGGCTCACCCGATGCCCGCAGCTTTTGCCGCAGGCTCATGGCTGTGAGTTGCAAGGCAGGATCGAGTTTTGGTGCGCCGGCTTCCCGTTCGGCAGCTGTTGCCGCACCCTTTTCTGCTGATGCCTGCTGGTCTTCGAGCCGCTCACCCTCGGCTTCTTGCACCCGTTGCGGATGCAGCAGCGCGGGAGGCTGATGCAGGCCGCAGACCATCCAGACCTGCACCGCTTCCTTCTTTTCCTGCCTGCGCGGCGGTCGATTGTCGTCTTCCGGCTCTAAAACAATTTCGGCGTCATTGCTGGCGGCGGTTGCAGGCATTTCGGCTGGTGGAACCGGCTCGGAAGTCTGCGGCATTGAGGCCGGTTCTCGCACCGGCTTGCCGGAGCGAGGCTGGGCGGAAGGCTGCCTTTCCTCTTTGTCCACTAAGGCGCCGAAGGTCATCGGCTGCCCATCTGGGAGCCGGTTTTTCGCTCCAGGGGAGGGCAGAGGGGACATGGAGGGGAAAGCAGGCAGGACGCCGTCGGTCATTTTCCCGGCTCCTGCAGGAGGCGGTCCACGTTGGCCAGCGACTTGCGGGTTTCGGCCATCCTCGCATCGATGGCATCCGCCTCCGGAAAAGCCGCCTTCTTCGCCAGCGCCGCTTCTCCAGCATCGGCTCCGGCAGGCAGAGCACCGCCGGCTTCCGTCGGGCTCGGCCCAGCCTTCCCAAGCGGAAGCGGTATTCCCGGTCTTGTTTGATCTAAGGAAGGGGTTGCCTGCTCCGGTCCTTTCGTTTCGTCCCCGGTACCCGTCGCGGCGCGCGGAGCGGGCAAACCCGCGGGAAGCGGAGCGGGCTCGCGGATCGTTGCGACTGCCACCGCCTTGACCGCGTCGAGCAGTTCGCGATCGCCTGCGGTCAGGCGGCGCTTGTCAAGCGCGTCCAACTGCGCCAGCGTGTCCGCGGTATTCTCGCTCGTCACTCCCGACAGGGCGGTGTAGAGCGCCGTGCGCGGATCCTGGGCGGCAGCGGCGACCTCCCGCGGCTCAGCTCCGGCCTTGGCCGAGGCGAAAGCCGACAAGGCCATCAGATTGTCGATCCCGGCCTGACGCGCAATGCGCAGATAGACCACGCGCTCCTGTTCGGGCGCCATGTCGGCGGTGATCGCGGCCACCGTGTCGAGGTCCAGGCCGTCCCCAAGCACTGTGACGCCGGCAACAAAGGCATCCGCGAACTGGCTGGCATAGGGCGAGCGCAGGAAGCGCCGGACATATTGGCCGCTGGCGAGGAGAAAACGCGCGCGGTCCTGCAATTGCACCGCAAGCATCACCGAGCGTCGCAGCGCCGCCTCCTCGACCAGCGTGCCGGGCGCCATGAGCCGCGCCTGGTCGAATAGTTTTAGCGCTCCGGCCGGGTTGCTCTTCGCCTCCAGCGAGCCCTTGATCAGCGCCACGAAGGCGCCGAGTTCCGGGCGCTCCCGCAGCGGGTCGATCTTCGCCAGGGCTTGCTCGGCATAGTCGGCGCGGCCGCGCCCATAGTTGAACACGCCGAGCGCCAGATCGTGCATCCGGTCTTGAGGCGAGGTTTCGGCTTTCGCCTCTTCAGCCTTGTCCCCTTCGCCATGACCTTCTTCGGATTTGGCTTCGCCGTGGCCGCTTTTTTTCTTCTCGGCACCGTGTTCGGCCGCCTCGCCCTGGGCATCCGCCTCATGGCCTTCGGCTGCCGGTTCAGCCTTGGCGGCGTGGCCTTCCGCGTCGTGTTCGGCAGGCTCCGCCGACTTCCCCTCGCCGTCGGAAGCTTCGGCTTCCGTCTTTGCGGCGGTCGCCTCGGCTGAAGCGAGCAGGTCGGGCATCAAGGCCTTGACGGTCGCCGGATTGCCGCCGCCCATCGCATAAACCATCACCGCGTCCCAGTTGCGGGGTTCCGCCAACTCAGTGGGTGTCGCTGCGCGCAGCTGCGCATCGATCATTTCGAGGAGCTTGCGCTGCATGGGCAGCGCCGCCTGGTCGCCGTCGGCGATGCGGTCCTGCACGAGCTGCAGCGAGCGCACCAGCTGCCAGGGCTGAAGCGGTTCGCCCGAAGCGGGCAGGGCAGGGGCGGCCAGGACGGCGCAGAGCAGTCCCCGGCGCAGGGCGAAGCGGAAAGTCACTTCGGCAGTTCCAGAAGAATCTCGATGCGCCGGTTGGCTGCGGCGAGCGGGTCCGTCGGCTCCTTGGGCTCACGGTCGGCGACGCCAGAAATGGACGCGACACGGCTTTCATCCAGGCCGGCGCGCACCAGCATGTAATAGGTGGCCTGCGCGCGCGCGGTGGAAAGCCGCCAGTTGTCGTAGTTCTTGTTGTGGAAGGGGCGCGCATCCGTGTGCCCCTTGATGACGATCCGGCCGTTGCGCTCCTTCAAGACGCCGCCGATCTTGTCCATCGCCGCGATCAGCGCCTTTTCGGGCAGGGCCGAGCCGATCTCGAACATGCCGAAGTCGAGCCCTTCGGTGACGGAAATCTCCACGCCCTTGTCGGTCGCCTGCACCGAAACGTCCTCTGCCGCCTTGTCGCCCGGCTTGAAGTTTTTGGCGATCTCCTCGCGGATTTCCTTTGCCGCCGCCTCGGCCGCCGATGTCGGCGGCGGGGGAGCCGCTTCCGCTGGCGCCGCTTCAAGCGCCTCGATGGGCTTCAGCGGCTCCGGCCTGGCTTCGGGCACCGGAACGGGCGGCGGTGCCGCCGCAGCGGCAGCCGGCGCCGCAGCGGCCGGCGCGGGGTTAGGCTTCGCCGCCTCCTTCGCTTCCGGGCGGTCCGCGCTGGCTTCGGCTTCCGGAACGTCCTTGGCGACCTGGTTCGTCCAAAAATCCGGCGCGAAGGGGTCGCGATAGGCTTCCCCGCCCGAAGCGCCGTCGGCCGGGCCGGAATCGGAAGCGCCGCCGTCGCCCTTCTCGCTTAAATTCTGCTGCACGCCCGTTTCGGCGGAAATCTCGGCCAGCACCGCATAGGGGTCGGCGAAGAAGGCGGCTTCGGAGTGTTCCGGCTTTTCCTTCGCAGCCTCGGACTCGGACGAAGCGTCGGTGTTGGCCTTGGCTGCGGTCTTGCCGGCGGTGTTCTCGGTTTCGCCGGATGTCGTGGGGGAGTCGCCGATGTCGTCCAGTCCCTTCTTGTTGGTGTTGCGGTCCACCAGCTTGACCGGGTTGAAATAGCTCGCGACCGAAGCCTTGGTCTGCTCGTTGGCGGCGTTGATCAGCCACATCACCAGGAAGAAGCACATCATCGCCGTCATGAAGTCGGCAAAGGCGATCTTCCAGGCACCACCGTGATGGCCGTCCTCGTGATCGCCGCCGCGGCGGACGATGATGATCTCGCCGTGGTGCTCCTTGTCGGCAGAGGCCGCGCTCACGCCTCAAATCCCTTCAGCGTTTCGGCCCATTCGGCAAGGCGGGTCTCGACCATTTGGCCGTTAAAGGCGGCGCGGAGGTCGAAGCTTTCCCCATCCCGCTCCTGCCACTGGACGACCAGGCCGGCGAGTTCGGCCTGGAGCGCGGCACGCAAGGCAGGCGGGCCGGACAGGGTGACGCGGACGCTGTCCGTATCGGCAAGGGCATCGCGCAGGACGAGCGCCAAAGCCGCCACGGCGCGGCGCGCGGCATCCTCCTTAAGAACGGGCAGCAGCAGCCGGGCACAGGCCGCCGAGACTTTTTCGCAGATCTGCTCCTGAAGCTCTCCCATCGCGTCTGCAATCGCGGTCGCCATGACAATAGCCTGTTCGCCGGAAACCCGCTCAATGTCTTCGGCGTGGATGCGGCGCTCCGCCGCAACCGCCTGCGAGACTGCTTCACTTATCGCTCGCTCCCGTGCGGCAAGGTGCTCCAGCGTCAGACTCTCGCGCAACCGCGCTTCGGCCTGTGCCACGGCCCTGTCGAGGTCCGCGGCCGAGAAGGAGGGCGCCGCAGGCTCGGCGGCCGCCGACATGGCTGACCTGGGGAAGGCCGGGCGCAGCGGAGCCTGCTCGCCGAAGTCGGCAAGCGCCCGGTGCAGGGCGGAAAAGGCTGCCATCAGGCGGCTTCCCCGTTGGCGGCCCATTTGCGCAGGATCTGCGCGGTGCGTTCCTCGTTGAGGTCGAGCATGCGGGCGAGCCGCTCCTGCGGCGCGGGCTTCAGCTTCTGGCGCAGCTCGTCGAGCGGCGTGCCGCCGGCCATGTTCGGCAACGCCGCAACCGGCCCGCCATCCATGCCGAGCAGGCGCGGCTCCCCGCCGTCTGGGCCGGGCAGGGCCATATGCGGGTCGGCTCCGCCAAGCTGCGCCTGCATCGGATCAAGCGCGGGCTGCGGGCGCAGCGCCGTCGCCATCGGGCGGATGCCGAGGAAGAGCACGAGAAGCGCCACCAGAATGAAGGCGCCGGCATTGATCATGCTTCCGGCATAGGGGCTCAGGCGTTCCACGAATCCGGGCTGTGCCGCCTCCGCGCCGCCTAGCCCGTCCACGAACTCCACGGAAGACACGTTGATCAGATCCCCGCGCCCTTCGTTGAAGCCGGCGGCGGAGGCGACCAGCGCCTTGATCTCGGCCACGCGCTTGTCGAAGTCTTCGGGCTTTGCATCCTTGCCGAGGATCGCCCCAAGGCGGGCGCGGTTCACCACCACGGCCACCGACATCTTGGTCAGCTGGTAGCCGTTGGACACGGTGGCGATCTTCTTGGAGTTCATCTCGTAGTTGGTGATCTCTTCCTTGCGCTCGTTCTTCTCCGAAGATTTCGGGCCGTCGCCGCCGGCGCCTTGCGTTTCCGGCAGGTTCTGATCCACGCTTGTAGGCGCGGCGGCCGTGCTCTGGTTGCTGTTCTCGGCCGACTTGATGACCTGGGTGGAGCGTTCCACGCGCGAATCGGGATCGAAGATCGTTTCCTCGGTCTGGCGCGTGTCGGTGTTGACCTCGGCCTTGACGCTGGCGCGGAAGTTGTCGGAGCCGAGATAGGGGGTAAGCGCCTGGCGCACCTTGTCCTCGATCTGGGCTTCCACGCTGCCTTCCACGACAAGCGAACGGGCAGCGCTTGTGTTGGTCGGGTCGTCGCCCGCGGCGAGCAGCGTGCCGTTGGCATCCAGCACCGTGACCCGCTCGGCGTTCAGGCCCGGCACGGCGGCCGCGACGAGCTGGCGGATCGCGGCCGCTTTCCCTTGAGCGTCCATGCCTGACGTACGGATCACCACGGAAGCCGAGGGCGCTTCGGCGTCGCGGCGGAACGAGGCGCGCTCGCCCATGACCAGATGAACCCGTGCGGCCTTGATGCCGGTGATGCTTTGCAGGGTGCGGCCGATTTCGCCTTCCAGCGCGCGCACCTTCGTCACCTCCTGCATGAAGGTTGTCAGGCCGAGCGAGCCCACATGGTCGAACAGTTCATAGCCGGCGTTCGCCGAGGTGGGCAGGCCCTTTTCGGCAAGCAGCATGCGCGCCTGCGCCGTCTTGCCGGCCGGCACCAGCACGCTCGAGCCGTCCGAGCCGACGTCGAAGGGAACGCCGCTTTCGCCGAGCGCCAAGCCGATCGCGTTCACGTCGCTGCGTTCCAGGCCGACATAAAGCGTCTCGTAGGCCGGCTTATTGAGCAGATAAGCGGCGGCGGCCACGAGGCCGATCACCAGCACCGCCGCAGCGCTTAAGATGCCAAGCCGCTTCGGGCCGAAGCCCTGGAGGTTGGCTAGAATTTTCTGGATGGATTCCGGCACGGAAAGCTCGCGGGGAAGGTGCGACGACGCCCGAAAAATCTATGGGCTTAAGCTTGTGCGAGCATGGGGGCGGGCCGGTGCTCCGGCCCCGCCTGACCCGGCAAACGCGAAAGGCGCGCCGAGCGAAATGCCGGGCGCGCCTGCGGGTAGAAAGTATAGTGCTTCGAACGGTTTAGCCCTGGAAGAGCTTCATAATGCTTTGCGTGTTGGCGTTGGCGATGGAGAGCGCCTGGATGCCCAGCTGCTGCTGCACCTGAAGCGCCTGGAGCTTGGTCGATTCCTCGTTCATGTCGGCATCGACGAGGGAGCCGATGCCGCGGTCGATGGCGTCCATCAGCGTCTTCACGAAGTCGGTCTGCATGCCGATACGGCTTTTCACGGCGCCGAGGTCGGAAGCGGCGGTGATGACCCGTTCCGCCATCTTGTCCACGCCGGAGATGTACTCGTTCAGCTGGTCTTCGCTGGCGTTGATGATGTCGATGTCGCCGACGTTGAAGGAGATGCCGTTCGAGCTTGAAGCCACGTTGCTGATCGCCACCGACGAGCTTGGCCCCGTGGTCGTGGAGGTGAGGCGCACCGCGCCGCCGGAAACGCCGGCGGTGGCGCCGGTGATGCCGATGTTCTGAAGCGCCTTGTTGATCACAGTGGCGAAGTTTGCGGCGTTTGCGATCGAGCCGCCGGTGTTGCCCAGCGCGGCATTGACCGTCGCCCGGTTGATGATCACGGACTTCGCCGCGCCGCCGTCAACGGCGATGTTGAAGGTGATCTGGTTGAACTCGTCGAAGACGAGCGGCTGCGCGCCGAAGGCGGCCAGCGTCGCGGTTCCGGCCGTGGCCGGCGGTCCGGCCGTGCCCGCGGCCGGCGTCACGGTGCGAAAGCCCCCGGGGGTGGAAAGCGCTGCGCCCTTTTCGAGCAGGCCGATGCCCGCGCCGGTATCGAACAGGGCGGTGGCGGAAACGTCGATGTCGATCACGCCGACCGAGAGGCTGCCGTCGGCGCCGCGCGCGAAGGAGGAAACGACTTCCTGCGTCGCATTATAGGAGGGCGAGGAAGAGTTGACCGACAGCCAATTGGAACCGGAGAAGCTCGCCGCGGAGGCGATGCCCTCCAATTGATTCTTAAGTTGGCCGATTTCAGCCTGAATTTTCTGGCGGTCGAGGCCGGGCTGCTTGGCGGCGACAAGCTTGGACTTGATCGCGTCCAGAACGTCCTTGGCGGAGTTGAGCGCGGTGTAGGCGACGTCCACCGTGGCCTTGCCCAGGCCCAGCGCGTCGTTGACGGTGGAAAGCGCCTTGTTGTCGGAGCGCATGGTGGTCGCGATCGACCAGTAGGCGGCGTTGTCGGCGGCTTCCCCCACCCGGTAGCCGGTGGAGATGCGCGCCTGGGTCTGATCCAGCCTCTGGTTGGTGGCGGTCAAAGACTTCAGCGCGGTCATCGCCGACGCGTTGGTCAAGATGCTCGCCATGCTCATACCCTCATACCCCTGGCCCGCGGCGTCGCTATCCGTCTCGCACCGCGGGAAGCCCCCTATCGGCAACGTGCCGCATCGCAATGGTTAACAAGCGGGCCTTACTGTATGGTTAATGGCGTGTGAGGATTTAGGGTTAACATCTTTTCAAGGGCAGGAGCGGGCCGACGAACGGCAAACGCCGCGCCTGCCTTTCGGCAGACGCGGCGCGTGATGAAGCGGATGCCGGCGGCGGAGCCGCCGGGCGGGGAGGAGGCGTCAGCCCCGGAACAGGGACAGGATCGTCTGCGCGTTGCTGTTGGCCATGGACAGCGCCTGGATGCCGAGCTGCTGCTGCACCTGAAGCGCCTGGAGCTTGGTCGACTCCTCGTTCATGTCGGCGTCCACCAGCGTGCCCACACCACGGTCGATGGCATCCATCAGGTTCTTCACGAAGTCCGTCTGCATGCCGATGCGGCTCTTCACCGCGCCGAGGTCGGAAGCGGCCGTGGTGACATTCTTCGCCATCTTGTCGATGCCGGAGATGTACTCGTCAAGGTTCGCATCGGCCTTGGTGATGTCGATGTCCATCACACCGAACGAGTTGCCGCCGTTGTTGGCATCGACGCCGCTGATGGTCACGCCCGAACTGGCGCCCGTGGCGTTGCTGGTGAAGGTCAGCTTGCTGCCGGTCGTTGAGATCGTGACGCCTGCGCCGGTGAGCTTGGTGTCGAGCACGCTCTTCATGCTGGCGGCGCTGCCGATCCTGCCGTCGGTGGAGCTGAGCGCTGCATCGACATCCGCACGGTTGACCGTGATCTTCTGCGATACGCCACCGTTCACGGCGATGTTGAAGGAGATCGTGTCGTCGCCGTCGAGCGTGATGTCCTGGGTGAAGGCCTGCGTCATCGACGTGGAGCCGCTGGTGGCGACGGCGCCTGCCGTGCCCGCGCCTGTGCCGACATTGGTTGCAGCGGTTGCGCGGGCCGTCGAGGTGCCGTTCTGGACGATGCTGACGGCGGAAACCGCGATCGTGGACGAGGTGCCGGTCGACGTCGACGTGATCACCAGCTTGCCGTCGACATTGGCTGCCTTGGCGCCGGAAAGCGCGGTGCCGCCGGAGTTCAGCTGATTCACGATGTCGTCAAGGCCGAAGGTTTCGACGTCGGCGATGTCCAGCGTCTTGGCCTGCGCGGTTCCGTCCACCGTCACCGTGATCTTGAGGTCGTCGCCGTCCACGGCGTCGCCCTTGGTGAAGGTGAAGGCGTTGGTGTTCTTCCACACGCCGGACGTCGCGTCCTTGCCGGCCGTCGCCGTGGCGCCGCTGGTGCCCGTGGTGGCCAGCGTCCCGGCGCTCGTGTTGCCAATGCCCTTGTCGAGCAGGCCGATGCCCTTCAGCGAAGCGCCCGTGCCGGAGTCAACGCCCGAGTTGAACAGCGCGGTCTTGGATGTGTCGATGTCGATGGCGCCGACCGTCAGCGAACCGTCGGAGCCGCGCGAGAAGGAGGAGACGACCTTCTGGATCGCGCTGTAGCCGCTCGAGTCGGAGTCGACCGAAAGCCAGTTGGAGCCGGAGAAGCTCGCCGCGGACGCGATGCCTTTCAACTGGTTCTGGAGCTGGCCGATTTCGCTCTGCACCTTTTCCCGGTCCACGCCCGGCTGCTTGGCGGCCACGAGCTTGGTCTTGATCGCGTCCAGCACGTCCTTGGCGGAGTTCAGCGCGGTATAGGCGACGTCAACCGTCGATTTGCCCAGGCCCAGCGCGTCGTTGACGGTGGACAGCGCCTTGTTGTCGGAGCGCATCGTCGTGGAGATCGACCAGTAAGCGGCGTTGTCGGCGGCTTCCGCCACGCGGTAGCCGGTGGAGATGTGGCTCTGGGTCTTTTCCAGGTTCTTGTTGGTCATGTTGAGGGTCTTCAGCGCGGTCATCGCCGAAGCGTTGGTCATGATGCTGGACATGAAAACTCGTCCTTACGGATTCGCAAAAAACAACAGGACATGCCGGGTTCAACCGGAATGACGGAGCGGCATCATGCCCGTGACCGAAACCTTCGCCGATCAACCCGCCATGGCAGGAACACTACCCGGCAGTTGCTGCGAAGCGCTGAAAAAACATGGTTAATGAAATACTGCCGCTTCCGGCGGGAAGTGCTTCCCCACCAGGCTTGCGCGGAGAAGGCGGTCAGCTGAAGGAGCGGACCATGGAGCCGACCAGCAGGTTCCAGCCGTCGATCAGCACGAAGAACAGGATCTTGAACGGCAGCGACACGACGGTAGGGGGAAGCATCATCATGCCCATCGCCATGGTGATCGTGGCGACGATCAGGTCGATCACCAGGAACGGCAGCACCACGAGGAAGCCGATCTCGAAGCCGCGCCGGATTTCCGAGATCATGAAGGCCGGGATCAGCACGCGCAGGTCGGCATCGTCGCGCGAAACGGCTTGCCCGCGCTCGGCCGCCAGATCGGCGAAGAGGTCGAAGTCCTTGGGCCGGACGTTGCGGCTCATGAAATCGCGGAAGGGATTGGCGATGCGCTGGAACGCCTCCCCTTCGCTGATCTGGTTGGCGACAAGCGGCTGCACGCCTTCCCGCCAAGCCTGATCAAAGGTCGGCTGCATGACGTAGAAGGTCATGAACAGCGCTAGGCTGATCAGGATCAGGTTGGCCGGCGTGGTTTGCAAGCCGATTCCGGCGCGCAGGATGGAGAAGGCGATCACGAAGCGGGTGAAGCTCGTCACCATGATGAGCAGGCCGGGCGCGATCGAAAGCACCGTGACGATGCCGAACAGCTGGATGATGGTGGCGACCGTGGAGCCGTTCGCGCCACCAAGCCCGCCCAAGCCCAGCGCGTTCAAGTCGAGCGGCGGCGCGGCCGGCGCAGGCGTGGGAACCTGCGCCCAGGCCGCCCCGGCTCCCGCGAGAAGGAAGAGGAGGCCGGCGAGGGAGGCGGCGCGGCGTTTCATCCCGAACATCTCACTCCAGGATCAAGGCGCGCACGAACACTTGGCGCACCTTGCCGGCGCTGCGGATCTGCGCCCGCTCGTCCAGGTCCGCCTTCAGGTGGGCGAACGCGCTGGCGCCCTGCAACTGGTGCAGCTTCACCGTGC
Source organism: uncultured Rhizobiaceae bacterium (assembly GCA_964242945.1). Classification (GTDB taxonomy): domain Bacteria; phylum Pseudomonadota; class Alphaproteobacteria; order Rhizobiales; family Rhizobiaceae; genus Mesorhizobium_B. The sequence goes on along the minus strand of CAXTCF010000011.1, from coordinate 400 downwards.
GCAGAAAGGCCAAGAGGTCCCCGGCGATCGTATCGGCCATGCCGGGTTCGGGAACGTCGGCGAAATCGAGGGTAAGCTCCATCCGGATCCAGGCGTCGGCGGGCGCGGCGAGGTTGGTGGTGATGGGAGCCAGGGGAACCACCGCCGGCTGCCCCGGCACGTAGGCCGCTTCCGCTTCCCCGTGCCCGCCTTCCTTCTTCTCGCTCTTCTCACCACCGCCATGCGCGGCAGGGGCAGCCTCATGCGCTGCCGTTTCCGCGCCGGGGGAGGCCGGCTTGATGGTGCCGCCGCCGAACCAGCCCATCCCGGCCGCAATCAATGTCAGCACGAGGAGCAGGCCGCCCTGCACGACCAGCGACGGCCCCTTCTTGGCCGAAGGGGCTCCAGGCGGGGCGGGGAG
>CAXTCF010000010.1:0-57823 GCA_964242945.1 uncultured Rhizobiaceae bacterium | reverse complement strand
CTTGCCGGTGATCTCGACGCCCATGAAGCGGTTCTTCTCCCACTTGCCGGCCTGGGTGGAGGCGTTCGCCTCCGGAAGCTGGCGGGCGAGCGCGAACATCATGGCGATGGCGTGCTCGGCCGTGGTGATGGAGTTGCCGAAGGGCGTGTTCATGACGATGATGCCGCGCCGCGACGCCGCGGGGATATCGACATTGTCCACGCCGATGCCGGCGCGGCCGATGACCTTGAGGTTGGTCGCGGCGTTGATCAGCTTTTCCGTGACCTTGGTGGCCGAGCGGATGGCAAGGCCGTCATACGCGCCGATCCGGCTGAGCAGCGCTTCCTTGTCCTTGCCGAGATCGGGGAGGTAATCGACGTCCACGCCGCGGTCGCGAAAAATCTGAACGGCGGTGGGGGAGAGTTTGTCGGAAACGAGAACGCGGGGCATGGGTGCTCCTTGGCGCTGCTGCCCCTCCCCTCTGCGGGGAGGGTGGCCGCGCAGCGGCCGGGTGGGGTGAGTGCGGCCGCGCTCGACGCTTTCGAACGCTGCCGGTGAAAGATGAGGTTGGAGTGGTGGAGATGACCCCACCCGGCCCTGCGGGCCACCCTCCCCTTGAGGGGGAGGGATTACGCGGCGGCTTTCAGCGTCGCCTTCTGCGTGGCAAAGGCCCAGTCCAGCCAAGGCGTCAGCGCTTCGAGGTCAGACGTTTCCACCGTCGCGCCGCACCAGATGCGCAGGCCCGGAGGCGCGTCGCGATAAGCGCCGATGTCAAGCGCGACGCCTTCCTTTTCCAGCGTGGAAGCGAGGCCTTTGGCGAACGCCGCCTGCGCGTCCGGCGAGAGAGCGAGGATGTCGGGATCGACCACGGTGAAGCAGGCGGAGGTGTTGGAGCGCGTTTCCGGCTTTTCCGCGAGATGGGCGAGCCAGGGCGACTCATCCACGAAGCGGTCCAACACGGCGAAGTTCGCGTCTGCCCGCGCGATCAGCGCATCCAGTCCGCCGAGGCTTGTCCCCCATTCGAGCGCGTCGATGTAGTCCTCCACGCAGAGCATGGAGGGCGTGTTGATGGTTTCGCCTTTGAAAATGCCCTCGATCAGCTTGCCGCCGGAGGTCAGGCGGAAGATTTTCGGAAGCGGCCAAGCCGGTCTGTAGGATTCCAGCCGCTCGACGGCGCGGGGCCCCAGGATCAGCATGCCGTGCGCGGCTTCCCCGCCCAGGACCTTCTGCCAGGAAAAGGTCGCGACATCGAGTTTCTGCCAGTCAAGTTTCTGAGCAAAGGCCGCGGAGGTCGCATCGCAGATCGTCAGCCCTTGCCGGTCGGCCGGAATGAAGCCGGCATCCGGCACGCGCACACCAGAAGTCGTGCCGTTCCAGGTGAACACCACGTCGGTTGAAAAATCGATCGCCGCGAGGTCGGGAATCTGGCCGTAATCGGCTTCGACCACCTTTGCATCAGCCAGCCTGAGTTGCTTGACCGCGTCCGTCACCCAGCCCGAACCAAAGCTCTCCCAGGCAAGCATGGTCACGGGGCGGGCGCCGAGAAGGGACCACATCGCCATCTCCACCGCGCCCGTGTCGGAGGCCGGCACGATGCCGATGCGGTGCGATTCGGGGATCTGGAGCACCGAGCGGGTGAGCGCGATGGCGCGTTCCAGCTTGGCCTTGCCGGCTTTGGCACGGTGGGAGCGGCCGAGTGCGGCGCCCGAAAGCGCTTCGAGCGTCCATCCCGGACGCTTCGCACAAGGACCTGAGGAAAATTGGGGGTTGGCCGGGCGCAAGGCCGGCTTCGAATGCGCTGTCATCGCGGTCTATCCTTCCAGATAGGGTGCACCTCGTTGGGGAGGCGTGGCCCACAGACGGCGATAAAGACCATCTCATCTGGCGTCAAGAGCAAAGCGGCTGCCGCTTTGAGGATAGTCCCCAACGGCAAAAAGGCGGGCCGAAGACCCGCCTTCCCGTTCCCGATCAGATCAAGGGCCTACCAGAGGTCGTAGCGCAGGCCGACCTTCACCTGGTGGAATTGGACGCCTTCATGCTCGTTCAAGCCGTGGTCGCCGACGGTGTAGAAGACCGCGTCGGGGGCGGAGGAGAACTGGTAGCCGATGTCGAGCGAAGTGTTGGCGGCGATCTGGTATGCCAAGCCCGCTGAAAGCGAGTACATCCAGTCGTAGTCCGTTTCCTTCCGCTCGACGCTCTGCGTGTTGTTGGTGCTGCAATTGAAGGTCGAAGTGTCCTTGTAGTCCATGCCCGCTTCCGCGTCATGGCCGTCGGATTCCCTCACGATGTCGGTGCAGGTCACGCTGCCCTCGATCTTAGTCCGCGTGTAGAGCAAGCCGGCGCCGGCGCCGACATAGGGGGTCACGCCCGCAACCGTGCCGAGATCGATGTAGCCGTTGGCCATGGCGGTGTAGCCGCTTGTTGAGATGCTGACGCTGGAATCGCAGTCGTCGTTGCCTTCGATCGGATCGAAGTCCATCTCGCTCTTGTCATCGTAAACGCGGTGCTTGGTCGTGCTGCCCGCGCAGCCGCCGTGCGATACGCCATCGCCGGAATAGTGGTCGGAAGCGAGCACCCCGACATTCAGGTCGCCGCGAAGAAAGTCGTTGAAGTGGTAGCCGAAGCCCGCGCTGGCGATCCAGGGCGTCTCGTCTTCGTTGTGGTCGGCATGATCGACGTCATAGAGATAGGGAGCATGTTTGATCTCGCTGCTGACGACCGCATGCGTGTCCTGAAAATTCTTCTCGAAGTCATAGGCGACGTCGCCGCGCAGGTACCAGCCGGACCCCACCTCGACCGGCACGTATTCCGGCGCCTCGACCACCGGCGGCGGCTCGTAATCGGCGGCGCGACCGGGCGACGCGAAGAGCGCCGCAGTCGAGGCCAGCAGACAGAACAGGCTGGATTTCAAGAACAGTTCGGTGCGCATGCGAGAGCTCCACGGAGGGCACAAGACTGGCGCGGAACATCCATCCCCATCGCCGTTTCAAGAGCATTGTTAACCATGCGGGTTAAATCAGGGTTAAGCATAGCGCCTGCGCGTGCATGCTTTGCAGGAACAGCAGCGGCAAAAAGCAATCCGCCCGGCTTGGGGCCGGGCGGAAAGCATCGCGGGATATTCGAGGATTACTTGTAAACCGGCTCCGGCGGCGGAGGCGGCTCGTAGGCGGGCGGGGGCGGTGCGCCGCAGCCTTCGCGGTAGCTCCTGTCGCCGAAATTGTAGCGCAGGCCGGCACGGACCTCGTGAATGTTGAGGCCGTCGTCGTAGCCGGGGCCGCCGCCCTTCTTGTAGCCGAACATCTCGCCGCCCTCCACGTGGGCGTAGCGGTAGCCGACGTCGAGGTCGAGGTTGTTGGTCAGGCAGTAGGAAGCGCCGGCCATGAGCGCATAGGCAAAGCGCCAGTCGCTGTTGCCGTCGTGCTCGTTGGTCTCATGCTCGACCGTGTTGTGCAGATCGTCCCACTTCACATGGGCGCCGCCGATACCGGCACCGCCATAGAGCGTGAAGCCGTTATAGGTGTAGAAGTCGGCATAAGCGTTGGCGAGGAGCAGCCAAGTGCTGAGATTGGTCTCATCGTCCGACTTGCAGGGATGGCCGTCGTCTTTACCGCCGCACCAGCCTTCCGTGTGGCCTTCGAAGTCGGACTTGGAATAGTAGTCCGCGGTCACGTCGGTGCGCAGATAGTCGGTGATCTGATAGCCGACGCCGCCGCCGATCGACCAGCCGTCGTCAAGGTCGCCGTCGAGCTTGCCGTCGCGATAGGCTTCCAACGGCTTCGTCGTGCCGCATTTGCCGCAGCCGTAATCGTAGGTATAGTAGTCGGCGCCGCGGAAGTCGTTCCAGTGGTAGTCTACATCGCCGCGGATATACCACCCGCCGAAAGCGGGCGCCGGGGCCGGCGTGTAGTCGGCGACGGGCGGCGGTTCCACAATCGGAAGGTCCGCGGCAAGCGCCTGCCCCGCGACACCGGCGAGCAGCAGCGCTGCCAAGCCGGACTTTCTTAACAACAGCATTGCTGAATCCCTCTGCAATTCGCCAGAGCGCCAGAGCGCTTGGAACCATTGATCCCAGCTACGGATAATGAATTGCAAAGATTAAAAGGGGTTTAACCCTGACGATTAACCTTGCCGGCAATGTGCGAAGCCAGGCTCGCTGCACTCCGGCCGACGTTATACGCGCGACCTCCCTGCCGCCGCGGGCAACCCCCTTCTCCGCACGAAGCGTTGGAACGTGGGTGCAGAGGCGGAAGGCAGCGGCGTCATCGCCCACGCAAACTCCTGCGCGTAGCGACCGACACGCCAAACATCCCGGCTTCGCAGCAGGCCGATCCCTGCCGCCGATCAAGACTCGCGACGCATAGAGTTCAAAGACGCGCAAGCCTGCGTCGGTGAAGCGGATGCGCTTCACCTGCCCCTGTCAGCAGAACAGCTTGTCCGATCGCGTCAGGCGGCGTGGCGCTGGTCGCCGATCAGGTCCACGAGGCCGTTGACGACCTGCTCGACCAGCTTCGGGTCGTCGCCTTCGGCCATGACGCGGATCAGCGGCTCGGTGCCGGACGGGCGGATAACGAGGCGTCCGGCCTTGCCGAGCATGGAGCGCGCGTCTTCGATGGCCGACTTGACGGTGACTTCTTCCAGCGGCTTGCCGCCGCTGAAGCGCACATTCTTCAGCAGCTGCGGCACCGGCTCGAACTTGGCCGCGACCTCGCTGACCGGCTTGCCCTGGCGCTTGACGCAGGCGAGCACCTGCAAGGCCGAAACGAGCCCGTCGCCGGTCGTCGAGAAGTCGGACAGGACGATGTGGCCGGACTGCTCGCCGCCGACATTGAAGCCGTGCGCGCGCATGTGCTCGACGACGTAACGGTCGCCGACCTTGGTGCGGTGCAGTTCCAGGCCCATGCCGCCGAGAAAACGCTCCAGGCCGAGATTGCTCATCACGGTGGCCACGACGCCGCCGCCGGCCAGCCGCCCGGCCTTGCTCCAGGACTCCGCGATCAGCGCCATGATCTGGTCGCCGTCCACCACGGCGCCGGTTTCGTCCACGATCACCATGCGGTCGGCAAAGCCGTCCAGCGCGCTGCCGACGGCGGCGCGCACCTCGTGCACCTTCTTGGCCAGCCCTTCCGGCGCGGTGGAACCGCATTCCTTGTTGATGTTGAAGCCGTTCGGCTCGACGTTGATGGCAATCACCTCGGCGCCGAGTTCCCAGAGCGCTTCGGGCGCCACCTTGTAGCCCGCGCCGTTGGCGCAATCGACCACGATGCGCAGGCCGGACAGGGACATCGAGCGCGGCAGGGTGCGCTTGGCGAACTCGATATAGCGGTCGTGCACGCCGTCGATGCGCTTGGCGCGGCCGAGCCCATCGGAGTCGGCCATCACCATATCGACCTCATGGTCGAGGATCGCCTCGATGCGGGACTCGATCTCGTCGGAAAGCTTGTAGCCGTCGGGGCCGAACAGCTTGATGCCGTTGTCGTGGTAGGGGTTGTGCGAGGCCGAGATCATCACGCCGAGGTCGGCGCGCAAGGATCGCGACAGCATGGCGACGGCCGGAGTGGGGATCGGGCCCAGCAGGAACACGTCCATGCCGCTGGCGCAGAAGCCGGCGACGAGCGCGTTCTCGATCATGTATCCGGAAAGCCGGGTGTCCTTGCCGACCACGACACGGTGGCGGTGCTTGCCGCGCTGGAAGGCCATGCCGGCCGCCATGCCGACCCGCATCGCGATGTCCGCCGTCATGGGGAAGCGGTTCGCCCGCCCGCGGATGCCATCCGTGCCGAAATAGCGCTTGGCCATGCTCAACCCTTGCAACGAAGTCCCCCGACCGGCGATTTGCCACAATTGCTCACGCTTTTGGGATCACAATGTGTGATTCCCTGTAACAGTGAAGGGGACGTGCCTGGTTCCGCATCATCTGCGGCCCGGGTTAAGGAAGTTTTGGCAAACCTGACCGGCTCGAAGCAGAAACGCCGTGCGGACAGGTTTCAGCGGCGCTCCGAGACCTTAACCTCTTCAATAGGCAGCCGGCACCCAGCGCTGGCTGGATTTCGGCGGGCGGACATAGGTCTCGTCCTTCTGGCGCGGCTTAAGCTCGATCGCGGGCCGTTCCAATTCCTTGTAGGGGATGCGGGACAGGAGGTGGGCGATGCAGTTCAGCCGCGCCTTCTTCTTGTTGTCGGCGTCCACCACGTTCCAGGGCGCCATCTCGGTGTCGGTGTGCATCTGCATGACGTCCTTGGCGCGGGAATACTCCACCCAGTGCTCGCGCGACTTCAGGTCCATCGGCGAAAGCTTCCAGCGCTTGATCGGGTTCTCGATGCGCTCGCGGAAGCGGCGCTCCTGCTCCTCGTCGCTGACCGAGAACCAGTATTTTATCAGGACGATGCCCGACTTGACCAGCATCTCCTCGAAGAGCGGGCAGGCGCGCAGGAACTCGTGGTACTCGGCATCCGTGCAGAAGCCCATGACGTGCTCGACGCCGGCCCGGTTGTACCAGGAGCGGTCGAACAGCACGATCTCGCCCTTGCCCGGCAGGTGCAGCACGTAGCGCTGGAAATACCACTGGCCGCGCTCGCGCTCGGTGGGCGTGCCCAGCGCCACGACGCGGCAGACGCGCGGATTGAGACTTTCGGTGATCCGCTTGATGACGCCTCCCTTGCCCGCGGCATCGCGGCCCTCGAAGACGACGACTACCTTCAGGCCCTCCTTGTGCACCCATTCCTGAAGCTTGATCAGTTCGAACTGAAGGCGGACCAGTTCGTCCACATACTTGTGCTTCTGGTCGCCCTTCTTCTTCTTGGTTTTCCCCGCCGGCCCAATCCCGGCGTCCTTGGCCTCGTGTTCGGCCACGTCATCGCGGATGTCGCCGCCGTTTGCGTTGCCGTGCTTGTCCTTCTTCGCCATAGCCTGCCGCTCCTCCCCGAACCCGCAGATCCGCACGGGAACGCGCCTGCGCGACTTCTTTGACAGAGTTCCCCAGGAATAGATGATCGATCAAAGATGCAGTCAAGCGAAGCACGGGAGAAAGCGCCAAAGACCGGGAGTTGCTTGCCGCTGCCGCGAGCGGGGAGCAGACCGGGCTCATCGCAACGGTTTGCACTCCCGCCACCGGCCGGCGATGCGGCGCCTCGACAAGCGGATTGCCGCGCGGCGCGGAAACTGCGGCCGGACCTGTTGACCGGACCTCGGAAATGCGGGAAAAGGCGCGCCGTTCGGACCGGGCTTCGCTTTGCGGCGGGCCGCCAAACGGAACAAGCCCAGCGCATGGACGCTGCGTGCTGCGGTAGCTCAGTGGTAGAGCACACCCTTGGTAAGGGTGAGGTCGAGAGTTCAATCCTCTCTCGCAGCACCATCTCATCCCTTTGAGATACAAGAAGAAGTTGGTTTTGCTGGGTTTTTCCGGTCCCGTTTGGTATACAGGGCTGGTCTACAATGGCGCTCGTGATGCCCTCCCCTCGTAAGCATCCTGTTACCGGTATCTTTGAGCACTTCCGCCGCGTTCCGGCCGATCTTGCCGAGCGTGTGAAGGGCAAGGAAGTGGCTGTGCCGGTCGCTGGCGAGCGCCGGACGATCCGGCTTGGCACCCACGCTAAGGTGACCCTCAGCACGCGTGATCCCGCTGAAGCAAAGCGCCGCTTCGCCGCGGTCGTGGAAGCTCTCGACGCCTTCTATGCATCAACCCGCTCCGGCCCTGTCAGGATGAACCATCGCCAGCGGCAAGCCGTTGCCGGAGAGGTCTACAAGGGCTTGGTGGCCGCCAGCGCCGACGATCCCGGCAGCGCCGATCACTGGCGCGAGAAAGCCGCTTTGCTTCGGCAGCATGTGACAGAAGCCAACAGCGACCCGGAAACTCGCGCGCTGGCGCTTGAAATGCTGGTGGCGCCGACCGTGGACGATGCCCTTGCGGCACGCGGCCTCAGCGTCACGGAGGAGAGCCGTCGCGAGTTGTTGGACGACGCGGCGCACTTCCTGGCGCTGGCCTTCCGCGATGCCGAAGCGATGGCGCGCCGCGACTATACCATGCGGAGCGTGCCGACATGGACGGATTCTGATCCTGCCGCAAGCGCGCCGCCGAAGCCCGACAGGGACGGCCTGACGTTCTCCGCGATCATTGATGAAGAAGAACGCCTGCGGACGCTTGGAAAGGATGCAAAGGGGATTCCAGCGGCAACGCTCGCCAAGTTCCGACGCGAGTGCGCCAGCCTCGCGGCGCACCGCGGGACCGACGACGCCACGACGCTGACAACCGCCGCTGTGCGCAGTTGGATAGAAGCGCTTCAGGAGGAAGGCCGGCTCAGCAACCGCACCATCGGTAACTCATTGACCGACATAGGCGCGGTACGCCGTTGGGGAGTCCGCCAGAACGAAGCCGCTTTCGCCGGAGCACCCGATCCGTTCAAGGGGGTGCGCAAGCCGGGGTTTGAAGATGCGGAAGCGGGCGCGAGAACCTACACAATGGCGGAAGCGCGGACGATTCTGAAGGCGGCGCGCAAGGAGCATCGTGCGGAACGGCACTGGCTGCCCTGGCTTTGCGCCTTTTCTGGCGCCCGCGTCCAAGAGGTCGCCGGCTTGCGCAAGGAAGACTTCGACCAGGTGGACGGGATCGTCTATTTCCGCCTGACGAAGGCCGGCGGAAGGTCGTTGAAGAACAAATTCAGCGAACGCCGCGTGCCAGTGCATCCGAGCTTGAAGGCGGAAGGCTTGCTCGACTTCGTGGCGGCGGCACCGGCCGGCCGGCTGTTCATCGCCCGCGCCGCGGAGAACGTGGGGAAGTGGGTGACGGCGGATTTGAAGATCGCGCGCCCGAAGCTCGCGCCGAACCACGGCTGGCGTCACCTCTTCCACGATCTGTGCGCCGCTGGTGGCGTCAGTGACAGCGCGTTGAACTACCTGACCGGCAGAACGACGGGACACTCCTCCGAGTCATACGGGCGGAGCGAGGCCGCGGTTCCTGGCCTGTTCCGCGAGATTTCAAAAGTCACCCTGCCACTCGAAACCAAGCGGCAAGCCGAGAACGCCGAAAAATCGACGCCAGAAGCGATTCTGAGCAATCCGGTACACTGACTGCGGTTTCACTCGCGAGCGCGTCTAGCGACGATTTACAAGGATTTGCAGGGCGTCCGCTCGGCTGTGGTGTGCAGCCGGGCGGATGTCAGTTATGTTAGGTCGTGTTCAACGTCGTGCGTTCGCCAGTTCCAAGCTCGCGTGACGTGCTTCTGCACCGCCGCGGCGATCTGCTCTGGCGATTGATTTGCGCCATTGATGTTGACCGCGAATGCCGGCGCTTCGGCGCGGCTGCCAGAGGAACCGGGTTGCGCGGCCCGCAGCGTCGGCGTCGGCACGTTCTGAATGACTCTCTCAGGCGTGTTGACGGTGCTGGCGAGAGACGCGGCTGACGGTGAGCCGAATAGCAGATGCATCAAGCAGGGCAGGATGCCGCGCTCTCCCTGATCTATCTGACGTTCACCAATGCGCCTGGACGCTTCGCTGTACCACCAATGGCCAGCCCGGTTCTTGTGCTGATCCAAGTGGATGCCGCCGCCGGCCATTTCGAGCCCCACGCCCCCATACTTCTTGGCTCGCCAGTATTGCCCCAGCTTTGCGAGATCGGCACCGCGGAGGCGTTTGCCGTCAGGCCCGATCACGTAGAGATCGGCGGCTTCACCCCCCTGCCCGTGATCGTCGTGTCGCGTGCTGCCGGTGCGCTTGCCGCCCGCGCCTTTGGCATCCTGCCCGCCGGAGAACACTTCCACCCGGTATCCCCGTCCGTACACCGCCGCCACCGACTCCCTGATCTTGTCGGACAGGTATGTGGTGATCGGGTGGTTTCTGGTGGCGCCCCGGTTTGTCATCGTCAGCGCGGCCCTGGCGCCCGTCACCGCAGCATCTGAAGGCACCGTGGTGGCGTTGCCCGCGCCGAACAGCTTGGCGAAGCCGTTGGCGAGTGCGCCGCGCTCCGCGGCTTCCGCGCGCTTGTGCAAGGGCCGCTCGTAAAGGTCGGACCAAGCGGCCGCAGCCTGCGCTGCCGAGAGCTTGCCCGACTTCAACGCCTCCCATGCCCGCCTGCCTTGTGGGTCCGATCCGGTTTCGGCTTCCCAGATGCCGGCGCGCATCTGGTCCATGAAGCTTGCCGAGCTCATATTGACGCCCGTGCCGCGCAGAATCTTGGCGCGGCGGTCCGCGTGGTGCTGGAATATGCCGTGGGCGCTGCCGCCATCGCCGCGGGCCGCGGGGTTGAAGCCGCTTTCCGCCTTGATGCTGGCCAGGATGCCGGCCGCTGCATCGCGCGTCAGCCCCTTGTCCTTCGTGAGGAAGTCGAAGGCGGCTTTCGCGTTGGCGGATGCAGCGCCTTTCAGCATCGGCGCCGTGGTCCCTCTCTCGCCTGGCGCGATGTTAGGGTAGTAGAACCGCTTGCCATAGCCCGTCTTGCCGAGCGTGGCACCGCCGCCGCCGGGCAGGCTGGGGACAATGCTGGTGCCCTCCGCCGCGGCGCTGACGAAGCCAGAAACAACCGCGCTACCTGCCGCCGCTGCTGCGAGATGTGCCTTTGCAGCGGCCTCGCGGTAGCGGTCGCCTAAGCCAAGCAGAGCGCGAACCATGTCGCTCAGACGATCTTCCACGCCCGCAGTGCGGAGGTTGATGAGAAGGCCACCACCGCCGTTCACTTGGTCGGGCGTGTGGACGCTCACCGTTTCGCCCGGAGAAGCCCAGAACTGCACCAGCTTGGAATCGGTGCCGCCGGCGCCGCCGACAGTGAACCGGCCGCCGCGGGCGAACTTGGGGGCGTCGGCATCGATCGTCGTGGGTTTTGGGCGCCATGGGTTCATGCCGCGTTTGGCGGTTTGCTCCCGGTCGTAAAAACTCATCGTCGGGATGGCGTCATCCTTGCGGTGATCGGCAGCGGTCATCTCCCGCGCGCGGATGTTGTGATCGCGCCAGCGCAGCAGATAGTCGGCAGGGGTGTTTGGCTTGACGGGCTTGTTCTTCAGCTTGTCACCCTGCCATTTCATCAAGGCGGCACCTGCGATCACTCCCGCAGCCGTGAGGCCTGCAAGCCAAGGGGTGAGCCATGCGGCAGCCCCTCTGCCTGCCGCGGCCGTGCCGCCGAGACCAAGGCCAGACGCGGTAGTCAGGGCAGTTGTCAGGACGCCTACGCCAGCCGCCAGAAGGTCGAGAACGCCGACAACCGGCCGCAGGAACACCAAGGCGGCGCTCAGCCCCAAGATGGAGCCGATGAGCTTGCCCGCGCCTTCCGCCGTGCTGGCGTCCACGCCGATCACCTTGGCGATGCCTTGGCCGATCTGCTTGAACACGGACCAGACTTCCCGCAGCCCTTCCGCGAACCCCTTGGCGAAGCGGAAGATTGCTTCCGGGTCTATTCCGCCCGCGGTCGAGAGCCGTTTCAACACCGCGTCGAGGTCGCCGCCGAAGAAACCGTGCATGAGGCCGTCAACAAACCGCTGGACGTGCCTCCGGATGCCGTTCGGGCCGGTGAGCGTTCGCGTCCATTGAACGAAGGCAGCGCCGACTTTCGCCGCGATGGGGCTGAGCACCATGCCGATTTCGCCCATGATGTTGTCGAAGCCGGCTTTCACCTGTTTCCAGAGAAAGGCGAGCTTTTGGACGTGGAGCCTCCACACGTCCGTGAGGGTGTTCGCCTCCTTGGACTCGCGGAGAGCCTTTCTAGCCTCCTTCAAGATCGCGGGGTTGTCGAGCAGGCGCCCGAACTCTCCGAACCATTCCTGTCCGGTCGAGAGTTCCGTGTATGCGGCGCGCTTCTTCGGGTCTTTGATCCGGCTGTTGAACCTGTCCGCGAAATCGAACAGAAAAGCGTCAGGATCGGCGCGGCGCTGGCGCTGCATCCCCTCGTAGCTGCCGTATCCCATGTCGCGGAGCATGGCTTTCGCCAAGTCGGCATCTTCGCCCTCCGCCCCGCGCTTCGTGAGCCCTTGCAGGCGGACGTTAAAGAATCCCGCCAGGGCATCGAACATCCGCCCGGATGCGCCGGCCGCGTTGCCGGCGGAGGTGCTTGCCGCGCCGAAGCTGATTCCGGCTTCCTGCGACATGCCTAGCGCCATTGCAGCGCCCGCGCCTTTCTCCGCGAACGTCATCAACTTGTCAGGTGACGTTGACATTTCTTTGGCAAGAAAGGTCAAAGTATTTGACACTGAGCGAAGCTTCTTCGCGTCGAACTTATCTCCAAATCCACCAATGATCGTATTCACATTGGCTAGGAAGTCTGTGGTTTCTTGGAGCGGCTTGCCCCACGCTTCTCCTGCTTGGACAGATAGATCGGTGAAAACCTTGGCACCCTTTTGTGGAATACCTGCCTTTACTGCGTTGGTGAAAGACCGAAGCATGTCTTCGGCCGTTGCGCCGAAATCCACTGCCGCAGGCATCGCCCATTGTTCGCGCAACTTTCGCGCATCGGCCTGAGAAAGGCCGGCATACGTTCGGGCGTCGATCTCTGCGGCGTCCGTTCCAGTTTCCCGTTCCAAGACGCTCTTGGTCGCCCAAACGGCTGCACCTGTGCCGGCAAGGCCAGCAACAGGTGACGGGAACGAGGTGTTGCCGGGTCGATATGCCAACCGGCCGGAGAACCGCCCCAGCTGACGTGCCCGCGCCATTGCAGCGCCGTGCAGCTGCGCGTCCAGCCGGCCGCGCTGGCGCATCTCCGCAAGCCGCGTCCGGTGCGCTTGCCGTTCCACCTGGTCGTGCGCTGCCGTGGCACGGACGCGGAAAGATGATAGGCTGCGCTCCACCCTTGCCCGATCGATCGCATATCGGCGCGCCTGGCGCCGCATGGCCGTGAAGGACTGGCCCGACGCGGCTGTGCCGGCGGAGAAGCCGTCCACGAAACGCTTCTGAGCTTGGCTCAGGCCGTTGAACGCCGCCTGCATCTTCGCGGCGTCCTTGCCGATCTTAGAGGCGAACGCGGTTGAGGCATTTGAGTTGAAGGCCGAACTCATCGCCCGTTTGAGCCGTTGAACATCTGCCAACACCGCCTTGATAGCGGCGCTGGCTTGGTTGTCGGCGCTGAGGGTGATCTTGACGGAAGCGTCACTCACGGCGCCGCCTCCCCGAGGAAGCGGACCATGCCGGCCGGCAGCGTCACTTCCACGTCGCGGTCGCTGTTCATGTCGCGAAACCGCAGCTTGAACTCCTTGGCCGGCTCCCGCGCGATCACCTCAGCGCGGCGTTGCGCTTCCACCGCGGCGCGCTGGTCGGCAAGTTCCTGCCGGCTCGCCTGCCATGCCAGGAAATTCGCCCGCATGGCTACAAGCGTCCGCTCAACGTCATCAACCGGCTGACGGGGGTTTCGCTGCCATATTGCAATCTCGGCTTCGGCCGCCTGTTCGGCTCGGGCACGAAAGAAGCGAGGTCGCCCATCGCCGTGAATAGGCCAGCCTTCGCGCTCTGCGACTTGCTCAATGAGCTTCATCCGCAGGGAGGTGCAAGCATTGGCGAATGTGCCGCCGTGGGCGGGAACCGTGATTTGGCTCATCGTGCCACCCCCGCCAGCGCCTTGAGCCGCTGAGCGCGTGCCGGGTCGTTCTTCTGGATCAACATCTGCTGGGTCAAGTTCTGCTTCCCCGTCTGCCAGGGGTTCGTGGTGATGGCGGCGGCATGTGCCTTGCCTTCGGCCGCGAGCGCTTCCTTGCGCCCTTGCATCCGTGCCGTGAGCGTAGCGTCAGCGGCGACAGCCGTAGGGGCTTTGTCGGGCTTTGCTTGGAGGTATGTCGGGTCAGCCTTCGCCGCGCCTGCGACGAGCTCCGCAAACGACACGGGGGACATGCCGCCAGCGTCGTCGGTCTTCAACAGGCGTTGGCCGGAGGCGTCGGCCAGGAAGTGCTCGCCGCGTTCGTATTTCAGGGCAGCATCAACCTTGGCGCCGACAGCCAGCTCGCCGGCAGGGGTGAGGGTGATGCCGAGATCCTTGGCGGAGCAGGCGACGATCACGCGGGCGTTGTTGCTGACGGCGGTCATGCTGCCACCGCCTTCCGGGGGCGGCCAGCACGGCCTACGATCGGAACGCCTACGGGCAGTAGGCCAGCCTCGCGCAGGCCAGCGGCGACGATACGCCGGACGAAAGCCGAGTGGCTGAGGTCTTCGCGGGCGGCGCCGGTGTTGATGGCTTCCGCTAGAGCGGGAGCGGCTTGGAAGGTGACGGCAAACGAGTGCTCGTCCTGTCTTCGGTGCATTGAGAACTCCATATGGAAATGGCCGGTGCTCGACGTTGCCGAGCCCGGTTGCGGGTGGTTGATGTAATTGGTGTTGAGGGTCCGCAGCGATGTGGTGCGGGTGTGAAAAAGGGCTCGCGAAAGAGCCCTCTCCTGACCTTCATAGAATTCGCCAGGATATAGGTATTTTTACCTTAAAGCCGGGTATTTGTCAACTAGCCGCTTCCGCGGCATGATGTCGCACCCTTCGGACTTGGCATCATCATTGCATGACGGCGTTGTCGCCGAGCGGATGCGAGGCCGCTGCCTGTCCCGTGCTCTAAACCGAAATCGTCCGGACTCGACACGACCAAGTTGCCCCGCTCCGCGGTTATCGTCGACGACAGGACGGGGATGGGGTCCTGCATGAACGATGAGCCCCGCCTCTCGCTTGTGTAGATGCCAAGCTAAAAACGGCATGGTGGCTGTCATTCGGTACGACGACGACGTGGTGTAGCGGCATGACTGAACACGTCGCGCGCTGCATCAAGGCTGCACCTCGCTGCGCGAGGATCGACGACGAGATGCTGGCATCGCCGTGGGCGCCAAGGTCTTCACGCCTGGCGCACGTGGAAGGGCTGACGACGACAACGACATAGACGGCCCGGCATGGACGACGACGACGCGGTGACGGTGGCCCGGCAGGATGACTGCTTTCATGCCGGAGATGCCGCGCGCTGCATGAAGGTCGCTCCCTCCCTCCGGTCGGGCCACCATCGTCATCTTCGCTCTCGGTTGGATGTCGCGGCAACCTTTGAGGCTGGCACCAGCCTTCGAGGTTTCCGCCACCGGCAGACCATGAGCGGTTGCGTCAACGGTTGGTGTTTAATCTACACCTCGTAAGAGGTAGTAGATAGGAATAGGGTGGCCATTTAGCCGGGGGGAGGGTGGCCATCTCGCCACCCCTCCACTTGGGTTTCTGAGGCCACTCCGGCGCTACGCTGCCATATCGCGCTGCGTTCTCTCGCAGTCTGGCGTGTTGCTGTTTGCAGCTGCGGGCAGCGTTGAGCCGCTCGACGTTTTTTCCACTAGCTCCCATGCGGGGCGGAGCTCATTGGAGAGGTTGCGGTGCTGCCCCTCCCCGCGCTGGGATCGCGGAAGCGTGCGTTCGGTCTTCTTCAACAGGCCAGCCGTAACAAGCCTGTTGATGCCTTTCTGGACGGCCCGTTCGTCGCATCCGCTGCGGCGCGCTATGGCTTCCACGCTGTAGATGCAATAGTCGCACCCTCTGTCTAACCCGTCCAAGATCACCTTGAAGACCTTGGCATCGGTTTTTGTTATGTCTTCATGGTTGATCGCCATGCCAAGCAAGAGATAGGCAGGCCGCGTGCTACGGGTTGTTTTCGGTTGCTTGCGCAAGCCGCGTGTGGTATTCAAAACTTGATCTCCTGAAGAAAGCCCGCCCTTCGTCTTGCCGGATTGGGGTGGGCTTTTTCTTTGCGGTTGGATGTTATCGGCTTCTCAGCCGGATTTTACGATTATCGAGCGTTCCCTTTTTAGATGGACAGAGCGGCGGTCGGCTGCCGATCTGCACCCGCCCCATATCACGCTGCCCGAGCCCGGGCAAAAGTGGACGCGCTGTAATGTTCGCTGGTCGCCCGGCTTGCATGGGCTCGACGGAAGGAACTCATCGTGAACGCCGGCGCGCATCGTGTGCCAGCGCCACATGGAGCCTTCGGAAAATCGGCCTTTTAGGGTTTGCAAAATTAGGCACTCGGAAAGGGTGCCGCCCTTTTTATTTGGCGTGCGGGGTCAGTTGTTCCGATGACAGGCTCATCGGCAAGCGATATGCATTTTCGGCCTTTTAGGTTCGCTGGTTGGAACCTACCTCCCCTTATACCCCCCGGCATGTTTGCATAAAAAAAGAAGCGGTTTGCGTTCAATCGCATGAACGCAGATCAATGCAAGCAGCCTGCCGCCAAGCCTATGCTCTTCAACGTCTTGCTTGCTTGTATTTGCTTGAAGCCTTCATGCAAATGCAAACGGCGGGGAGATGATCCCTCCCGCGCACCAGTTGCAAGGCCCGTATCCTTCGCCCTAAACTTTTGTCCGCGACGAATCATCGTCGGGCCGGAGGATCAAGAGCTTGAGCATGATGATGAACGACGCAGCCGCTGGGCTGCACGTGATGGATTGCGTTGACCTGGTGCAGGAGCAGGCCGCGGAGATGATCGCCTCCTTGTTCGCCTTGGAAGCCTTGGTGCGCGATCCTTCAACCGCCGGGGCATTGCGCACGGCGGCTGAGGCTATGCTTGTGGCGGCCGATGCGATGGCTTTTCTGGCGCACGATGATGCCGGCTCCAGCGGCACTTGCTGAAAGATCGCTCAACCCCTAAAATTCCCCTTGCCATCGGAAAGAAGCCTGTTACGTTTGTAGCAACGTTCGTCGCTAGAAACGTATGCCGCTGAAAGGCTCCCCGATGGCACATGGCCGCTTCGTCTCTTACCTTCGTGTCAGCACGGGCAAGCAGGCGAAGTCCGGCCTTGGCTTGGAGGCCCAGCGCCAAACAGTCACTACGTTCCTGAATGGTGGCGATTGGGAGTTGGTCGGGGAGTTCCAAGAAACTGAAAGTGGCACGGCCAAGGGCGACAATCGGCCCGAGCTCGACCGCGCGCTTGCTCATTGCCGCGTCATGGGCGCAACCCTGGTGGTGGCGAACGTCTCTCGCCTCACACGTAACCCCGACTTCATGGGGCGCCTGGTGCAAGCCGGCGTCGAAGTGCGCTTCTGCGATCTTCCGTCCATCGAAGGACCGGCCGGCCGCTTCATGCTCCGGCAGATGCTTGCCGTTGCCGAGCTTGAAGCCGGCATGATTTCCGATCGCACGAAGAAGGCGCTTGCCGCGGCCAAGGCGCGGGGCGTGGCGCTTGGCGGCGATCGTGGCAACCTTCCGACCGTCGCCGCTCAGGGACGCGCCCTGAGCCTCGCCAAGCGCCAGGAGAAGGCATCGCGCCGCGCGGGCGACTTGGCGCCCATCATTGCAGAGGTCCGCGCCGCTGGCGCCGTATCGCTTCGGGACATTGCCGCAGCTTTGAATGAGCGCGGCATCCGCACCGCCCGCGAAGGCGTTTGGAGCGCCAATCAGGTCAAGCGCGTGATGGATCTGGCAGGCACCGCATAACGGTCGCAGCAGTCCAGCAGAGATGGGCCGGCACTCCGCAGCGTTGATGGTCCTTCATTGAACGCGATCTCAGGCTTTGAATACAGGTGTGAACGCCGACTCGTTTCTTTTCGGCACAGAACAAGATTCCATCAATCTTATACCTAGAGGTAGGAACTTGAAATGCATTTCAGGGAGGTATTCGGCAAAGCCTTTACGCATTATATTGCTTAGATCAGGCGGCGGGATTTTTACGGCAGCTTCCGCGGAGCCTGACAGAACTGCAATTTGTGCCTTCATAGATTTTGCAAATGCGTTAAATTCTTGCGGTGTCACAAACTGTAATTTTCTTTGTGTATAACCCTCATCAACTTGTATTTCTCCATGGCGATATTGGTTCGCAATCGGGAAAATGGGTGAAATCAGCCTCATACGTACTAAGTTTTGAATGCTGAATGCGCGAAGATCGTGATCGTATATTCGCCACTGTTCAGAAAAACATGGCGAGACTGCGTTCACGATATCTTCGTAAGATGGTTTGGGTTGAAGAATTGGATCTTCCGGCAATGGAGGTCTTTCAGCTTCTGGCATCTTCGCAATTTCTTTCGTCCTTGCGATGAAATCCTTGACCTTAAGCCTGCGTTCATCGTCTAGCGCATGGAGTTTCTCATTTGCAGAGGCAAGAGCATTCAAGAAAACTGCCTCTGGCCCTGAAAGAGATTTCAATAGATCAACGAACGCCTTCTCTATAGTGACTTTGGTTTGCGCGTCGCGCGCGTTCCGTAAAAGTCCTGCCCACATATCTTGAACCGCCTCATCCTCCTCAATTGAGGCGGCTTCCAGTGCTCGAATCCCCTCGCCTTCCGTTACCTCACGTTCATCTTCAATCGCGATAGGATGATTGACCTGGAGTGCGAGAGTCTTTTCACGAATACGCAACGATTGCCGAAAGCGATAGAACGCCGCTCGTTCGCCCCAAGCCATGCCAAGCTCATGAGCGGCCGGACCAAAGATCATCGCTAGCGCGCCACTGGTCTTCTCAACTGTCAATTCCGCGGCTTTGCCGTCGATGGTGACGTTGAAAGTCACGCCGCCCATAGTTCAACCTCTCTGCCGTTTGAGGCTCTTGATGTGGCCAGCGTTCTCACTGGTCGAACAGCATCTCCCATTCCTGCTCATCAAGCTGCTTCACACTTTCCACGCAAGGGTCATCATCCTCGCCCAAGGTCGTAATCAGAAGCGTGGCCACTTCGCCAGAGCGCTTGATCGGGCCGTAGATTATGAACTCGCATGAGGCAGTGCCGGTGCCGCGGCAGATGAAGGTTTCAGGAAAGGCTTCGCAGACGGCCTCGCGGCCCGGCGCGCAGCGTGCATACTCACCCGGCGCAAGTGCTTCGGCGCGCCAGCCTTTCGCCAGTAGAAGTGCGCGGGCTGCCGAGTAGGGCTTGCCCTTGATCTTCGGCAGACCTTTGGTCTGAGCCGGCGCAACTCCCAAAGTGGCAGCAAACAGCATAATTGCCGTGACAATCCTTCGCATCCCGCGTCCCCTTTCGTCCCTTCATCCAAGAATCACGGTATAAGGAAGATTTGCAAGCGGAAGATGAGGAACTACACAACCACGCTCCATCGATGAGGCCGCTGAAATGTGCGCGCCGCTAGCGCCACTGCTGCAAGAGAGGGATTTTCCCTCTCGCAGCATGAACGATGCCAGAAACAACCTTGCCGATGGTGAACAGCGCTGGTATACAGTCCTACGTCATTCATCGGAAATAATGCAGCGAAAACAATATCTTCTGGCTTCGAACTAGGATTTCAATCCTCTCTCGCAGCACCATCAGCGCAGCTGATCTCATGAAAGACTTCGGTTTAGACAGCTTTGCCTGCGGAATAGGCCGCTGTAGCGCAATCAATCTGGGCGGCGGAAAGGCCAAGTTGCAGCGCGCTTGCCCTTCGAACGTTCAAGCTTCCCCTTCCTGTTCGTCGGAACAGCTGCGACGGCTCTATGAAATCCTTCGAGAGCCAAAATTAAGCTTTCAACAACCAAGCCGGCATACGCCGGCGCAACAAGCACAACCGCCTGCTCGTTGGGCGGGCATGAAACGCCATGCCATCATGTTCGCCGCTTTCGGGATAAGCCTTCACTCAGGCGTTTGCCTCATGGAAGTGTTCGCACACTTCCTTGGATAGGATCGGGTGCGAGGCCGGATCTGTGCAGTTCCTCGTAATTCTTGGCCGGCCGTTGACACGAAACTGTCGTGCAGGCGTGGCACGATCCAAGCCATGCTGAGAGCTGCGCCTTTCTTTCCCTTTGTCTTCGTCGTCGCCTTCGCCGGTATCCTTCTCGGCGTGGAGCGCATCTCGCTTTGGGAAGACGCGGCGCAGCCGTTGCGGATCGTCGCTTCCAACGATTGAAGCGCGTACGCTCATCGGCTGTCACCTTTCTCAAGCTCCGCCGGAACCGAGCAGCGCGCCCGATGGTTTGCCTTGTCTTCATGGGATAGGAGACAAGCGATGCCAGATATCGGTTCAGCCAAGCCCGACGTTCAGACGCCGAACGTCGCAGGCATGCGCAACCAGAAGCGCGACTTCAACAGCGATGCGAAAGAAGCGCCAAAAGCGCCGAAGATGAGCGGGAGCGCGGGGCCGAACGGCAACGATCTTCAGACGCCGGCCGACCTCCGCGACGCCGGCATGCCGGAGGAGCCGATGAGCACGGACGAACCGCGCACCGGCCGAAGCGACTGATTGCTTTCGCTGCCCGGCCGCAACCCGGCGTCCAGTCCCGGCGAACCAACGGAAGCGACACGCAGATGACTAGCGGCAGGGGCGAAGACGTGGGCGACCTCGCCGCCAGGCATGGCTTCAGCGAGAGCGCCGCGCGGGCGCTGCTCGATGCGATGCAAAGCTCGCATGGGGCCATGGCGCAGTTCAGCCACCCCGAACTCGGCGGCATGGGACAGTGGAGCCGGGGCGGCATGCTTATGATCGGCGACATGTTCAACAACGACCTGAAGGCCCGCGTCGGCGCGCTGGCGGGGGAGCTTGCCCGCAGCTTCGGAACGGAAGCGGACCCGCGCGAGCCGGAAAGCGGTCTCCCGCCGATGCACGTCGAGAAGGCCGCGCGCTGGTGGCCGGAAGAGCTTGGGGAGCCCGCGTCCGCAGGGGCGCAGAACGGCATCCGCTATGCGGTATTCCCTGATGAGAAACGGCTTGCCGTCGAGCGGGACGGACGACTGATCGTTCGCGACACCGGCGATATCAGCATCTCCGGCGTGTCGCAGAGCCAAGGCGCAAGCTTCAGCCTGCGCTTATCCGGCGACCGCGGGACGGTCGATCTGGCCGACCTGCCGGAAGTCTGACGGCTTCCGGGCAGGAGGACAGCGCCGCCCGGCTTTGCTATATACCGCGGCGCATGATCGACACCGCGCTTTACGACCTGCTGGGCGTCAGACCTTCCGGGACAGTGGCGGGGATCAAGGCGGCGTTCCGCGTCATCGCCAAAACGCACCATCCCGATCACGGGGGCGACGGCGAGCGGTTCATCGCGCTCACCCAGGCCTACAACGTCCTATCCAACCCGGAGCGGCGCAAGCTCTACGACGAGACCGGCGTTTGGGACGCGGAAGGCGCGGACAAGAGTCATGCCGACCTGATCGTGACGCTGAGCGGTGCGCTCAACCACGTGCTCTCGAAGTCGCGCCTGCCGATCGAGAGCACCGACATCGTGGCGGAGATGCGCCGGCTGGTGACGGAAAGCCGCGATCTCGTTTCGGAGGAACTGGCGGGCATCGAGCAGCGCTTGGGCTCGCTGCGCGCGGTGCGCGCGCGGATCAAGCGCAAGGGGGAAGCCAAAAACCTTTTCGTCAAGGTGATCGACAGCCAGATCGACACGCTTGCCGAAGCGCAGCGCGCCAAAGGCACCCTGCTTTATGCCCAGCAGCGCGCGCTGGACGAGTTGGAAGGCTACGATTCCGTGGTGGAGGTGATCCGCTCGGTGCAATCGGGCCTTTATGGCGGCGAGCCCGAAGCCGCTGCCGCCGCGCGCCCTTGATCTTTCAGGCGGCTTGCCGGGTTTTGCTCCCGCTTGCAGGCAGCACCAGCGGCCGCACGCCGTCCAGATCGGTGCCGATAAAGGATTGCAGGCAGACGGCCACCTGTTCCGGCGACAATCCGTCGAGAAAGGCGCGAAACTCGGAATCCGTCATCGGCGCGCCGTCCCAATGCACGCGGCAGAACCCGTCCGGGCTGAAGCTGTGCCCTTCTCCGCCGAGGACCTCGGCGGCATACCGGCCATAGAGCAGGCATTCCGAGAACTTCCGGTCGGCGGCGACCGCAGCCGCCCAATGACGGCCGGTCACCGTCTCGATGCGCCGGCACATGCCGAGCACCGCCTCGCGCCGCCAGGCGATTAGGGTACTGACATAGCTGTCGAAAAGCCTGGGAGACTGCGCAATGCCAAGCGCCCTGCCCGCATTGCTCCACCAGGTTTTCTGCACGGGCCGCTCGTCCACGCCGAGCCCGCCGTCGATCCGGAAGGTGCGGGTGCGCCCGTTTTCGGCGAAGGCGCCGCAGTCGAAGGGCCGGACGAAGGCAACGTCCGAATCGCAGAAGATCAGGTGATCCTCGCGCGCATGCGCCGCGATCGCGATGCGGCGAAGCTGCTGCACGTGCCAGCCGCGCAGCGGCAGCGTCTTCCAGCTCAGCCAGACGCGGCGGTGCCGGCGGCTGATCGGATCGGAAACCGCGCGGAGCCAGGAAGGCAGGATGTCGCGCTCGTCCACGACCCTGCGCCGCGGCCCTTCCAGCCCGCGGAATAGGGTGACATCGCGGGACTCCACAAGGATCAGGTGTTGCGCCGCGCCGCTGACATAGGCGTCCACGGTTTCGCAGAGCAGGCGGCAGCGCTCGAAGTCGGGCGCGTGGCTCGCCGTCACGATCGCGGCCGTGGGCGAGGCCGGCAAAGGCGCGAGCAGCGAGGACCGATCGCGCGGAGGAGACAATGTCAGGCGCATGGGCGAGGCGCTTCCCCCTTCAGCCTGCGGCGCAGCACGCGGCTCAGGAATACGGGATTGCCCAGGAGGTAGCGCCGCCAAAGCCGGCGCGGCTCGACGAGCAACCGGAAAAGCCATTCCAGCCGCAGCTTCTGCAACGCCGGCGGCGCGCGCGGCACGGTGCCGCTCAGAAAGTCCAGAAGCGCGCCGACCGCGATCGGCACGGTGCAGTGCTCCGGCGTGATCTTTTCGGCGATCCAGAACTCCTGGCGCGGCATGCCCATCGCCACAAGCAGGATGTCCGGCCGGACGATCGCCAGCCGTTCCAGCACGGCCGGCTCTTCCTTTTCCGAGAAGAAGCCGTCCGCGATGACCCAGTAGTCGTGCTGCGGCGCGAGGCGCTCCAGGGCGCTTGCCGCCCCTTCGGCGTTCTCCAGCCTTGTTCCTATCAGGCCGACGCGCAGGGGCTTGTCGATCGAGCGCAGAAGCGCCGGCACGAAATCCGTGCCGTTCAGATTGCTTGGGAACGGGCTGCCGTGCAGCAGCTTCGAGGCGATGTCCACCCCGACGCCGTCCGGCAGAATCAGGAACTTCGTCAGCGTCTCGGCATAGGCGGGATCGGCCTCGATGAGGTTGGAGCCGTGGGCGTTGAGGAAGCCGACAGGGGTAAAGATGCCCTGAAGCACGAAGCGCCGGATCGCCCCCAGCGCCTCGTCCCAGAGCAAGGGCGAAACCGTCACGCCGAGGATCTCGCGCGGCGGCAGGCGGACGCGGCCCCTGCGCGGCTGCGGCTGAGGCGCCGTCACCGTTGCCTCCATCATGCCGCGGCCCTCCCCGATACGTCGCCGCGGAGGCATCGGAGCGCCCGCCCGACCCGCTCAACCAGCAGGCGGCGCTGCTCGCGCGCAAACGCCGACCCGTCGGCGTCGGCCGCGCGATGAGCCATCGCAGCCTGGAGCGCTTCGGCAAAGCGTGCGGGCTCGTCGGCCACCGTGCAGTTGGCCGGCAGGAAGCCGATGCCGCGCAGGGAGTGGGTAGTTGCAACAGAAGGCAGGCCAAGTTCGAAGGTCTCGATCGTCTTCAGCTGCACGCCCGTGCCCGCGCGGCTGATCAGCGGGATCACCGCAGCCGAGCGCACGAACTCGGTGGCGTCGGCCACCCGCCCGGCCCAATCCACCTGCGGAAAGGCAGGCGGCAGGTCCGCCGGCACATGGCCTGCCACCCGGATACGTAATCCTGCGGGCAGCAGCGGCAGCACCTCGCGGAGGAACCACTCCAGGCCGATGCGGTTCGGCGCCCAGGTCCAGGTGCCGATCAGCGCCATGTCGCAGGTGATCTCCCGACCCGCGGGCGCAGAGTGGAGTTCCGACCGGGTGGTGAGCGGCAGGGTCGCAGAGCGCCGGTCGCCGGAAAGGCCGAGCGCCGCCCGGTCCTCTTCGGCAAGCGTGAACACGAAAGCCGACTCGCGGCAGAGCCGCTGTTCGACGTCGCGCAGCAGCCTCGCCTCGCGAGCGAAAAGCGTCCGCTCGACGACGCTGGTCGCGGCCTCGGCGTTCTCCTGGGCGGAGCGGTGTTCGACATTGTGCGCCACGAAGAGGCGCGGCTTGTCGCGGAACACCGGCTCGAAGGCGGCGGCGAACTGCGCCCCGTTCAGCACATAGGCATCGAACGGACCGTGCGCAGCGATTTTTCCTTTGAAGGCTTCGGGCGAAACGTCATGGAGCTTGGCCGAGGCGAAAGGCAGGCCGAGCCGCACCGCATGGGCCAGCCACCCCAGCTTCTTGCCGAGCGAGGCGCCATCCGTGCGCGGATCGAGCCGGCCGAGCACGATCGTCCCGTTTTGCGCAGGCATCGGCTGTTCCGGCCAGAGATAGCCGGCCACCGTCACCTCCGCCCCGGCTTCGCGCAGGGCATCGATCACCGCGGCGGATGCGATCTCGTAGCCGGACCCGCGCGAGGCATCGGGGATGATGGAGGTGGCGAAAAGCAGGCGCAAGGCAGCACTCCGGACTCACCGAAGCTACGACATGCCCTGGTGAAGCCTGCATTAAGCCACGGCGATCGTTGAGAAAGCTTGCGCAGCGCACGGTGAATTGTGCGGCCATCCTTAACGCCGCCTTCACCGGCAGGGGCTATGCCGGAAGGGCAGGCCCCAGGGAAGACCATGCGCGAAGAGATCGTTTCCGGACCCGTGTCGCTCTTCGCATCCTCGCCTGGGCTGGAGCCCGACCGCTTCGATGTCGTGGTAACGATGCCGACATTTCGGCGACCGGAGCACGCAGCGCTGACGTTGCGATCGCTCAGCCTCCAGAAAACCGCGCGGCGCTTCGCCCTGATCGTGATGGAGAACGATGCGGAAGGCCTTGAAGGTGCCCGCGCCGCGGAGTCCTTCTTTTCCTCCGGCGCGCTCGCGGGCTTTGTGTTGCTCGTGCATGAGCGCGGCAATTGCCGCGCCTACAATGCCGGCTGGGAGATGGCGCTTGCCCGCTTTCCGGCCTTCCAATATCTGCTGGTGATCGACGACGACGAGGTCGCCTCGCCTGACTGGATCGAAAATCTGTGCGCCACGGCCGATCGGTTCGACGCCGATGTCGTAGGCGGGCCGCAGCTTCCCGTCTTCGAAAGCAAAAATCCTCCCGCAGCGGCGGCGCATCCGGTTTTCCGGCCGCATTGGAGCCGGACCGGCCCCGTGCAGGCGCTCTACTCCTCCGGCAACCTCCTGCTGCGCCGGGGCGTGCTGGAAGCATTCGGCCCGCCGCATCTCGACCTGCGCTTCAACTTCCTCGGCGGCGGCGATTCCGATTTCCTGAGCCGTGCGCAGCGCCGGGGCTTTCGGCTCGCGTGGTGCGCCGAGGCGCCGGTGCATGAAACGGTGCCGGCGCGCCGTCTGGAGGCCGACTGGATCCGCGCCCGTTCCCTGCGCAACGGCGTCATCTCCACGCTGGTGGAGAAACGCCGCCGCAGCGGCGAGCGGCTTTCCGGCCTGCGCGTGCTGGCGAAAAGCGTGGCGCTGGTTGCCGCCTCGCCGTTCCGGGCCGTGCTGAAGGCTGTGCAAAGCGGCTCGGTCTCAGAGGGCACCTACCACATCTATGTCGCGGCGGGCCGCCTGTTGGCCGAGTTTGGGTATGCCCGTGAGCAGTATCGCGAGCCTGAGAAGAACTGAGGCGTCAAGTCAGGCCGACAGACTTGTCGCGGGGCGCACGGGCACCGTCATCGCCGCGCTGATGCTGACCGTGCTGCTGACCTCGTTCCGGCCCTTCCAGCCGGACGTCGGCATGGGCCTGACCAACGGCGACGTCGTCAACCAGATCGGCTTCTCCCTGCTTGGGGTGGTTTCGCTCGGCTGCTTCGCCATGCTGATCCGGCCGCGCCGGGCCGTCATGCTGTGGGGGCCGTGGATGCTGCTCCTGTTCGGCTTCTTCTGCTTCTCGGTCGCCCATGCGCTCGACCCGTCCAGCGCGGTGCGCGCCGCATCCATCACGCTGATCGGCGTGCTGGCGCTGGGCGTGGTGCTGACCCTGCCGCGCGACGCCGACGATTTTTGCGCCGTAATCGGTTTCGCAGCGGCCGCGGTACTCATCGTGTCCTATGCCGGTCTTCTGGTCCTGCCGGACGTCGCGAAGCACACAGCGGACGCGGTCGAGCCGGAGCATGCCGGCCTGTGGCGCGGCGTGTTTTCCCACAAGAACATCGCCGGCCCGGTGATGGCCTG
Source organism: uncultured Rhizobiaceae bacterium (assembly GCA_964242945.1). Classification (GTDB taxonomy): domain Bacteria; phylum Pseudomonadota; class Alphaproteobacteria; order Rhizobiales; family Rhizobiaceae; genus Mesorhizobium_B. The sequence goes on along the minus strand of CAXTCF010000010.1, from coordinate 31,821 downwards.
CCTGTCGTTTTCCGGCGTGTTCCTGTTCCGGCAGGGCTGGCGGCGGCTTGGCGGCGCCATCTTCCTCGCCGCCCTGATTTTCGTGGCGAATACGGGCTCGAAGACCACGGCGGGCCTGGTGCCGCTTTCGATTCTGATTGTCATCCTGCCCGGCCTGCTGGGCTTGCGCGGCGTCACCGTCTTCCTGGTCGTCGCGGCCCTTCTCGGCACGGCGCTGGGAACGCTCGGCATCGTCTTCCTGGCGCCGCTGAAGCAGCTTGCCTCGCAGCATTTCCCCGACCTGACCTATACCGGGCGCACGACGCTCTGGGAGTATGCGGGCGAGATGATCGCCAAGCGCCCCTGGGCCGGCTACGGCTTCGACAGTTTCTGGGGAACGCCGTGGATCCAGCAGGAGGAACAGCCGTTCGACCGCGCCTGGGACATCCGCGGCATCGTCCACGGCCATGACGGCTATGTCGATATCGCGCTGACCATGGGTCTGCCGGCGCTTGGCGTCGCGGTGATCGCTTTTCTCGTCGAGCCGCTGCGCGACTATCTTCGCACGCCGCCCTTGCCTGCCAACATCCGCATGGCCGACTTCTTCCTGATGACCGTGCTGTTCACGACGCTGAACGCCTTTCTGGAAAGTTTCTTCTTCCGCCGGGCCGATCCCGTCTGGCTCTGCTTCATGCTCGGCGTGATGGGCCTGCGCCTGTCCGCGCGGCTTCCGTTCAAACAGCACGCCGTCCTTCTCACTGAAGCCGAAACGCCGTAAGGCTTGCCGTCATGGGCACGAGAATCGTTCTGGCCGGCTGCGGCAATATGGGCTTCGCCATGCTCAAGGGCTGGCTGGGTTCAGGCGAAGTCGCGCCCACGGAAGTTTTCGTCGCCGAGCCGAACGGAGCCTTGGCTGAGCGCGCCGCCGCGCTCGGCGTCCAGACCGGGGCCGGTGCGGACGCCCTCCCCACCGATGCCGCGCCGGAACTCGTCGTGGTCGCGGTGAAACCGCAGGTGATCCGCGATGCGATCACCGGCTACCGCCGCTTCGGCAACGGCACCACGACCTTCCTCAGCGTCGCCGCGGGCACCGCCATGGCAACCTTCTCCGAAATCCTCGGCGAGCAAACGCCTGTGATGCGCTGCATGCCGAATACGCCCGCGGCTGTCGGCAAGGGCATGCTGGTCACGGTGACGAACGGGTTGGTGCCGCAGGAAACGGAGGCGCTGGTGGCAACGCTGCTTGCGGCGAGCGGCGAGGTCGCCGCCGTTTCCGACGAGGCGCTGATCGATGCGGTGACGGCGGTTTCCGGCTCCGGCCCGGCCTATGTCTTCCTGTTCATCGAGTGCCTGACGAAGGCGGGCGAAGCCGCAGGGCTGCCATCCGAAACCGCCGCTCAGCTTGCGCGCCAGACCGTTTGGGGCGCCGCGGCATTGGCTAAGGAAAGCGGTGAAGACCCGGCCGAACTGCGCCGTCAGGTGACGAGCCCCAACGGCACCACGGCCGCTGCCCTCGACGTGCTGATGGGGGACGACCGCTTGCAGGCGCTGGTGACGGAGGCCGTCGCGGCCGCGCACCGCCGCGCGATCGAACTCGCAAAAGGATAGCCGGGCCGCAACCTGTTCCCGCCCGCTCCGTTCCTGTTCTCTACGCAAGGAAGGACGAGTTATGGCGAATTCAGGCGAAGAAGGCCGGGCAGGCGTCCCCGCCGCTAGCGAGAATTTTCGCCAAACCGGCGCGCGCAAGCTCGAAGCGCGGCCGGACGAGCCGTATCACCCCGCAAGCCAGTTCGGCCCCGGCGCGGACGACAGCGAGGAGCGATCCTCCCACTTGATGGAGCCCGTCAACGCAAACCAGGAAGAAACGCGCTCCGCCGAAGGGCAGAACCCGCCCGGCAGCTTCGGAACGGAAGCCAACCCGCAGGCGGATGCATTCGAGAGCGACCCGACTTCCGCCACGCCGGAGCAGGCACGCCGCCCGGACTGAACTATCAGCGCTTCGAAGAAAGGTGTTCCATGCCTGATCCACGCACCCCCATCGACGATCATCCCGGACTGGACCCTGCGGAGGGCTCGCGCGAGGTGATCGACAAGGATCTCGCCCAGCAAAGCGCGGAAGAAGCCAGATCCGGGCGGGATGGAGCCGCCGACAAGAAGAATAGCGCCAGGAACGGTTCCTGATCCGCTTCGTGGCTCGACAGCTTAAGCTTTGAAAGCTGTCACACCCGCCGCGCGGGCAGGCGCAATGCGCTGTAGGACAGAAGCAGCGAGGCGGCGTAGAGCAGCGCGAAGACGAAGTTGAGGCCCCAGACCAAGGTGTTGGGGTTCTCTGTCCAGCGCAGCAGGTAAACCAACGCCACGCCCTTCAGGCCCGCGAGCAGGGCCAGGTTTATGGTGCGAAGGAAGGTTTGTCCGCGCGCAAACAGCAGTTCCGCGTGGTATTCTACGAGGTTGCGGAAGGCCGGAACCAGCAGCGCCACGCCGACGACCGGGGCCGCTGCGGCAACCGAATGGCCGAGCGCGGTCGGGAAAGCGTGCAGAACCAGAGCGAAAAAGGCGAGCCCCAGCGTTGAGGCCGCGAAAATGCCTGCCTCGATACCGGCGCGCAGGGAAAGCCGACCCAGAAATTCGGGGGCGCGCATGATCTTCTGCACCAGCATCATGGAGAAAACGCGGATCGGGATCGCGGTCAGGTCCACCAGCCGCATGACGATCGCGTAGAGGCCGGCGAGCGTCGGGTTTCCCAGCGCCAAGACGAGCAGCTTGTCCAGTTCGGACTGGACGTAGAACAGCATCTCCGCTCCGGCGACGTAGATCGAGTCCGGCAGCCGGCGTTGGTAGAGCGCCAAACGCAGCCGAAGCCGCTGGCGCGGGTAAAAGAAGACGGCGCCTAGAACGAGCGCCGCCGCGTTCGCCGCGCAATAGGCCAGCGCCCAGCCTTCCAGCGTTTTGAAGCCGAGCACCGCAAACAGGAACGCCGCCCCGGCGCGGATGGCAAAGCCGGCGATCGCGAGCAGCGCGCTGCGCGCAAAACGGCCCATGCCGTTGTTGACGATCAGAACGAGTTCGAAAGGCCGCCAGAGCAGCGCCTCCGCGACCACGACCGCGGCAAAGATGCCCAACGGAAGAGTGCCCGCGAAGAAGACCGCATAGGCCGCACCCGCGGCGGCGGCCATCAGGGGCAGCGAGATGAGCGAAAGGAAGAGGAAGCCCGCCGTATAGGTGCCGACCAGCAGCGGCCGCTTGGTCGCGCTGCGATAGACTGCGGAGATGAAGCCGAAGGCCAGCAGCCGGGCGATGACGATGCCGGCAGCCGATGCCGTGGCGAACAGGCCGAAGTCTTCGAGGGACAGCGTGTTGGCCAGCGCGATGAAATAGACGAGGCTGAACACAAGCCGCCCGGCGGAGCCGCTGACCGCGGAAAGGTAGCCGCGCAGCAGCGGCCAGTGCCGCGACAGGAGGGCGCGGACCGCAGCCGGAAGGGACCGCGCCGTCTCGCGCGGAGCTTGCAGGGTTGCGCCGGTCTCGCTCATGGCCCTATGCTTAGCGCCGGAAGCTTAAAAGCGGGTTCTGCGCACCGCGGCAAATCGAATGGATCGAAGCTCCGAAACGCTGCGGCGGCGGCTCAAGCTACGCTCTGCTTCACCCTTTGTTATCCCTGCTTGTTTAGTCTGGCTTAACGCGGAAGCTTAAGTTGCCGCGTCCGGCGCCGTGCGCCGTCAGCGTGAAATGCGAGGGCCCATGTTAGACGTGCGAAAGAGGAAACCGGCCGCATCGCCTTCGCTGCTTTCTCTGACGCAGAAAGCGCCCGGCTTCGCGCGCGTGCCCCCGCAGCGAAGCTTTTCGCCTGCCCAATCCGTTGCGAAGGCTGGACCGCGTGTCGAAAGGGAAACGGAGCAGCCGAACCGTTCCACCACGGACCGCGTTGCGCATGAACCAAACTTGACCGGCGAACCGGGTCGCCGCAGGCTGGAAGCGAACGAAGCGGCAGACGCTGGACCACTCGGCTCGATCAGGAATTTGTGGGCAAGACTCACCGCGGCAGCGCCGAACCTGCCGCCGCAGCCCGCCCCGGTCGAAGCCGCGCGCTCAAGCCTTCCCGCCGTCGAAGCAGCCCCGCCGGCTCACCTCGAACTCGCGGAGGAGCGCTTCTGGCGCCCCATGATCGACCCCTTTGCGGTGATCGGCGCAATCGTGCGGGCCAAGTGGTTGATTCTCGGCGCGGCCGTCGCGGGCGGTGCGATCGCCGCAGCGCTCGCTTGGTCAACGCCTAAGCACTACTCGGCCGCCTCGGAACTCCTGATCGATCCGCGCGACCTCAAGCTGACCAGCCGGGATCTGACCGAGGGCGGCCTCCCAAGCGACGCGACGCTCGCCATCGTGGAAAACCAGGTGCGCGTGCTCACCTCCGGGAGCGTGCTCGGCAAGGTCGTGCAGAAGCTCGACCTCGCCGCGGACCCCGAATTCAACGGCACTCGAAGCGCGGTCGGGCTGAAGGGAGCGTTGGACGGGCTTCGCGCGATGCTGGCCGGCCCGAAAGCTGGCGGGCCGGACGAAGCCGGGCGCCGCTGGACCCTGGCCGTCCAGAACCTCGCCGAAAAGCTCGACGTCGAACGCGGCGGCAAGACCTTCGTCATCCACGTCGCAGCAACCACCGAGGACCCGAAAAAGTCCGCCCTGATCGCCAACACGATGACGGAGACCTTTCTCCAGACTTATGGCGAGTTGCAATCCGACACGGCAGGCCGCGCCGCGGGCGAGCTCAACGGGCGGCTGGACGAGTTGCGCAAAGGCTTGGAAACGGCCGAGCGCGCGGTGGAAACTTTCAAGTCGCAGAACGGCATCGTCGATGCGCAGGGCAAGCTTATCACCGACGAGGAAATCCTGAAGCTCAACGAGCAGCTCGGCGCCGCGAGGGCGCGCACTCTGGAACTCGACGCACGCGCCGCTTCCGTCCGCAACATCGACGTGGACGAAGCCGCGGGCGGCGCGCTGCCGGAGGGCATCGGCTCCAGCACGGTCGGCGAGTTGCGCGCGCAATATGCCACGCTCAAATCGCAGGCGGACCTGCTTGCGGTGCGGCTTGGGCCGCGCCACCCGCAGCTTCTGGCCGTCGAAGCCCAGCTTGCCGGCGCGCGCGAGCAGTTGCGCGGAGAGCTTCGCCGCATCGTTTCCTCGATCGGGCTGGAGCAGAAACGCGCGGCCGCGTTGCAGAACGACTTGTCTTCGCGCCTGACCGAACTGAAATCCCGGCAGGCCGACCTCAGCGGGCGCCTTGTCACGCTGCGTGAACTGGAGCGGGAGGCCACCACCAAGCGCTCGGTCTATGAGGCCTACCTGCTGCGCGCAAAGGAAACCGGCGAGCAGAGCGGCATCAACACGGCCAACATGAGCGTGATCTCCACCGCTTATCCGCCGCTGGAGCCGGTCGGCCCCTCGCGCACGACAGTTTCGCTGATGGGCGTGATCGCCGGGCTCGGCCTGGGAACCGCGCTCGCGGGCGGCTGGGGAGCGGTCGGCTCGGTCCGGACAAACGCGCGCGGGCGCCAGGTTCGTCCGAACCTTCCGGCGGCCAGCCCGGTTCAGCCCGTCGCCGCAGTACCGCCGCCCTCTCTGTCCCTGCCGGACGAGTCCGACGGCCAGATCGAAGCGTTGCGCGCCAGCCTGCGCGACCTGCACGCGCGGGTTCTCGACATGCGGGCAAACCGCCCCTCGGCTTAAGCGGCGCGCGCAACGCATCGGGCGGCGCGGAAAGCGTAGGGTTGCCCCTTGTTTTCGCCAGACTGGGGTTCCAAGAAGCAGCCGCTTTTCCTTTGGAGCCCCCCATGGCCGAGATCATCGATGGCAAGCGCGAATCCGACGCGGTTGCCGCCCGCGTCAAGGAACTGACGCGCGAGCTTGCCGAGAAGGCCGGCATGAAGCCGGGCCTCGCCGTGGTGCTGGTCGGCGAAGACCCGGCCTCCCAGGTCTATGTCGGCGCGAAGTCGCGCAAGGCTGCCGAGTGCGGCTTCCATTCCGTGCAGCATACGCTGCCCTCCGCCACGTCGGAGCAGGACCTGCTCGACCTCGTCGACCAGTTGAACGATGACCCCACCGTTCACGGCATCCTGGTGCAGCTTCCCCTGCCCGGCCAGATCAATGCGGGCCGCGTGATCCAGTCGATCGCAGCGGAAAAGGATGTGGACGGCTTCCACTTCGAGAATGTCGGCAAGATCGCCACCGGCGAGTTTACGACCGGCTTCACGCCCTGCACGCCGCTGGGCTGCATGCTGCTGATCGAGAAGGTGATGGGTGCCGACCTGTCCGGCAAGAGCGCCGTGGTGCTCGGCCGCTCCAACATCGTGGGCAAGCCGATGGCGACGCTGCTGCTCAACGCCCACTGCACCGTCACCATCGCGCATTCCCGCACCAAGGACCTTCCGGCGGTGGTGCGCGCCGCCGACGTCGTGGTGGCGGCCGTAGGGCGCCCGGAGATGGTCAAGGGCGACTGGATCAAGCCGGGCGCGGTCGTGATCGACGTCGGCATCAACCGCGTGGCGGCACCCGACAAAGGCGAGGGAAAGTTCCGGCTGGTGGGCGACGTCGCCTTTGCGGAAGCCGAAAAAGTCGCTGGCGCGATCACGCCAGTGCCCGGCGGCGTCGGCCCTATGACGATCTCGCTCCTGATGGCGAACACGCTCATTTCGGCTTACCGCGACGCCGGCCTACCCCGCCCCTCCTTCCGGCTCTGAGCCGGCTCAATGCCTGACGCCGAGCACCCCTCCCGCCTGTTCGCCTTTCTCCTGGTGGACAAGTTCTCGATGTTCAGCCTTTCGGCCGCCATCGACACGGTGCGTTCGGCAAACCGCCAGTTGGGCCAGGACGCCTACAGCTGGACGACGGTTTCCGCGGACGGCGACGCGGTGATGGCGTCCAACGGCCTGCCGCTGAAGGTGGACTATGCCGTCGCCGACCTGCCGCAGGCCGACATCCTGTTCGTCTGCGTCGGCTTGGCCACGGAGTTTCCCGGCAAGTCGAAAGTGCTTGCCGCCCTGCGCTCCTGGGGCCGGCGCGGCGGCAGCCTTGGGGGGCTTTCCGTCGGCACCTACCTGCTTGCCGAAGCCGGCCAGCTCGACGGCTACCGCTGCACGATCCACTGGGAGAACCGCGCGGGGTTCCAAGAGAGATTCCCGGACATCGAGTGCACGGCTTCCGTGTTCGAGATCGATCGCAAGCGCTTTACCTGCGCGGGCGGCACGACTTCGATCGACCTGATGCTGGAGATCGTGCGGCGCGACTTCGGCGCGAACCTCGCGAACGCGGTGGCAAACCAGTTCCAGCACGAGCGCATCCGCTCGGCCGAGGACCGGCAGCGCATCGGCCCGGAGCGCGACCTTTCCGGCAAGTCGGAGAAGCTGAAGAAGATCGCGGAGAAGATGGCGGACACACTCGACGAGCCGCTATCCGCCGTCCAGCTCGCCAAGTCGGCCGGCCTGTCCGTGCGCCAGGTGGAGCGCCTGTTCCTGCGCCACATGGGCGTGACGCCCGGCCGCTACTACATGCGGCTGAGGCTGGAGCGCGCCCGCGAACTGCTGCGCCAAACCAACATGCCGATCCTGGACGTAGCGATCGCGACCGGCTTCACCTCGCATTCCTATTTCGCGCAAAGCTACCGCCTGCTCTTCGGCCGCCCCCCGTCGGAGGAACGGCGCACGACGTATTAGAGCATCGGACGGTTAATCGCACGCAGTCTGCCGGCCGGGGCCGGGCGCAGGCTTTGTTGTTGGCCTCGGCCGGGCAACAGCCCGACGCTCGCCCACCGCCTAGCCTGCATCCCGCCCCCAACCACCAGCCTGCATCCGATTAACCGTCCGATGCTCTAACGCCGGCCGTTCTTCCGGCGGCGCGAAGGACCCGTCATCCACTATTCTGCAACGCCCGAGGCTTCTTCTCGCTTTTGCAATGCGCTATCTCTGCGCCGATGAAACCGCCCAGCGGCACCCTCTTTCTGGCGTTTGCTGCCGTCCTCGCGGCGGCTTCCGGCTGTTCGCGCACCTATGACGGCTCGATCGTGCCGACCTACGAGCTGGCAACCGAAAAAGTGGCCGGCATCCCGTTTCTCACGCTTAAGGAAACGCCGCTCGACCCGCCCAACATGCGCGGGCTGAACGTTCCTCCGCCGGAGGGCGTGTCCAGCAAGAGTTTCGACACGTCCGACCCTCCCGATGGTGGTTCCGTGGCGCCGGCGCCCCGGCGGTCCTCTCCTCCCCGGCGCGCGGCAAGGCGGCCGGTTGCGGCTCAGCAGGCTGAAGCCAAGGCCCTGCAATGCCGCGACGAGGCGCCGGGCGCGCAGCCCGTGCGCATCGTCTGCGAGTAGGGCTCAGTAGTCCTTTTCGTAGAAGACGCCGAGGCTCTGGTCGTTCGTCCCGACCGCGCCGCGCGCTTTCAGATCCTTGGTGATGTCGAGGTTGATCGTGGCGCGGGTGGAGCCGCCGGCACCCGCTTCCAGGCCGAGATAGACGTTGTCCTGGATGTAGCGGCCGGCGCGCACGGCAGCGTTGCCCTGAGAATCCGTCACCACGTCGAGGTCGTCCAGCCCTGTCGATTTGCGCAAAGATCCGACCAGCGAATTGTTGCTGCCGCCGGCAAGCTCTGCCGCCGCCGACGCAAGCTGCGCGATCTGGAAGGCCGAAAGCTCGTTGATCGAGCGGTTGAAGATCAGCCGCGCCAGCACCTCGTCCTGCGGCAGGCCGGGCTGCGAGGAGAAGGTGATCTGGAGGTCCGAGACACGCCCGCGCACGTTGACGAAGACGGTGATGTCGTCGCCTTCGGAGCGGGCGGTGAAGTTGAGGTAGGGATCGAGGTCTCCCACCAGCGTCACCTCGCCCTCGTCGAAGGTGATGCGCTGGCCTAGGATGCCGATGCGGCCACGGATCAGGTTGAAGGCGCCGACCGGCTGGATGTCGGTGAGCGAGCCGGTCAGCTTCACCGAGCCGCCGAGTTCGGCGTCGAGGCCGCGCCCGCGCACGAAGATGCGGGCTGGCGCGTTTACCGCCACGTCGAGCCGCAGCACGGAAGGCCTCGCGGTCGGAACCGGCGTCCCGTCGCTGGCACGCGCCCGCTTCAGCGTGGCGGCGACGCCCGGCGGCGGATTGCGGTGCTTGACGTTCAACTGTGAAGCAGCGCCGCCAAGACGCTCCGGCACCGAGATCTCCGCGCGCACGACCTCGACGCTGCCGGAAAGCAGCGGGCCGCGGGTGAGCGGGCCGGTCACTGCCAGCGCGCCGCTCACCGTCGCCACCACGAGGTTGCCGTCGGCATAGCGGACATTGTTGAGGTTGACGCGGATATCGGCCGGGAAGTCCGATCCTCCGCGGATACCGACCGAGCCGGAAGCGGCAAGGCTGCCGCCTCCGACATTCGCTGTCGCCGAGGAGATCACCACCCGCTCGCCGTCGAGCGAGCCGGCGATCGCGATGTTGGACACGCGCAGGTTCGACTGCGGATCGACCAGCGCCGCGCCCGACGTGGAGAAGGAACCGCGCAGAACCGGCTGGGTCAGGCTGCCTGTAATGGCAATGTCGAGGCCGACCGTGCCGGAGGCCTGCGCGCCCCGCTCCGCCAGGAAGCGGTTGGCAAGCGACAGCGGCACCGAACCGTCCACGCGGATGTTCGCGCCGGAACCGGAAAGCGGCGCACGGCCGGAAGCGGAAACGGCGATGCCGCCCGGTCCGCTCGCGCGTGCCGAACCGAGCGCAAGCACTCGGTCGGCGTAGCGACCGGAGACGTCGAGCGAGACGGGCGCTGCACCGGCGCGCGCCAGGGCGGATGCGCTGATGCCGCGGCCTTGAAGGCTGAAGTCGGCAGATGGGTTGGTGAGAGCGCCTGTTACCCGCGCATTGCCGGAAACAGTGCCGGCCAGGTCCTGGCCGGGAATGGCGGCGTTCAGCGCGCCGAGCGGAAAGGCGGCAAGCGCTAGGTTCACATCAAGCTGGCCAGTGCGGTCCAGCGGCACCGCGCCGTTTGCCGATATGCGGAGCCCCTGCGGGCTGGAAACACTCGTGTCGATATTGAGGCGCCGTCCTTCGGTCCTGCCCCGCGCCTGCACCGAAAGGTCACGCAAGCCGGCTTTTGTCAGGGGGGCAGCGCCGATCCGCTCTCCGCGAAGGTCGAAGTCGGCAGACGGCTCGCTCAAGGTGCCGGCGATTTTGGCGGTGCCCGCTACAGTTCCGGAAAATTCCTGTCCTGGCGCGGCAGCGTTCGCAGCGCTGAGCGGCAGGGCGGCAAGAGTGATATTCAGATCGATCCGCTCCGTGCGGTTCAGCGGCACCGCGCCCTGAGCCGTGATGCGCAACCCCTGCGGGCTTGTCACGGTCGTGTCGATGTTGAGGCGGCGTCCTTCCGTCTGTCCTTTCGCTTGTACGGCCACGTCGCGCAGGCCGGCTCGCGCCAGCGGCGCGGCGCCGATCCGCTCGCCCCGCAGGTCGAAGTTCGCGGCTGGCTCAGCCAAAGTCCCGGAAATCTGCGCGGTGCCCGTCACGGTTCCGGAAAAATCCTGGCCCGGTACGGCGGCGTTCGCGGCGCTGAGCGGCAGGGCGTCGAGGCCGACCGCGAGGTCGATCCGCCCGGTGCGGTTCAGTGGCACTGCGCCGTTCGCCTTCACGCGGAGCCCCTGCGGGCTGGACACGGTGGCGTTGATGTCAAGCTGCCGGCCCTCCGTTTTGCCTTGCGCCTGCACCGCGAGGTTGCTCAAGCCCGCACGGGTGAGCGGCGCGGCACCAAGATTTTGGCCTCGTATGTCGAAGTCGGCGGCGGGCTCCCGCAGCATTCCTGAAATCTTTGCCGTGCCCGTCACGCTGCCTGAAAGGTTCTGGTTCGGCACGGCCTCGTTGAGCACGGCAAGCGGAAAGCTCGTCAGGCCCACGTCCAGGGCAATCGGCTGGTTGTTCAGCGGTACGCTGCCCTTTGCGGTGGCACGCAGCCCTTGCGGGCTGGAAGCTGAGGCGTCGATGTTCACACGTTCGGCGCTGGCATCGCCTTTTGCCTGAAGAGAAAGGTCACTCAGGCCTGCACGCGAGAGCGCGGCCGCCCGCAATCCGCGGCCTGTCACGTCAAAGGCGGCGGCCGGCTTTTGCAGCGTGCCCGTCACGCGCGCGGTGCCCGCCACGGTGCCGGAGAGGTTCTGGTTCGGCACGACCGTGTTCAACACGCCAAGCGGAAAGTTCTGAAGGTTGACATCGAGCGCCAGTTCGCCGCCTGCCAGCGGTACCGCGCCCTTCGCGGTCGCGTTCAATCCTTCCGGGCTCGTAACAGCCGCATTCAAATCGAGGCGGTTCTCGGCCGTGCGGCCGGTCGCCTTGACATTCACGGTGCTCAAACCCGCGCGCTTCAGCGCCGCGGCGGCAACGTCGTTCGCTGCCAAGTCGAAGTCGATCACCGGTACCTTGCGCGCGCCGGTGACCTTCGCCGTGCCGTTGACGATGCCGCCGAGTTGCAGGTCGGGCTTGACCGCATTGGCGATGCGCAGCGGCAGGTTCTCGATCTCCGCCGACAGGTTCAGCGCCTCGGCAAACGTCCCGGCGGCGCGCACCCGTCCGCCGCCGACATCGAGCGCGAGATTATCGATCGCGACATCGCTGCCCTGCACGCGCAGAAGGCCGGGCTCGGCCAATCGCGCTTGAAGCGCGCCTTGCGCCAATTCGGCGCGTTGGAGTTCCAGCCGGAAGCCGCCGGCCTGCTCTGGCTCCAGCGCGCCCGCAGCCGAGACCGTGGCGGCATTGGCCAGCAAGGCATCGGCGGAGAACTCGGTGCGGTTGCCCGTGGCATTCGCCTTCGCCTCCAGCGTCTGCACGGTCACGCCGCCCGCCACGATGTTTGCGCCGGAAGCCGTGCCGTTGACTACCGGCACGCCGAACAGGTCGGCCGCAGCCGCCTGTACCTGCGCGCGGCCGACGCGGGCGCCGCCGATCACGAGGTCAGTCACGGAAGCATTGATGTCGGCGCTCTGCTTGGCGTCAGGGTGGGACAGCGTGATGTCGGCATTGGCTGCGCCGCTTGCCTGCTGAAGCGCCAGCGCCGCAAGCGTTGAGATGTCTGGGGAAGCGAGCTTGAGATTTCCCGCAAGCAGGCCGCTCGGCAGTTCCTGGGTGACGCTTCCGGTGATCGCGGTGGGGCCGGCGTTGAAGGCCAGGTCGGACAGACGGCGCGCCGATGCGCTGGTCGCCACATTGGTGGCAAGCGCGACAGGCACTTGGTCAAGCTGCGCTTGTCCCGTGACGCGGCCCTCGATATCGCCGCCCTTCAGCGTGCCGTCGAAGCCGAGCGTGGCATCGGCAAGCGTCTTGCGGACGAGCGTGCCTTGCGGCAGGTCCGCCTTCAGCGTCACGCCGATCACGCCCTCCTGGCCCTTGGCGCGCCCGCTCGCCGAAAGTCTTCCCGAAGCCTGACTGGAAAGAAGCGCGAGATCGCTCAAGGCGAGGTCGAAGTTGAAGTCGGCAGTGCCCGTCGCGAAGGTGCCGTCGGCGTTGATCGTCGCCTGCGGGTTTTCCAGGCGCAGGCGCTCGGCGCGAAGGCCTTCGGCGCTGCGCGCGACGCGGCCGGTGATGCGGGTTTCGCCCGACAGAAGGCGATCCAGGGCCGGGCTGTCGAGTTCCAGCCCAGTGCTGGACCCGTTCAAGGCGAGATCGAAACCGCCGCCGACCGGAGACACCGAACCATCGGCGTCAAGCCGCAGGCTGCCGTCGAGGTCGCGGCCGGCGAGCGCCGAAAACGGCGCGATGGAGGCGGCATCGACGGAGATGTTGCCGGTGAAGGTCGCCTGCGCGATCTGCCCTGCCAGCGAGGCGGCGAGCCCATTGCCGGTCAGTGCGGCCTTGTTGAGGATAACCGGCTGGCCGGTGCGCCAGTCGCCGTTGACGTCCAGATCAAGCCGGTCGCCCAGCGCCTCCGCCACGTCCGCGCGCGTGGGAACGATGCCGGTGACTGGCCCGGCAATGGAGAACGAGATGTGCCGCGCGGCGGGGTTGTCCAGGTTCTCGGCCGCGCCGCCCATCCCGATTTCGACTTTGTCGGCGGCAAACTGCGCCGTGGAAAGCTTCTGGACGACCAGCGACCCCGTCCACTTCGCCGCTTCCGTTTCGCCGAAGGAGAGCTTGAGTTCGGCGGAATCCACAGTGGTCTGCCCACCGGGCACGGGCAGCACGGTCACCTGCGCGTCGCGGGTGCCGAGATAGGCGTAGAGGCCCAGGCGCCGCAGGAAACCATCGGCTGATGTTTCGGCCGCCGCATTGACGTCCAGTGCACCGCCGTCGAGCGCCAGGCTTTGCAGGAGGAAGCCGCCGCCCGCCTTGAACTGGCCTTCGGCGTTAAGCGTCGTCTGCGGCCCGAAGAAGGGCCGGTAGGGCGCAGCGAGAAGGCGAGCGATGTCGCCGTTCAGCGCCGTGGTGAAGCCGTAGCCGGCCGCGTCGCGCCGCACCTGCGCCGTGCCGGAAAGCGCGCGGCTGTTGTCCGTGTCCAACGAAAGATTCAAGTCGAGGCGCGACAGCGGACCGGCGCCTTGCAGCGCGAGCGCCACGGGCGGGCGGTTCTCGATGTTGAGAAGGTTGGCGACGACACCGTTTTGCGGCTCGGAGAGTTTCAAATCGAGTTTCAGGTTCTCGTCGGCATTGGCGTAGGCTGCCGCCAGCGTCAGCTGCCCGCCCGGTCCGTCCAGGCGCTTGACTTCGAGCGCGGTGTCCAGTGCGCCGTCGTCCAGCGCCAGGCGGCCGGTGATCGCCAGTTCCGACTGGAGGCCGAAGACGCTCTGCGCGAAGGAAACGCGCGGCACGTCGAGCTTGTCCAGTGTGATCGACAGCGGCAGGTCGGGAAGCTGGAACGACGTGCTTTCGGCGGAGGGCAGGGCATCCGGGTCAGGCGCCGGCTTGCGCGTGACCTCGATGGCGTCGGCGGCCAGCGTGTCGATGCTCAAGCGGCCGAGCAGCAGCGCCGAGCGCGTCCAGACGATGCGCGCGTTGGTGATCTTCAGCCAGACGCCCTGCTTGTCTGCGATCGTGATCGAGCCGATCGTGGCGTTGGAGGACAGCACGCCTTGGATGCCCGAAATGCGGATGATCCGGTTCGGACCTGAAAGCTTGTCCTCGACGAGGCCTAGGAAATAGGAGCGGTCCTCGGCTTCCGATTCCTGCGCGAAGGCCGGCACGACCGACAGCAGCGAGGGCATGGCGCGGAACGCGGCGAATGCGCAGAGGAGAAGCGACAGCGCGAGGATGAGCTTTCTCAAGACGGCCGTCCTCATCTCAAAAAGCCTGACCTATGCCGACGTAGAAGGCGAAGGACGGGTCGTTGTCGTTGCCGTTGAGCGGCACGGCGACATCGGCGCGGATGGGTCCAAGCCCGGTGAGGTAGCGCAGGCCGACGCCCGCGCCGACCTTGGGGTCTTCCGCGAAGTCCGGGAACGCCTTCTCGCCGACGAGGCCCGCATCCACGAAGGCGACGGCGCCGATGGAGTTGGTGATCTTCACCCGGCCTTCCACCGAAGCTTCCAGCAGCGAGCGCCCGCCGGTGATGATCTCTTCTTCGTCGTCCACGGGTATCCCGATGTTGCGATAGGCATAGCCGCGCACCGAGCCGCCGCCGCCGGCAAAGAACAGCTTGTCCGGCGCCACCTCGTCCTGCGGCGCGCCGACGATGGAGCCGATCTTCAGCCGCCCCGCGAGCACGAAGGGATCGTCCTCGCCGAAGCCGAAATAGGTGCGGCCTTCCACTGTGGCGCGCAGCGTCGGGTTGCCGTATTCGAACTCGTAATAGGGCTCGGCGAGGAGATCGACGTAATAGCCCTCGGTCGCGTTGGTCTTGTCGTCGCGTCCGTCATAGGTGACGCCGCCGAGCAAGCCGGCATAGGAGAACTCGCGGGGGTAGTCGAAGGCTTCCTCTTCGAACCGGTTGTAGCCGCCTTCCGCCAAAATTCGGGCGGAAAGGTCATCGGTGATCTGTTGCGAGAAGCCGACCTGCGCGTTGACGCCGGTGCGGGTATAGGGGTCCAGCACCTCGCGGTCGAAGAACAGCGAAGCCGTGAAGTCGGTGTCGGGCGTATAGACGCCGGGCTTGGTGAAGGTGACGCCGGCCCGGTAGGTCAAATCGGCCGGGTCAAGGCTGGCGCCCGTCGCGTTGGAGCCGAGGCCCGCGACCTTGCCTTCGACGCGCAGCGACTCGGCATGGCCGAAAAGGTTGCGGTGCAGCCAGAAGGCCTCCAGCCCGCCGCCGTCCAGGGTGGAATAGGAGGCGCCGAAGCCGAAACGGTGCAGCGGCCGTTCCTGCACGGCCAGCGTGAAGGGCAGCGAACCGTCCGGATTGATCTTGTCCGCCTCTTCCAGGCGCGCCGAGCGGAACACGCCGAGCCGGTTCAGCCGGTTGCCGGCGCGGATCAGGTCGTCGGGGTCGTATTCCTGCCCGGCCGGCAACCCCGCCATGAAGGCGGTGAATCCCGGGTCCATGTTCTCCGTGCCGGTCACGGTCACGGGACCATAGACGGCGACCGGGCCGGGCTCGATGTTCAGGTCGGCATCGACGGTGTCCGTATCGTGAGCGGCCTCCACGCGCTGGTCGGCCAGCCGCGCCTTCGCATGCCCCTGCTCGCGCCACGCTTCGACCTGAAGCCGGCCGGCGGCCAGCACCGCGCTCGAACGGGCGACCTCGCCGGACACGAAGCCGGCATCTTCCGGCGACTGCACGCGGTCGTCGGGGTCGGTTGGTTCCGGTGCCCGATTGTTGACGGCAAGCCGGCCGAAGCGGAACTCCGGGCCGACATCCACGGCAATCACCACGGAAGCCGGGTCGGAAATCGTTGCGTCCGGCGGGATGTCCGCCGCCTCGCGCCCGTCCACCCGGATGGAGATTGTCGGGCCATAGCGCCCTTGCGCATACAGTGCGTAAAGCAGGCGCTGGTAGTCGCCGCGCGCCTTGGCCAGCAGACCGGCCGCGCCGGAGGCCGGTTTCTCCCGATCGTTGTAGAGGTTGGACGTGTTCTGAAGCGGCGTCTGAAGATCGTCCGCATCCGCGCCGGTCACGGTGAAGGTCACGGAATAGCGCTGCGGCTCGCCGATCACGTCGTCCGGCTTCTCGTCATTCGCCTTTTCGAAGAACTTGACGCCGAAGATCTCGAAGGCATGCGCCGGCGCCGCGCAGGCCAGGGCACCGCCGGAAAGCAGTGCGAGAGCCCAGGCCGCCCTGATGGTCGAACGCCGGAAAGACGCCACGCTGATTCTGCACTCCCAGATCGCGTGCCGGACCGATCCGTCTGGACGCTTTTCACCAGGGCGTCATGCCCTGTCTTCAGGAGGCGTTCGCCTCGCACTCCCGGCGGATAATCAGATTCAATCCCCTCTTTTCGATTAAAATCCGCCGCACGCGACCCTGGGAGGTTTCACGCGGCGGCGCAACCGGCAATCCGCGCGCCGACTGCCGCACCTCGCATGACGAAGCGGGAGTGCGGCGGACGCGCCACACCTTCGTCCTCCCGCTCAGTGCCCACCGCCGTGCGGCCTGGGGGTTCCCAGACGGTGTCGCTGCCGCTAGAAGCGCTCCCCGGCAGTTGGGCCTGGACGGGGAGTTGACGTCGTGCGTGTGACCCGGACCGCCGCGACGCTGATCGGCTTTACGGCAATCCTTCAATGGTCGTTTCTAGCGCTGCTTTCCACGGCGGCAGGGCCGCTCCCGCCATTTCAGCTTGCCGCCATGGCGTTCCTGCTCGGCGGCTTGGTCGGCGCGTCGAGTTGGATTTTCCGTCCGGCAGCGGTGAAGGCACTGCGCCAGCCCTGGCCCGTCTGGGCGCTCGGAACGGCGGGCCTGTGCATCTATCACTGCGCCTACTTCTTCGCGATCCAGTCGGCGCCGCCGGTCGAAGCCAGTCTCATCGCTTATCTCTGGCCCTTGCTGATCGTGGTATTCGCCTCCTTCCTGCCGGGTGAGAGGCTGAAGCCGCACCA
The DNA here is from genome assembly GCA_964242945.1 of uncultured Rhizobiaceae bacterium. Taxonomy (GTDB): domain Bacteria; phylum Pseudomonadota; class Alphaproteobacteria; order Rhizobiales; family Rhizobiaceae; genus Mesorhizobium_B. The sequence continues at coordinate 14,881 of CAXTCF010000010.1, read as the reverse complement.
TCTGGCCGGCGTAGCGCTCGGATTTTTGGGCGCGGTCGCGGTGATCACCAAAGGCGGCAGCGTAGGCTTGGCGGACGGCTTGAAGCCGGGCCACTGGACCGCGCTGTTCTGCGCCTTCATTTGGTCCGGCTATTCCGTGCTGTCCCGCCGCTTCGGACAGGTGCCGACCGACGTGGTGGCCGGCTACTGCCTGATCACCGCCGCCGTCGCCTTCGGACTACACCTTGCCCTCGAACCGACGGTCTGGCCGGTGGGCGCAACCCAGTGGGGCGCGCTTGTGATGCTGGGAACGCTGCCGCTGGGCCTCGGCTTCTACGCCTGGGATTTCGGCGTGAAGCACGGCGACATCATGGTTCTCGGCTCCCTATCCTATGCAGCGCCGCTGTTCTCGACCGTCGTGCTGCTGCTTGCCGGCTTCGGCGTGTTCCACTGGTCCGTTGCGCTCGCCTGCCTGCTCATCACGGCAGGCGCGTTGATTGCGGCGAAGGACATGCTGTTCAAGAAGCACGCGCGGGCGAGCACGCCCGAAGATACCGGCGAACGGGTCAAGGCCTGACTGCGCTCAGACCTGTTCGATCCAGCGCGCCAAGCGGTGCGCCGCTTCTTCAATCTGATCGAGGCGGCGATGGAAGCACAGGCGCAAGCTATCCTCGCCGCCTGCACCGAAGGCAGTGCCGGGAGCCAGCGCCACGGCGGCCTTGTCCACGATGTCGAAGGCGGCCTGGCGGGAGTCCGTGAGGCCATCGACGGAGAAGAACAGGTAGAAGGCGCCGGCCGGCGGGCTGAAGCGGGCGCGGCCGGTCTGCGCCAGGGCGTGGCAGACGATGTCGCGCGCTTGTGCCGCGCGCTCGACCTGCGAGACGATGAAGGCGTCGCCCTCGTCCAGCGCCGCCGCCGCACCGCGCTGCATGAACTGCGCCACGCCGGAATTGGAATACTGGATCAGGTTCTCGAACACCTCCGCAAGCGCCGGATGCATCTTCAGCCAGCCGATGCGCCAGCCGGTCATCGCCCAGTTCTTGGAGAAGGAGTTGACGAAGAGGATGCGGTCTTCCGGCTCCATCACGTCGAGAAAGGAAGGCGCGCGCCCGCCTTCATAGTGGAAAAGCGAATAGATCTCGTCGGCCACGATCCAGATGCCGCGTTCCCGCGCGAAGCCGAGGATTTCGCGCAGCGTCTCCGCATCGGCGGTCCAGCCGGTGGGATTCGACGGCGTGTTGACGAACAGCGCTTTCGTGCGCGCCGTGACGGCCTCCTTGAGCAGGTCCACGTCGCACCACCAGCCGTTGCCGCCGCGCTGGAGGGGCGCTGCGACGGCCTTCGCGCCACCGATCTCGGCAGCGGCGGCAAAATTCGGCCAAGCCGGAGACAGGTACACCACCTCGTCGCCGGCGCCGGCCGTTGCCGCCAGCGCAAGCTGGATCGCATGCATGCCGGAGCCGGTTACCAGGAACTCTTCGGGCAGGCAGCGCCTGCCGAAATGCCGAGCATAATAGCGGGCGAGCGCCGCGCGCAGTTCGGGAATGCCGCGCTGCCAGGTGTAGAAGGTCTCGCCCGCGCCGAGCGCTTCGGTCGCCGCCCTTGTGATGAAGTCGGGCGTGGGCAGGTCGCCCTCGCCGGCCCACATCGGGATCAGGCCCTCGCGCCCGCGCCCGTAATTCGCCACGGCGACGATGCCGCTCGGCGGCGCAGCGCGCGCTGCCTCCCGCAACCCCGCGATCAATTGCATCGAACAGGCCCCGTCCACAATGAAAGGGGCGATGTAACCCATCGCCCCCGGACGGGGAACCCGCTTTCCGCGGGCCTGTCAGACGGCGGGGCGTCGCGACAGCAGGTCGCGGATTTCCGTGAGCAACGCCACATCGGCGGGCGGCGCCTCCGGCGCGGTCGGCTTCGTCGGGTCCTCCCTCAGCGCGCGGCGGCGCAGTTCGTTCATGGCCTTGACTATCAGGAAGATGATGAAGGCGAGGATCAGGAAATTCAGGATCACCGTGATGAAGTTGCCATAGGCCAGCACGGCGCCCTGTTTGCGCGCATCGACCAGGGCGGGGGCATTGACCGCGGAGGAAAGCGGCAGGAAGTAGTTGGAGAAGTCGAAGCCGCCAAAGATCGCGCCGACGATCGGCATGATGATGTCGTTGGTGAGCGACGTGACGATGCCGCCGAACGCCCCGCCTATGATCACGCCCACCGCGAGATCCATGACGTTGCCCTTCGAGATGAACTCCCGGAATTCACTGACTACCGACATTGTCAATCTCCTGACCGTTTGCGGTGCGCCCTCTCCCCGCGACGGGCCGCATGAGCAGAAACCAACCTAAGGGTGAGATCAATGGCATTGCCGGATTTGTTAACAAAAGTTTGTCTGTCCGCTCGGCACTGCTTCAGGTCCGGTTCGGGTCGATCCGGCTTTTCCCATCCGGCGCTTCGTCCTGCCATTCCCTGACGATGCCGGCGAAGCCGCGGAACAGGTGTTCCATCACGCCGAGCGTCTTGTCGATGTCCTGCTCGCTCGGCAGCGCCACCGCCGGGCGCGCCTCCAGGGCGCTTACGCGGGCATCCAGCCGTTCCAGTTCGCCGCGCAGCCTTTCCGTCTCGTCTTCGAGCGCCTCCCGGTCGTCGGCAGCCATGCGGCAGACCAGTTGGTCGCCGGCTTCCGTGGTGCAGACGGACATCGCGCCGGTCTGCGTGTCCATGCGGACATAGCCCTCGTCCGTTTTTTCCAGCTGGAAGCGCTCGGCGGTCTGCGCCGACGCCGCAGCCGGCAGGATGACGAGGAACGCGGAAAGGATCTTACGCATGGCGGATATCCGGCGGTTGTGTGTTGACGGTTCGGAAAAGCGGCCGCGTTTGGGAAGCGCCTTCACTGCCGCCGCCTTTGCAGAGCCGTTTTCGGTCAAATCTCGCCGATCGGCACGCCGGGGCGGCTTGGGTTGGTGACGGCGGGCGGGTCGCTGGCCGGAAAGCTTTCCTCCAGACCCTCCTCCAGTTCCTCTTCCGCCGCGTCCTTGTCCCTGCTTTCGTTCAAGCTCGGTGGGCTGCGCACATCCTCGTCGCGCCGGCCATCCTTGCCGCCGTCTTCGTCACCTGTGCCACCCATCGCGCTCTTCTCCTTGCGTGAGACAAAGGCAACGCGGGCGGCACGGAGGCCGTTCCGCCCTTTTCAGGCGGCAGCGTCGCGGGCGGCCAGGGACAGATACGTCCAGACGTAAGGGGCGAAGGAGCGCCAGCATTCCACGCGGAACGCCTGCTCGCCCAAACGCCAAAGCACGATCTCGACCTTGCCGAACACGGTGCGCGAGCAGGCGCCGACGGGGAAGGTTTCCGATGACAGGTTCTGCGGGCAGCCGCCGCTGAGCGCATCCGCGGCATGCGGCCCGGCGACTTCGATGGCGACATTGCGGTGGGAGATGTCCACGGCCGAGTGCAGGGCGTCAACGCCGCGCAAGGCTTCCAGCGGGTCGGTCTCGCCGTCGATCAGCAGCCACTCGTCCGGTCCCAGCCACAACGCCCCAAGGCTGCGCTCCCGTGCCGACGTCTTGGGTTTCGTCGGCAGGCCGATGCTGAGCGCGACGTTCAACGGATGCACGGAGTCGGAAGGCGCGCGGAGCGACACGCGGAATGCCGGCGGCAGCACGCTCGCCGTGACGCCGCGCGCTTCCACCTTCGCATCGGGCGGCAGGATGCCCTGGCGCCGGGCGGTGACGATCTCAGCCATTGAGGCGCCCTCCCTGCTTGTCCCAGAACACGGTGTCGGTCACTTCCACCTCGATCGCGCTGGACGCGGCATCCTCGCCGGTCTTCGGCGGCATCGGCACCCAGAGCGGCTGACCCATGCGGGCGCGGCCGCCCTGGACAAGGGCCAGCGCGATCGAGTGGCCGCAGTTTTCCGACCAGTAGGAGGAGGTGACGTGGCCGATCATGGTCATCGGGATTTTTTCCCGCGGATCGGCGACGATCTGCGCGCCCTCCTCCAGCACCGTTTTCGGGTCCTTGGTTCTGAGACCGACAAGCTGGAGCCGGTTTTGCGCTTGCAGATCGGAACGCTTCAGCCCGCGGATGCCGACGAAGTCGCGCTTCTTCTTGCCGATCGCCCAGTCCAGGCCGGCGTCGCTTGGCGTCACCGTGCCGTCGGTCTCCTGCCCGACGATGATGTAGCCCTTCTCCGCGCGCAGCACGTGCATGGCCTCCGTGCCGTAGGCGCAGGCGCCATGCTTCCGCCCTTCCGCGTAGAGCGCTTCCCACACCGCTTGGCCGTAGTCGGCCGGCACGTTGACCTCGAAGCCGCGCTCGCCGGTGAACGACATGCGGAAGAGGCGCGCCGGCACGCCGCAGATCTTGCCTTCGCGAACGGACATATGCGGCATGGCGGCGTCCGACACGTCGATGCCCTCCACGAACGGCTCGATGATCTTTCGCGCGTTCGGCCCCTGGACGGCGACCACGGCCCACTGCTCGGAGATGGAGGTGAGCCACACCTTCAGGTGCGGGAACTCGGTCTGGAGATAGTCCTCCATCATATGCATGACGCGCGCTGCTCCGCCCGTCGTGGTGGTGACGTGGAAGCGGTCGGGGCCTAGGCGGCCCACCACGCCGTCGTCGTAGATAAAACCGTCCTCGCGCAGCATCACGCCGTAGCGGCAGCGGCCGACTTCCAGCTTCTCCCAGGGGTTGGTGTAGAGAAGCTCCATGAACTTCGCCGCGTCCGGCCCGACGATCTCGATCTTGCCCAGCGTCGAGGCGTCGAACAGGCCAGCCGTCTCGCGCACCGTCTTGCATTCGCGGTTGACGGCGGCGTGCATGTCCTCGGCGCCGCGTGGGAAATACCAGGCGCGCTTCCATTGCCCGACATCCTCGAACACCGCGCCTTGGCGTTTCGCCCAAGGGTGCGTCGCGGTGTGGCGCGTGGGATCGAACAACTCGCCCTTGGCGTAGCCGACGACCGCGCCGAAGGTGACCGGCGTATAGGGCGCGCGGAAGGTGGTGAGGCCCATATCCGGCACGTTCTTGCCGAGAACTTCGGCGGCGATGGCAAGCCCGTGCAGGTTCGACGTCTTGCCCTGGTCGGTCGCCATGCCGTTGGTGGTGAAGCGCTTGACGTGCTCGATGGACCGGAACCCCTCGCGCACGGCGAGCCGGATGTCCTTGGCCGTCACGTCGTTCTGGAAATCGACGAAGGCTTTAGCCGCCGTGCCGTCTTCCGCGCCGGGCGTAGCGCCCAGCATGCCGCCGGACCAGTGTTCCGTCGTTTCGGCCTGCGGCCGGGAAACCGACCTGTTGCCAGTCCCAACGGCCTTCGCGGCCTTTTCCCCGGCGGCGAAGGCCTCGTCCAGCGTGGCGGCGAGCGAAGACGTGCCGTTGCAGGCGCCGACGGACACGCAGTCCTGCGCGTATTTGCCGGGCAGGAAGGTTTGCGAAGCCTCGTCATAGGCGACGCGGCCGCGCGATTGCGAGAACAGGTGGACGGATGGCGTCCAGCCTGCCGACATCAGCAGGGCATCCACGGGGATGACCCGCTCCGCGCCGCCCTTCACCGGCCGCACCGCCATCGAGGAAACGCGCAGGCGTCCGCCTGTCTTCACGACCGAGTGGCCGGTCAGCACCTCGATGCCGGCCGCGCGCGCCGCCTCGATGGCCGGGCTGTTCGCGTTCTCGCGGATGTCCACGATGGCAGCGATCTGCACGCCGGCGTTCTTCAGGTCGAGCGCAGCGGCATAAGCGGAGTCGCCGGCCGTGAACAGGCCGACATTTTTACCGACAGCCACGCCGAAATGGTTGAGGAAAGCGCGCGCGGCCGAGGCCAGCATGATGCCGGGGCGGTCGTTGTCGGCGAACACCATGTGCCGCTCGATCGCCCCTTGCGCGATGATCACCTTTTTCGCGCGCACCTGCCACAGCCGCTCGCGCGGGGCGTCCGGGCCGGGATTGGGAAGGTGGTCGGTGAGGCGCTCGACGAGGCCGACGAAATTCTGGGCGTAGTAGCCGAAGGCGGTGGTGCGCGGCAGCACGCGCACCTTTTCCATCGCGGAAAGCTTGGTCGCCGCGTTCTCGGCCCAGGTCCAGCCGTCCTGCCCGTCGATCCTCGTGCCGGTCTCGAAGCGTAAGCTCCCGCCGAGCGAAGCCTGCTCGTCACAGAGGATCACGCGCGCGCCAGTTTCCGCCGCAGCCAGCGCCGCTGCGATGCCGGCCGCGCCGCCGCCCAGCACCAGCACGTCGCAATGCGCGAAGCGGTTGGCGTAGCGGTCGGGGTCGGGCAGGTCCGGCGCGACGCCCAAGCCTGCGGCTTCGCGAATCCTCGGCTCATAGACTTTTTCCCACGCCCCCTTCGGCCACATGAAGGTCTTGTAGTAGAAGCCGGCGGAAAACATCGGCGACGCCAGGCTGTTCATCGCGCCGACGTCGACTTCCAGCGAGGGCCAGCGGTTCTGCGAAACCGCCTTCAGCCCGGCATAGAGTTCCTGCACGGTGGCGCGCACGTTCGGCACTTTCCGCGCGGCATCCCGCTCGATGCCGACCAGCGCGTTGGGCTCCTCCGCGCCGGCGGAAAGGAAGCCGCGCGGGCGATGGTACTTGAACGAGCGCCCGACGAGGTGGACGCCGTTGCTGAGGAGGGCCGAGGCCAGCGTGTCGCCCTCGCGGCCGGTGAAGGACTTGCCGTCGAAGGCGAAGTGGACGGTTCTGGCGCCCTGAAGGCGGCCCCTGCCTTCGATGCGGAGATTTGTTTGCGCAGCCATCAGGCAGTCTCCCCGATGGAAATGTGTTGCGCGGGATACCCCTCACTGCCCTGCCGGGCATCTCTCCCACAAGGGGAGAGAGGGGCAGTGTCTGATGCCTCGCCAGATCTGAGGCGCTGGTGATTGGCGAAAGCCGCGATGAAGTTCCCTCTCTCCCCTTGTGGGAGAGATGTCCGGCAGGACAGTGAGGGGTGTTGCCCAGCGACGGCGCTGCTCACTTGTCCCCTCCCGAAGCAGTCCCACCCACGTTCAATTCCGCTGGCGGCAAATTCGCCCAAGCGCTCGGCCCCGCATCGGCCGGCATCGGCCCCCTGCCCTCCTCCATCGGCCCGTTGAAGTTCGCCGGCACGGGGATGTCCGGGCGCGGTTCGCCGGCCTTGTAGAAGGCCAGGAACTTGTCCGTCACCGTGTCGCGTGCGGCGTTGAAGAAGCGGCCGCAGCCGTGGACGTGGCGCCAGCGCTCGAAGGCGGTGCCCTTGGGGTTGGCGCGGATGAAGAAGAAGGCCTCGAAGTTCTCGTCGGTCTCGGCGCCGATATCGGTGGAGCGCGCGATGTGCGCCTCGCCGGTGCCGCGGAATTCCAGTTCCGGGCGCTCTTCCTCGCAGTAGGGGCAGAAGATCAGGAGCATTTTCTGGTCTCTAGAGTTCGCCGGGGCCGATCGTGGCGCCGCGCGGCTGATCGCAAAGGCGCTGGCCTGCGGCCACAAAGGGTCCGACGCGGCGCAGCAGGTCTTCCAAGCCCTTGTTCGGCGCGAAGCCGTCCGCCCTCCCCAGATTGACGAAGGCCATCTGGAACGGATCGCTGGAGATGGACAGCGCCCTGTCCTTCGCCGGGTCGAGCGCTCCCTTGTCGATGAAGTAAACCTGCCGCTGGCCGAATACATAGGTGCAGGCGAGATAGCCTTCGGCCGCGGCGAACGGCCAGTCGGTCTCGCTTTCAGCGCGCGAAACGGCTTGGATGCGGAAGTCGCCTTCGCCCGGCAGGTGGAAAAGGCTCTGCTCGTCGCCGGCGGCGAGCGAGAAAGGCAGGGCGAAAGTCAAAGCAAGCGCCGGCACGGTCACGGGATCAGATCCGCTTCTTTTCGGCGGCTGTTGCGGGATCGACGGTATTCGGCGTGCCCGCGGGCTCGATCAGCAGCGCGTGCACCTCGTCGGTTTCCGCCACCGGCCGGTGCTCGACGCCTTTCGGCACGACGAAAAGCTGGCCGGGGTTCAGCACTACGTTGCCGTCGCGCATCTCGATCCTGAGCCGGCCTTTCAGCACCAGGAAGAAGTCGTCCGTGTCCGGGTGGGAATGCCAGTTGAACGCACCTTGCATCTTCACGACGAAGACCTCGTTGCCGTTGTAGTCGGCAACCACGCGCGGCGCCCAGAAGCCGGAAATCTTGTCCAGCTTTTCCCCTAAGTCGATCGGCTGCTTCTCCGCCACGGCGATGGTGCTTTCAGTGCGCCACGGCCGCCGCCGCCGCCTCGTCGATCAGCCGGCCCGTGCGAAAACGTTCCAGCGTGAAGGGCGCGTTGATCGGGTGGGGGTTGTCGTTGGCGATGGTGTGGGCGAACACGTTGCCGGAGCCCGGAGTCGCCTTGAAGCCGCCGGTGCCCCAGCCGCAGTTGACGTAGAGGCCGGGCACGGGGGTCTTGGCCAGGATCGGCGAGCGGTCCGGCGTCACGTCCACGATGCCGCCCCAGGAGCGCAGCATGCGCATGCGGGAAAACATCGGGAACATCTCGCAGATGGCGTCCAGCGTGTGGTTGAGGATGTGGAGCCCGCCCGTCTGCGAATAGGAGATATACTGGTCGGTGCCGGCGCCGATCACCAGTTCGCCCTTGTCGGACTGCGAGATGTAGGCGTGCACGGTGTTGCTCATCACCACGCAGGGAAAGCACGGCTTTACGGGTTCCGAGACCAGCGCCTGCAATGGAAAGCTTTCCAGCGGCATGCGCACGCCCGCCATCTCCATGATGACGGAGGAATGGCCGGCCGCCACCACGCCGACCTTCTTGGCGCCGATGAAGCCGCGACTGGTTTCCACGCCCGTCACATGCCCGTTGCCGGAGCGGCGCACGCCCGTCACTTCGCAGTTCTGGATGATGTGGACGCCCCGCGCGGAAGCGGCGCGGGCATAGCCCCAGGCCACCGCGTCGTGCCGCGCCGTGCCGCCGCGGCGCTGCAAGGCCGCACCCATCACGGGATAGCGGGCGGACTTGGCAACGTTCAGCGGCGGGCAGAACTCTTTCGCCTGTTCCGGCGTCAGCCACTCGTTGTCCACGCTGTTGAGGCGGTTGGAGTGGATATGGCGCTTGAAGACCTGCACGTCATGGACGTTGTGCGCCAGCATCATCACGCCGCGCGGGGAGTACATCACGTTGTAATTCAGGTCCTGGGAGAGACCGTCCCACAGCTTCACCGCGTGGTCGTAGAGCCGCGCGGACTCGTCATAGAGGTAGTTGGAGCGGATGATGGTGGTGTTGCGGCCGGTGTTGCCGCCGCCGAGCCAGCCCTTTTCGAGCACGGCGACGTTGGTGATGCCGTGCTCCTTGGCGAGGTAATAGGCGGTGGCCAGCCCGTGTCCGCCGGCGCCGACGACGATCACGTCGTATTCGGACTTCGGCTCCGGCGAGCCCCACTGCTCGTTCCAGCCTTTGTGCCCGCGCATGGCCTCGCGCGCCAAAGCGAATACGGAAAACTTGCGCATCGGTTTGCTCTCAAGCCTCGAAGCAGCGGACAAGACCCGCTGGCGTTTCGACATTTGCTTCGTTGCAGGCATTTAGCACTAGCAGCGCCGCGGAGCGAGCCTTTCGCTAGTTTGCGACGCCGCTTGCCGTTTTGCGCCCTGCGGCAATGCGCGAGGGCGCCGATGCAACGAGGAGGCCGAACGGCAGTTTCCCCGCTTGCAGTCACGCACAAGGCAGGAGGGAAGCGAATGAGCATCGCATCGGCGCTGGGCTTCGGCTCAGGCAAAAAGGTCCGCTACGCCATCGTGGGCCTCGGCAACATCGCGCAGCAGGCCCTGATGCCGGGCGTGAAGCACACCGGCAACTCGGAGATCACGGCGCTTGTTTCCGGCAATCCGGCGAAGCTGAAGGAACTCGCTAGGGATTACGGCGTCGAGCACACCTACGCCTACGAGCAGTTCGGCGACCTGATCGCTTCGGGCCAAGTGGACGCGATCTACCTTGCCACGCCCAACTGGCGCCACGCCGAATTCGCCGTGCCCGCTCTGGAAGCGGGCATCCACGTTCTCTGCGAGAAGCCGCTGGAGATTTCCACAAGCCAAGCACAGGCGATAAGAAACGCGGCGCAGAAGGGCAGCGCCAAGCTGATGGTCGCCTACCGCCTGCACTTCGAGCCGGCGACGCTGGACGCGATCACCCGCATCCGCAAAGGCGAACTCGGCACGATCCTCGCCTTCACCAGCCTTTTCACCCAGAAGGTCGATCCCGAAAACCACCGCGCCAAGCACGGCGTGGAGGCCGGGCCGCTGTTCGACATGGGGCCATATCCGATCAACGCCATCCGATACCTTTTCGGCGATGAGCCGGAAGAGGTGCTTTCCGCCTCAGCCACGCGCCAGGCCGGTCTCGGCCTGGACGACACCTGGGCCGTGGTGCTGAAGATGCCGGGCGAGCGGCTGGCCACTTTCACCGTGTCCTATGCCGCGAACTCTGTGGACAGCTTCATCGTCGCCGGCACGGAAGGCTCGATCCACATGAGCCCGGCCTATGGCTTCGGCGAAGGCTTGGCGCAAAGCCGCACGATCGGCAGCAAGAAGGCGAGCGAGACCTTCAAGGCGACCGACCAGTTCGGCGGCGAGCTGAAGTATTTTTCGGACTGCATTTTGCAAGGCAAGGAGCCGGAGCCGGACGGCGAAGAGGGCTTGGCCGACCTGCGGGTGCTTGAAGGCATCGTACGCGCAAAGGAGACCGGCCAGCCCCAAAAACTTCCGCCTTTTGTCCGCTCCCGCCGCATCGACCCGGAGGCGCAGGTGCAGACGCTCTCCGCCGTCAGCATCCCCGACGATGTGGACGCGCCGAAGCCTTCGCTGGGCTGATCCCCGGAGGATCGAACCTCGCCTTGACCTTGCACTCCCTTCGGTGAAGGGTGCCAGGCATGGCGCAAACGCAAGTGGCGAAGGGAATACCCGGCTCGGCAAGAGAAGACCTCTTCTCGCCGACCAACCCGGTGATTGTCTTCGACGCCCAGTGCATCCTGTGCTCGGCCAACGCGCAGTTCGTGCTCAAGCTTGACAAGGCCGGGCGTTTCCGCTTGGCTTCCATGCAGAGCCCGGCCGGCGCCGCGCTGTTCCGCCGCTTCGGTATCGACCCGAAGGACCCGGAAACCCTGATCGTCGTCCAGGGCGATCGCGCGTTGCGCAACAGCGACGCGGTGCTGGCGATCTGGGCCGGCCTCGAACGGCCCTGGCGCTGGCTGGCCTTGCTGCGGTCCGTGCCGCATCCGGTGCGCGACGCAATCTACCGCTGGATCGCGCGCAACCGTTATCGCCTCTTCGGGCGCCGCGAAACCTGCTGGGTGCCCAGCCCCGCCCAGGCGGAGCGCATTCTCTGAATCGCATCCTCGTTCTCGGCGGCTATGGCGGCTTTGGGGGCCGGCTGTCGCGCCGCTTGGCGGCGCGGGGTTTTCACGTCCTTGTCGCCGGGCGGCACCGGGAAAAAGCCGAAGCCTTTTGCGCTGATGTGCCCAACTCCGAGCCGATCGAAGCGGACCGCAACGGCGAAATAGCCGCGCTCCTGGCACAACACCGGCCTGACCTGCTGATCGACGCGGCCGGGCCGTTTCAGAACAGCGGCTACGGCGTGCCGCTCGCCTGCGCCCGCGCTGCCGTGCCCTATCTCGACCTCGCCGACGCACGGGACTTCGTTTGCGGCATCGCTGCCCTCGATGAAGCCGCGCGCTCGTCCGGCGTGCCGATCATCGCGGGCGCGTCGAGCGTGCCGGCACTTTCGGGAGCCGTGGCGCGGCGACTCGCCGAGACCATGGACGCGGTGCGCAGCGTGGAGATCGCGATCAGCGCCTCGAACCGGGCGACGGCGGGCACCTCCGTCGCGTCCGCCATCCTCAGCTATGTCGGCCGGCCGATCCGGATCTGGCGGGGGCGGCGCTGGACGCTCGCCTGGGGCTGGGGCGCGGTCCGGCGCGAAACATTCGCCGTCGATGGCGTCCGCGCTGTCGAAAACCGTTGGGTCGCGCTGGCCGACGTGCCCGATCTTCCGCTCCTGCCGGAAAGGCTGCCGGGCCGTCCGGCAGTGACATTTCGCGCGGGCACCGAGTCCGCGCTTCAAACGCTGGGGCTTTGGCTGCTGAGCTGGCCGATCCGCTGGCTCCGGACGGACGCGCTTGCCCGTGCGGCCCCCATGCTGCGCCTTCTCCAGCGCGCGACGACCTTGTTCGGCGCAAGCGAGCGCTCCGCGATGAGCGTGACGCTGAAGGGACTCGCCGGAGACAAGGCGCTGCTGCGCCGCTGGACTCTGATCGCCGATCACGGCGACGGACCCGAAATTCCGACGCTCGCTGCGGTTCTGCTGGCGGAAAAGATCCTGGCCGGCGCGGTCCCAGCAGGCGCGCGCGATGCGGGCACGCTTCTCACGCTGGACGAGTTCGAGCCGCTGTTTGCCTCGCTGGCGATCCGCCATGAATGCTCGGAAACGCCCCTCCCCCCGCCGCTCTACGCCCGCATCATGGGCGAACGCTTCGACCGCTTGCCGCGAGCGGTTCGCGCGGTGCACAATGTCTGCGGCGATGCCGGCGCCAGTGGCGAGGCGGAGGTCCTGCGCGGCCGCAATCCCCTCACCCGCGTCGTTGCATGGGTGGTGGGCTTCCCGCCTGCCGGACGGTGGCCGGTGCACGTGGGATTTTCCGAGCGCGGCGGAGTCGAGAGGTGGACCCGCAGCTTCGGCGCGCACAGTTTTTCCAGCCGGCTTCGCGAGGAACACGGCCTGCTTGTGGAAAAGTTCGGCCCGCTGGCCTTCCGCTTCGCTCTGCCCTCCGACGAGAATGGCCTCGCGATGCGGATGGCCGGCTGGAACGTCGCGGGCCTCCCGCTGCCGCTGCGGCTTGCGCCCCGCAGCCTCGCGCGGGAATGGGAGGAGGACGGACGCTTCCGCTTCGATGTTCCCATCGCGCTGCCGCTCCTCGGCCTCCTCGTGCACTACCGCGGCTGGCTGGAACCCGTCCGCTAGCGGGTGCAACTGCGCCGGGGATGGCGTCCCGCCCAAACCGTCTCTATACCGCGCCATCCCGGAAGGTTGTCGCCGATGAACACCATCACAGGCTCGCGGCGCACGGCTGCGACCGCATTCATCCTCGTCACGGCAGTTCTCGACATCCTGTCGATGGGCATCGTCATCCCGGTGCTGCCGATGCTGATCGAGGAGTTCGCCGGCTCCAACGCCGATGCCGGCTGGCTGAACGGGCTGTTCGTCGCGCTCTGGGCGGCCATGCAGTTCGTGTTCTCGCCGCTGATCGGCTCGATCTCCGACCGTTACGGCCGCCGCCCGGTGATCCTGATCTCCTGCGCGGGCATGGCGGCCGACTGGGTGCTGATGGCCCTGGCGCCGAACCTCTGGTGGCTCGCCGTGGGGCGCATCATTGCGGGCATCACCTCGTCCGCGTTCACCACGGCGTTCGCCTACATGGCGGACATCACCGAGCCGGAAAAGCGCGCCAGAGCCTACGGGCTGATCGGCGCTGCCTTCAGCGGCGGCTTCATCCTCGGCCCGGTTCTGGGCGGCCTGCTCGGCGAGTGGTCGCCCCGCGCGCCCTTCTGGGCGGCGGCGGCGCTGACCGGCGTGGCTTTCCTCTACGGGCTTCTGATCCTGCCGGAGTCCCTGCCGCCAGAGCGGCGCATGGCGTTTTCCTGGGGTCGCGCCAACCCGTTCGGCGCCTTCCGGCTGCTTGGCCGGCACGGCGAACTGACGGGGCTTGCCGCGGTCAACTTCCTCCTGTTCTTCTCCCACCACGTCTTCTCCGCGGTGTTCGTGCTCTATGCGCAGTATCGCTACGGCTGGACGGCGTTCCAGGTCGGCCTCGTCCTGGCGCTGGTCGGCGCGCTCGACATGGCGATGCAGGGGCTCGTAACCGGCCGCGCGGTGCAACGGTTCGGCGACCGCGGCACCATGGTGATCGGGCTTTTCGGCGGAGCGGCCGGCATCGCCTGCATGGGCCTCGCGCCGACCGGACTGGCGTTCACGCTCGCCATGATTCCCAACGCGCTTTGGGGCCTCGCCATGCCGACGATCCAGTCGCTGATGACCCGGCGGGTGGGCGAGTCCGAGCAGGGGCAGCTTCAGGGCGCCAACAACAGCGTGAACGCGATCGCCGGCATCATCTCGCCGCTCTTCTTCGGCGCCGTCTATACGGCGACCGTAGGCGGCGGCCCTGCCTCGTCCGGTTTTTCCTTCCTTATAGCCGCCGGTATCCTGCTTCTGGCCGCTCTGCTCGGCTGGGCAGTTGCGCGGCGCTTCGCAGCTGCGGACCCGTCTCAACCGTCGGCGATCGAGCAGGGCGCGGGAACACGGGCGCGGGACCACGCCTGAGGCTCGACAAGAAGAAGTGATTCTGCTAGAAGCCCGCGCGAAATTTCCCGGCGGCGACGCTGTGGAGGTGTTTTGCCGTTTGCAGGCACCTTTAGAACAGACCACCCGAACCAGGCTGACGGCGCCGTCGCGCTTGATGCCAGACAAGACAACCTGGGCCAAAGGGCCGCGAAAGAAGGATTGCCCGTGCAGGTACTCGTCCGCGACAACAATGTCGATCAGGCCCTTCGTGCCCTGAAGAAGAAGATGCAGCGCGAGGGCATCTTCCGCGAGATGAAGATGCGCGGCCATTACGAGAAGCCGTCGGAGAAGCGCGCCCGCGAAAAGGCGGAAGCCGTCCGCCGCGCCCGCAAGCTGGCCCGCAAGCGGGCGCAGCGCGAAGGCCTGCTGCCCGCCACGCCGAAGCCGGCTCTCGTCGCCGGGGCCGGCGGACGGCCCGCGCGCGTCTGAGCCGTCACGCTTTCGTCCTTTTCAGGCACTACCCGGCAAAAGGCGGGGCGAGTTGCACTCGGCCCCGCCTTTTGGTTTTTCCGGTCCTCGCGAGAGTTCCGTTTATGGGAAGTAAACGCTTCGGGTGGGAAGTGCAGCGGGGGC